>NZ_JBIAGU010000053.1:0-33869 GCF_042869935.1 Kitasatospora sp. NPDC006697
ATGGCCACCCGACTGACCGCCAGCCCGGACAGAATCGGGCAATACCTCCGCCCGAAACTCCTCGCGGCAGCCTAAATCGGTATCGAACACCCTCTAAGGACGACCCGTGGAGAGGTAGCAGGCATGCACACCCAGGATCTCGGTACCGTCGGCTGGCGGAAGAGCAGCTACAGCGGCAACACTGGTGACTGCATCGAGGTCGCCGACGGCTTCCCGGCCGGCGTGCCGGTCCGCGACTCCAAGAACCCCGACGGCCCCGCGCTGGTCTTCCCGGCCGGCGCCTGGTCGGCCTTCGTCGCCGGGGTCCACGCCGGGGACTTCCCCGCCGCCTGACCGCCTCTCCCCCGCACCCCGTCGGCCCCGGCAGGACCTCGGACCTGCCGGGGCCGAGCACCGAGTCTGGCCATCAGGACGCGGGCAGCGCGAAGAGGGTCGTACCCAGTCCGGCGAACAGGCGCCGGCCGTCGGTGGTCAACGCCCATTCCTCCGAGGGAGATGACAGCGGGTCCGTCCTGAACCTCCAGCGGATCGCACCGGACCCGGCATCCACCGCGGTGACCCCGTCGATGCCCGTGCCGACGACGAAGAGGGTGTTCTGCACCAGCACGGGCTGGTTGACATCGGAGGGACGGAACGGCAGCGGACACTCCCACAGTTGCTCACCGGTCTTCGCGGACCAGGCGCAGACGCTCTGGTCCCCCGGGAATCCGTACACCACGCCGTTCACGGCCGTCACCTGGCCGAACGACCCATCTGCGCCGCCCTTCTGCCTGATCAGCAGTTGACGGCTCCCCGTGGCCGTGCTCAGTGCCTGGAGACCGTCCTTCCCTGCGAGGCAGTACAACCGGTCGCCGTCGGTCACGGGGGTGATCGCGAAGTCCGCCCCCGTCGGGGTGCTCCAGAGCTGCTGCCCGTCCTTGGTGCTGCGCGCGATGATGGTGAACTGGCCGTCGTTGTGGTAGATCCGACCGTCCCTGAGCCCATGCTGGACGCCGTACCGTTGCTGCCCGGGCCGCAGCTCCTGGGACCAGCTCTCGACTCCGCTCTCGATCGACCACGCGACCAGCTTGGTCGCCTGGCCGTTGAGACCGTTCTGTCCCCAGGTGATCCCGTAGGCGAGCTCGTCATCCGCGCACAGGGCCTGGACCAGGCTGTAGGACGGTGAGCTGGGACCGCTGTACCGCGGCCGCCAGGCACTCTTTCCGGTGGCCTGGTCGTAGCCCGTGAGGCTGTTCGGGCTCCCGACGAAGACGAGACCGCCGCCGGCCGCCGCGAGCAGGCCGTCGATGTACTCGCCGTTCCAGGCCACGGCCCCGGTCGCGGCGTCGACCGCCGTCAGCCGGTCGCTCACGACGTAGACCCGACCGCCCGCGACGGCGAGGTTGGAACTGCCGAAGTCGGCCTTCGAGGTGTAGGACCACAGCGGATCCGGCGCCCCGCCACCAGGCTGGACCGCCACGGGTGTGGGCGAGGAGCGGGCGGTCGGTGTGGACCTCGGCGCCGTCTCAGGCGTCCGGTCTCCCTGGTCGGACACGGCCCATCCGGTGACACCCGCTGCGACGAGCGCGGCACCCCCGGCCCAGAACGACCGTCTGGTGACGGTGCGTCGTCGCTGTCGTGCGAGCTCGACCTCGCGTTCGTAGTACCCCTGCTCCATGGCGCAGCCCCCCAGCCGATTCGTGGACGGCCGATCCTATCGGCCGCCGATGCCGGGGCGAACCGGCGGCGCGGGCCCGGCCGACCGGCCGGCGCCCGCTGACCGCCTGGTCGTCACCTGCCGCTCTGCCAAAGCTGGTTGCTGCCGCCGTTGCACGTCCACAGCTCCACCGGTGTCCCGTTCCCAGTACCGGCTCCCGTCACGTCCAGGCAGAGGCCGGACTGCGCACCCCGGATGGTGTCGTCAGCCGCGAACGTCCACTGCTGGTTGGCACCGCCGTTGCAGTTCCACGGGATGACCGGGGTACCCGGACTCGTGCCGCCGCCCGAGGCGTCGAGGCAGGTACCGGCCGCAGTCAGGGTGTTGGCGGAGGTGGCCGTCCACTGCTGACTCGAACCGCCGTTGCAGTCCTGGATGGTGGCCGGGCTTCCGCCCGCGTCCAGGCAGCGGCCGGAGCCGGCGCCCACCAGCGGGCCCGGGTGGTTCCAGACGTCGTTGGCCGGGGTGGCGTACTTGTCGTTGTTGGTCAGCGGGTTCAGGCCCAGCGCCTCGTCGACCGTGCGCAGCATGCTGTAGTGGTCGACCCGGGTGGTGCTGGTGTAGCCGGGCTTGACGGTGTTCTGGGAGCCGATCATCAGGGTGACGACGTGGTTGGGCTCGCTCGGGCCGTACGCCTTGTCGTAGGCCTCGTCCCAGGACAGGATCAGCAGCGACCGCTGCTGGGTCCAGGCGGGCGAGTTGAAGATGTTCGGCAGGTAGCTCCGCAGCCAGTTGTCGCCGTCCGTCCGGGTGCCGATCTCCATGTCGTCGTAGTCGTTGGCGGCGAACCAGACGAAGTTCGGCGTGGTCGCGGCCGATTGGAGGTCGGTCGTCAGCCGGGTGAGCGGCTGGTTGTGGGCGGCGCAGCGGGACGGGTTGTCGATGACGTCCTTGTACATCATGAACGGCTCGTCGTCGGGCAGGTAGTAGCCGCCGCCGGCGCTGTCGTGGTAGCTGGTGTCGCAGTTTCCGGACATGCCGCCCGCGTAGCCCTTCCAGGTCTTGCCCGCCGCGTCGGCGGTGTCGCCCAGGTTCGGCGCGTCGATCTTGTCGCTGCCCACGGTCGGGGAGGAGGACCAGCCGAAGGTCGATCCACCCGACGCCGCCAGGTAGTTGGGGTCGCTCGGGTGGGTGAGGGCGTAGGAGTTGGAGAGCAGGGTGCCCTTCGGCAGCAGCGTGCCGTTGATGTAGGGGGCGGTCGAACTCCCGATGACGTCCTGGTAGTTCTCGTTCTCCATGAAGGCGAAGAAGACGTGGTCGAAGGCCGGCGTGCTGGACGGCGGCACGGCCAGGACCGGCGCGGCGACCGGCGTGGAGAGGGTGAGCGACAGGTCGTCGGCGTAGCCGTCCGTCGTGTCGCCGTAGGAGTAGGTGAAGGAGAGGTCGAGTTGGATCGAGCGGGTGCCGGCGGGCACCGCCCCCGTCGTGTCGCGGAGCAGGAAGCTGGTCGCCTCGTTGCGGTCGGCGTCGGTGACCGGGCCGATCTGGCCGGTGCCGAGGCTCGCCCCAGCCCCGTTGCGGAAGGTCGCGGTCAGAGCCGCCCGGTCGTTCTGGCTGCCGTAGCCGCCGAGCCAACCGGAGAGGTCGAAGGTGGTACCGCCCTGGTCGATGGCGGCCGCGGCCGTGGAGACGTCGACCGTCTGCCGCAGGTTGGAGCTGCCGGTCGCGCCGCCGGCGAAGAAGGCGTTGCCGCGGTTCGGTGAGCCAGGTGTGCCCGGGTGCGGGAAGTCGTTCGGGGTGGCGTAGCAGATCACGTCCGGCTCACCTGCGGTGACGGTCCAACCGGGCACCGTCGTCCCGTCCTTGCCGCTGTTGGTGCAGCTGGCGGACTCGCCGCCGGGGTCGAGGACGAGGTTGGCGCTGCGCGGGCTGCCGGTGGTCAGGGTCAGCGAGAGGCCGTCGGCGTAGCCGTCGTCGTAGCCCCAGGACTGGGTCATCTGCAGGTCGAGCGCGATGGAGCGGGCGCCGGCCGGGACGGTGCCGACGGCGCTGCGCTGCAGGAACTCGGTCACCGAGTTGCGGTCGGTCCAGGTGACGGGGCCGATCTGGGCGGAGCCGAGCCGGTTGCCGGCGGCGTCGGCGAAGGTGGCCACCAGTGCGGCCCGGTCGTTGTCGCCCTGCCAACCGCCCAGCCAGCCGGAGAGGTTGTAGGTGGCGGTGCCGGCGTCGACCGACCCGGCGGAGGCGGAGATGTCCACGCTCTGGTGCAGCGCGGAGCTCCCGCTGTTGCCGCCCGCGAAGAACTTCGCGCCCCGGGTCGGGGAGCCGGGGGAACCCGCGCTCGGGAAGCCGGAGGTGCCGTAGGCCACCACCACGGGCACACCCTGGGTCACGGTCCAACCGGGGATCGGGACCGCCGAGTTGCCGTTGCCGCTGGCCGGCCCGGACTCGGCGTCGCCGTTGACGATCAGGTTCGCGGAGGTCACCACAGCGGCCGTCGCCGGCGTGGGTGAGATCAGGGGGAGCGCGGCGAGCAGCGCCCCCGCACAGACAGTCCGGGCAAGCACACGCCAACGCATTCGCGATCCTCCGTCGAAGCCACCGACGACCGCCTCGTTGCAGCCGACCGCGCGAGATCCTGCCGCTCGCCACCCAACGGAATCCGATGGAAAGGAACATGTTCAAACAACTTCGGATGGCGAGCAAGCGTCAGCGGGCGGGCATCAAGCGACCGACGTCAATCGGCGCGCGTCAGGACGGGTCGGGGATGTGGTCCCAGGCGGTCCAGTTGCCGTTGTGGTCGCGGACGCGGTCCCAGAGGTAGCCGTCGGTGCTCCGGACCGTGATCGCGATGTTCCAACCGTCCACGCTCGACTGCGAGATCGTGACACCGCTCGTCGCCACGCCGCCCATCGAGAGGAAGCCGCTCCATGTGCCGCTGGTGTTGGTCCAGCGGGTCCACACGGCACTGTCGGTGCCGATCACGAACTGCTCCTTGGTCCCCTCGGGGAAGGTCGTGGTGGCCACGCCGTACTGGCAGAGGTACGTGCCCGAGCCGAGCCGGCAGGTGTCGGCCGCCCGAGCCGGCGCGGCGCCGGCCGCGGCGATGCCCGCGGCGACGGCGGCCGTCACGAGGACGGCCTTCAGCTGCTTCGGCTTCTTCATCGTCGTTCCCTTCGGTGGCGCCTGGGCCCCGCGGAGCGGATTCGACGGGTTCCAACCGTTTTGACGGGCCGCGCGAGCGGTCGGTTCACCCAGCCCCCGGCACCCGGTCAGGCGGCCCGGTAGGCGCGCAGGAAGGCCGCCACGCCACCCGTGATCTGGCGTTCGGCCTCGGCGGCGGGCAGCGGGAGCACGCCGTAGTGGGTGAGCTGGACGATCGAGTGCGAGGTGAGCGCCATGAAGTGGGCGCCGGCCAGGGCGGGGTCGTCGTGCAGGTCGAGCAGGCCGGCGGCGGCGAGCAGGGCCATGCTCTCGGCCAGCGCGCGGCCGACCGGGCCCGGGCCGGCGTCGCGCCAGGCCTGCAGCACCTCGGCCGGCACGTGGTCGGCCTCGGCGTGGATGTGGCGGACCAGGGCGAAGTGGTCCGGGTGCTCGTCCATCAGGGCGACGAAGGCGCGGGCGAGCGCCACCAGGTCGCGCTCCAGGTCCTCCGGGCGCGGCGGCCGGGCCGGGTCCAGCAGCTTGGTGAGCTTGGCGATCTGCGCCTCGCGCACCTGACCCGAGGTCCAGGTGACCACGGTGCGGAACAACTCCGCCTTGCCGCCCGGGAAGTGGTTGTAGAGCGTGCGG
The DNA here is from genome assembly GCF_042869935.1 of Kitasatospora sp. NPDC006697. Taxonomy (NCBI): domain Bacteria; kingdom Bacillati; phylum Actinomycetota; class Actinomycetes; order Kitasatosporales; family Streptomycetaceae; genus Kitasatospora; species Kitasatospora sp. NPDC006697. The sequence continues at coordinate 5,429 of NZ_JBIAGU010000053.1, forward strand.
GTGGAGACCCCGGCCGCCGCCGCCAGGGCGTCCACCGAGGCGCGCGCGTAGCCCTCGCGGCCGAAGACGCCGCAGGACGCGCTGGCGATGGCGATCTGCTTGGCGAGCCTGCGGGGTGTGACCTCGTCACTGGCGGCACTCATCCGATCGGCTTCCTTCCCGAGTCCTAGGTACAACGGCCGTTGTATTTTCTACAACGCTCGTTGTACTTTACCGGAGGAACGAAGATCGTCCGAGGGAGGGACCCACCATGTCTGCCGAGAACACCAACGAGAACACCACTGACCTGCGCGTCGCCGTCATCGTCGCCAGCGTCCGCGAGGGGCGCCTGGGGCCGAAGGTCGCCGACTGGTTCCTGGGGGTCGCCGGCGGGCAGGGCGGCATGGAGTTCGACCTCGTCGACCTCGCCGAGGTCGACCTGCCGCTGGCGATGCCGGGCTGGGGCGGCAGCCCCTCGCCGCAGGCCCGGGCCGCGCTGGCGAAGGTCACGCCGGTGCTGGCGGCGGCGGACGCCTTCGTCGTGGTCACGCCCGAGTACAACCACAGCTTCCCCGCCGCCCTGAAGAACCTGATCGACTGGCACCGCGCGGAGTGGCAGGCCAAGCCGGTGGGCTTCGTCTCCTACGGCGGCCTCGGCGGCGGCCTGCGCGCCGTGGAGCAACTGCGACTGGTCTTCGCCGAGACGCACACCGTGACCATGCGCGACTCGGTCAGCCTGCACGGCCCCTGGTCCGGCCTGGCGGCCGACGGCGCGCCGCTGGACGCCGCCGTCTGCGAGGGCGCCGCCAAGGGCATGCTCGGCCAACTCGACTGGTGGGCACGGACGCTGCGCACCGCCCGGGCCGAGCGCCCGTACGGGGCGTGAGCGCGGTGGCGCAGTTGACGGCTTCCACCGGCTTGGCGGCACCGGACAGGACCCGGTCGGCGGTGGGGCGGACCGTCGCGGTCGTGGTCACCGGTTCGCTGCTCTCGGTGCTCGACATGACGATCGTCAATGTCGCGCTGCGCAGGCTCACGGTGGTGTTCCACGCCCCGCTGGCCACCGTGCAATGGGCCACCACCGCCTACACCTTGGCCCTCGCGGCGGTGATCCCGACCGCCGCCTGGGCGATGGCCCGGATCGGCGCCAAGCGCACCTACCTGACCGCGCTCGGCCTCTTCACCCTCGGCTCGCTGCTGGCCGCCTGCGCCTGGGACGTCGGCAGCCTGATCGCCTTCCGGGCCCTGCAAGGCCTGGGCGGCGGCCTGTTGATGCCGGTCGGCATGGCGATGGTGATGCGGGCCGCCGACCGGGACGGGCTGGGGCGGGCGATGGCGATGCTCGGACTGCCCGTGCTGGTCGGCCCGGTGGCCGGGCCGGTGCTGGGCGGGTGGCTGCTGGACACGGTGTCCTGGCGGTGGATGTTCCTGGTCAACCTGCCGGTGGGGCTGCTGGCGCTGGGCCTGGCGGTGCGGCTGCTGCAGCCGGAGGGGCCGCGCGAGCGTTCGGCGGCACCGAAGTTGGACGTGCCGGGGCTGCTGATGCTCTCCCCCGGGCTGGCGCTGCTGCTGTACGGGTTCGCGGAGTCCGTGCTGGGCGCCGTCGTGGTCGGGGCGGTGCTGGTCGGCGGGTTCGCCTGGCGGGCGTTGGCGACACGTCAGCCCCTGCTTGATCTCCGGCTGTTGAGCGATCGGGCGTTCGCCGCCTCGGTGGCGACGCTGGCGCTGTTCACCTGCGGCTACTTCGGCTCGATGCTGCTCGCGCCGGTCTACTGGCAGCAGGTGCGCGGCCAGAGCGCGATGGCGGCCGGACTGCTGGGCGCGCCGGTGGGGTTGGCCGTCGGGGTGTCGATGCAGATCGCGGCCCGGCGGATCGACTCCGTGCCGCCGCGGCGGCTGATCCCGCCCGGGATCGCGCTCGGGGCACTGGGCATGGCGCTGACGGCACTCCAGGTGGGCGAACCCGGTTCACCGGCCTGGCGGGTGGTCGGGTCGGCGATGCTGATGGGGATCGGCTCCGGGATGGTGCTGATGCCGACCATGGCCACCGCCGCACGTCATCTGCCCAAGGAGCGGGTGGCGGCCGCGAGCACACTGCTGAGCATCAACTCCCAGCTCTGGGCGTCGATCGGGACGGCGCTGATCTCAACGGCGCTGGGCGGGGCGGGCGTCGGCCCGGCCGGCTTCCGCACCGCCTACGCCGTCGCGGCGGGGCTGCTGGCGCTGGCGCTGGTGCCGGCCACGCTGCTGGCACGCGGTCCACGCAACACCCACACTCCAGGAGGAACCCCGTGAACGCAGTCGACCGCGCCCTCGTCCTCGGCCCCGGCGGCCCCGCCGGCACGGCCTGGATGGCGGGCCTGCTGCTCGGGCTGCGGCGCCACGGCGTCGACCTCGGCACCGCCGACCTCACCGTGGGCACCTCGGCGGGCGCGATCACCGCGGCGGCCCTGCTCGCGGGCGGGCCGGCGCACTTCGAGGGCCTGGGGACGCCCGCGCTGCCGCCGACCCGGCCGCCGGCGGCGCCGAGCCCCGAGGTGCTGGGGCAGGTGTTCGCCGTCCTCGGCGACCCCACGCTCGACCCGGTCGAAAAGCGCCGCCGGGTCGGCCGGCTCGCCCTCGACCGCGCCACCCCGGAGGCGCTGGCAGCCCTGCTCGCCGGCCGCACCGCGCTGATCGGCGCCACGGCATGGCCGGACCGCCCGCTGCTGATCACCGCCGTGGAGGCGCACCGCGGCGAAGCCGTCGTCTGGGACCGCGAGAGCGGTGTGCCGCTGGCGCACGCGGTGGCGGCCAGCAGTGCGTTCCCGGGCGTGGACCCGCCGGTCCCGGCGCTGGGCGGGAAGTACCTGGACGGGGCGCTGCGGGCGGGCACCAATGTCGACTTGGCGGCAGGGGCGCGGCTGGTGGTGCTGCTCGACCCGATGGCGAGGTCGACGGCGGCGGAGGATGGCGACACCGGACGGATCGTCACCCTCACCCCCGATGGTGCGTCAGCCGACGCCATCGGCCCGAACCCCGCCGACCGCACGGTCTGGCCGGCCGCCCACGCGGCGGGTCTGCGCCAGGGCGCCGCCACCGCGCCCCGGCTCACCGGGTTGTGGTGACCAAAGGCGGAGCCGGTGCGGGCACGGGTGTGGGCGCGGGCGCGGGGGCGGGGGCCACGAGCGTGAAGAGCAGCAGCCGCTGGTCCTCCGCCGGGGTCAGCAGGGTCTCCACCGCGTACTCCTCCTCGTGCAGCCGGATCCGCCTGGTCCGGTAGGTGCCGACCTCGTGGCGGGTCCAGAGCGCGGCGAACTCCGGGCTGTGCGCCAGCAGCTGGGTGATCAGCGTGGTAGCCGCCGGATCGTCGGGCCCGCGGCGGGTGGCGGCGGCGCGCAGGTCGGCGACCAGGGCCCGGCCGCAGTCCGTCCACTCCTCCGCCGAGTAGAGGTCGTGCACGACGGGGCTGCTGAACCAGGCCCAGACGATGTTGCGGCGCTGGCCGGAGACGTGGCAGACCGGGTCGAAGACCCGGTCTGCGGCGGCGTTCTGCGCGATCAGGTCGCCGAGGTCGCTGACCAGCTGCACGGGGGTGTCGGTGAGCCGGTCCAGCAGGTAGCGCACGGCGGGCGCGATCTCGGGGCCGGCGGGCGCGGCGGCCGGCGGGCGGTGGCCGCCGAGCAGGTAGAGGTGGTCGCGCTCGTCCGCTGTGAGCTTGAGGGCCCGGGCGAGCGCGCCGAGCAGCTGGGTGGACGGCTGCGGGCCGCGCGCCTGCTCCAGCCGCATGTAGTAGTCCGGCGACATCCCGCTGAGCTGGGCGACCTCCTCGCGGCGCAGCCCGGGGGTGCGCCGGCGCGGGCCGTCGGCCAGGCCGACGTCCGACGGCCGGACCCGGGCGCGGGCCCGGCGGAGGAAGTCGGCGAGCTGCGGGCGGTCGATCAGGCGGTCCATGTCCAGTGCGAACCACGGCGGGCGAGGGTGGGATTCCCGGTCCTAGGCGAAACGCTCCGCTGCTGCCGCGGGCGCCGCACTGGCAGGGTCGTGGGTGTCCGGGAAACCGCCCGGGCACCACCCACCTGACAGGGAGTCAGCCCATGTCCGTCGCGATCTCCTTCACCGCCTACGGCGACGCCGACCAGCTCACCACCGTCGAGGCCGAGGCCCCGCAGCCCGGCCCGGGCGAGGTCCAGCTGAGGGTCCGGGCGGCCGGCGTCAACCCGGTCGACTGGAAGCTGCGGGCCGGCTACCTGGCCGCCGTGATGCCGCTGGAGCTGCCGCACGTGCTCGGCCTGGAGGCGGCCGGCACGGTGACCGCCGTCGGCGCCGGGGTGACCCGCTGGTCGGTCGGCGACGAGGTGTTCGGCCGGGTGCCCGCCGCCTACGCCGAGTACGCCGTCACCGCCGAGAACGCCCTCGCCGCCAAGCCGGCCGAGCTCAGCTGGGAGCAGGCCGGCGCCCTGCACATGGCCGCCGAGACCTCGACCCGGGCGCTGGCCGCGCTCGGCCTCGCCAAGGGCGAGACCCTGCTGGTGCACGGCGCGGCCGGCGGCGTCGGCGCGGTGGCCGTGCAGTTCGCGGTGGCCGCCGGCGCCCGGGTGATCGGCACCGCGAGCCCGGCCAACCACGACTACCTGCGCGAGCTGGGCGCCGAGCCCGTCGAGTACGGCGACGAGGTCTTCGACCGGGTCCGCGCCGTGGCCTCCGAGGGCGTGGACGCGGTGCTGGACACCGCCGGCGGCTACCTGGCCGGCTCGGTGGCGCTGCTCGGCGGCGGCGCCCGGGTGCTGAGCATCGTCAACCCGCAGGAGGCCGAGGAGGCCGGCGCCTCCTTCACCGGCAGCGACCCGGAGGCCGACCACACCCCGGCCGCGCTCGCCAAGGTGCTGGAGCTGACCGCGGCCGGCACCTTCCGGCTGCCGCTGCGGGCGGTGCTGCCGCTCGCCGAGGCGGCCCGGGCGCACCGGCTGAGCGAGCAGGGCCACGGCCGGGGCCGGATCGTCCTCACGGTGTGAGCCGGGACGCACGCGGTCCGGAGACCGGCAGGCGCTCGGTAGGGTGAACCGACCATACGTCGAGAGGGCACCCCGCTGATGGCCGACAACACCAAGGCGCTCCTGCAGCTGACGGAGGTCAGCCGCACCTACGGCGACCGGGTGGTGCTCCATCCGCTCAGCCTCAGCCTGGCCGCGGGCGAGTGCGTGGCGCTGCTGGGCCACAACGGCTCCGGCAAGTCGACCCTGCTGCGGGTGGCCGCCGGCCGGGACCTGCCGACCTCCGGCCGGGTCCGGTTCGACGGCCTGCCGATGGACGAGAACGACCCCCGCATCCGGGCCCGGGTGGCCGTGGTCGGCGACACCGTGGCGCACTACCCGGACCTCACCGTGCGCGAGCACCTGCTGCTGGTCGCGGTCGCCCACGGCGTGGCCGACCCGGGCGTCTGGGTGGCCCAGGTGCTGGAGGAGCAGCTGCTCACCGAGCGGGCCGAGGCGCTGCCCTCCGCGCTCTCCTCCGGCCAGCTGCAGGCGCTGCTGCTGGCCTGCGCGCTGGTCCGCCCGCGCGACCTGCTGCTGCTGGACGAGCCCGAGCAGCGGCTCGACCCGGGCGCCCGGCGCCGGCTGGCCGACCTGCTGCGCGGCGAGCTGGCCGACGGCGTGGCCGTGATGCTGGTCACCCACCACGCCGACCTGGCCCGGGAGGTGGCCGACCGGGTGGTGCTGCTGGAGGAGGGCCGGCTGGTGGACCAGGGCCCGGCGAACGAGGTGCTGGACCGGGCGGGTGCCCGGTGACGGCCCCGCACGCCGAGCACACCGGCGCCCCGCCCGAGTGGTCCGAGGCCGACGACTGGACACCCGAGGCGCTGGCGCTGCTGCGCCACCTGCGCGCCCCGCACCGGCGCAACCGGGCCAAGCAGGTGCTCTTCGCCGTCTACTGCGTGGCGCTGATCCTGGTGGTCTGGGGCGGCATGCCGAGCCTGGGCATGTTCCTCCAGGCCCGGATGGGCGCCGACTACACGGCCGGCGGCGGCCGGCTGCTGGCCGCGCTGCCCAGCGGGATCGCCGCCGTCTCGCTGGCCACCGTGCTGGTGGTGCTGCGGGACGCGCTGTGGCGCGGGCCGGTGGTGCCCCCGCGGGCCTCGATCGACTGGCTGCTGGCCCACCCGGTGCGCCCGCGCCCGGTGCTGCGCCCGTGGTTCTGGCTCTCCTGCGCCCTGGCCGCCTTCCCCGGCCTGGTGACGGCGGTCGGGGCGATGGTGGCGATGGGACTGATGCTCAAGGTCGGGCTGGCGGCCGCCTTCGGCTGGTGCCTGCTGGGCGCCCTGGGCGTGCCGCTGCTGGCGACCAGCGCCGCGGTGCTGGTGGAGCGGAGCGACCGGGCCGCGCACTGGGTGCGCCGGCTGACCGCGCCGGTGCTGCTGGTGGTGCTGGCGCTGGCCGCGCAGTGCGGGTTCGCGGTGGCCGGGCACCGGGTGGGCTGGCTGGAGCGGGTCGAGCTCTGGTCCGGGCCGTGGGGCTGGGCCGGGATCACCGCGCTGGCGCCGACCCGGGAGTCGGTGCCGGGTGGCTGGGTGGCGGCCGCGCTGCTGCTGGCCGGCACGGCGGCGGCGCTGGTGCTGGCCGACCGGGCGGCCTCGGAGGTGCCGCTGCACCGGCTGCGCGAGCGGGCCCGGACGGCCGCGGGGGTGGTGGCGGCGCTGCGCACGGTGGAGCTGCGGGCCGCCCGGCTGACGGTGAGCAGCGCGGCGGGCGCCGAGCCGCGGCACCGGCTGCGGCTGCCGGTGCCGCGGCAGGCCTGGCTGATCATCCCGTGGCGGGACGCGACGGCGCTGCTGCGCTCCCCGGCCCGGCTGGGGCGGGCGGTGCTGCTGACCGCTCCGGCGATGCTCTGCGCCGTTCCCGCGCACTCCAGCCGGGGCCCGGCCTCCTGGGCGGCGGTGGGCGCCGCGCTGGTCTTCGGCTACCTGGCGGTGGCGCAACTGCTGGAGCCGGCCCGGGTGGAGACCGACGACCTGCGGCGGTCCTCCTGGTCGCCGTACCGGACCACCGGGCTGATGCTGCGGCACGCGGTGGTGCCGGTGCTGCTGGGCGGGGTGCTCGCGGTGCTGGCGGCGCTGGTGGTGGAGCTGGCGGGCGGCGGGCCGGCGGTCTGGCTGGCGCCGGTGCTGGTGCCGGCCTTCGTGGCGGCCGGGCTGGTGAACGCCTGCCGCGGGCTGCCCCGCAAGGACCTGCTCTTCTCGCCGCGGGCCGGGGCCGGCAGCGGGTTCGGGCCGGTGGTCTTCGCCGGCTGGTACGCGGCGGGCCCCGCGGTGGCCGTGGTGGTCCTGGCCGCGCCGCTCTCCGACGCGCTGCGCGCCGACACCGCCGCCGCCTGCGTGCCGGTGGCCGCGCTGGCGCTGGCGCTGGCGGGGGTGCTCCTCTACTGGGTCTGGGACCGGGCAGGCAAGCTCCGGGCGTCGACGGACTGAAACCGATGCATGGACGTATCGGATGCACGGGCGTATCGTCTGGCCGTCCGTTCCGCACCCATCCCCGGAGTAGCCCGTGGACCGCACCGTGGACAGCAACGTCGCCAAGCTGATCGGCCCGGCCCCGGAGGGGGTGGCCATCCCGCTGCCGCCGGTCTTCGACTCGGTGGAGCAGGAGCGGCGGCACCGCAAGGAGCAGTTGGCGGCCGGCTTCCGGCTGTTCGGCCGGTTCGGCTTCTCCGAGGGGGTGGCCGGCCACATCACGGTGCGCGACCCGGAGTTCCCGGACTGCTTCTGGGTCAACCCGTTCGGCATGGCGTTCAGCCTGGTCAAGACCTCCGACCTGGTGCTGGTCGACCAGGAGGGCAAGCTGCTGGCCGGCCGGCGGCCGGTGAACCGGGCCGCCTTCGTGATCCACTCCGAGGTGCACGCGGCCCGGCCCGACGTGGTCGCGGCCGCGCACGCCCACTCACTGCACGGCAAGGCCTTCGCCTCCCTGCACCGGCCGCTGGACCCGATCACCCAGGACGCCTGCGCCTTCTACCAGGACCAGGGGCTCTACCTGGACTACCAGGGGGTGGCGGACGAGACCGAGGAGGGCAAGCGGATCGCCGCCGCGCTCGGCCCGCACAAGGCGGTGATCCTGGCCAACCACGGTCTGCTGACGGTCGGGCAGACGGTGGCCGAGGCGGTCTGGTGGTTCGTCACCATGGAGCGCTCCTGCCAGGCCCAGCTGCTGGCGATGGCGGCCGGCACCCCGCACCCGATCGACCACGCGATGGCGGTGCGCGCCCGGGAGCAGATCGGCGGCCACCTGGCCGGCTGGTTCCAGGCCCAGCCGCTGCTGGACCAGATCACCGCGAGCCAGCCGGACCTGTTCGACTGACCCCGTCCCCCTCGCGAGACCCGAGGAGCAGCATGCCCAAGGGCACCACCAGCCGCCGCCCGCGCACCCGGGCGGCCCTCCTGGAGGCGGCACTGGCGACCTTCGCCGAGCACGGCTTCCAGGCGAGCACGATCGAGCAGGTCTGCTCGGCCGCGGGCTTCACCCGGGGCGCCTTCTACTCCAACTTCAGCAGCAAGGAGGAGCTGTTCCTGGCGCTCTTCGACGAGCACAGCGAGCGGATCCTGGCCCGGCTGTCGGCGGCGCTGGAGTCGGTGCCGGACGGCGAGCTGACGGTCGGGCGGCTGGTGGAGCTGGTCTCGGTGATCGAGCCGGCCGAGCGCGACTGGTACCTGGTGACCACCGAGTTCACCCTGCGGGCGATCCGCGACCCGCAGGCCGGCTGGGTGCTGGCCCGGCACGACGCCCGGCTGCGGGCCGCGCTGGCCGAGGGGCTGGCGGCGGGCCTGGCCCGGGCGGGGCTGGCGCTGACGGTGCCGGCCGAGGAGTTCGCCCGGCTGCTGGTGGCGCTGCGCGAGGGCGGCCTGGCGCAGAGCTACGTGGAGCCGGAGCAGCTGCCGCCCGGCACCCTGGAGCGGCGCTTCCTGCCCGCCCTGCTGCACACTCTCACCGTGCCCCGGCCCACCCCTGAGGAGAACTGATGGACCGTCCGCGGATCGCCGTGCTCGGCGCCGGCAGCGTCGGCTGCTACCTGGGCGGCCACCTGGCCGAGCACGCGGAGGTGACGCTGATCGGGCGCCCGGCCGTGCTGGACACCCTGGCCGGCGGGCTGACCCTGTCGGGCGGCGGGCAGCCGCCCCGGACGGTGCCGGCCGACCGGTTCGCGGTGGCCACCGGTCCGGAGGCGGCGGCCGGGGCGGACTTCGTGCTGGTGACGGTGAAGACCGCGGCCACCGGCGCCGCCGCCCGGCAGCTGGCCGCGGTCGGCGGCGGCGCGGTGGTGGTGAGCCTGCAGAACGGGCTCTACAACACCGAGGTGCTGCGGGCCGCGCTGCCGGGCCGCACGGTGCTGGCGGCGATGGTGCCGTACAACGTGCTGCAGTCCGCGCCGGGCACCTTCCACCGCGGCACGGCCGGGGCGGTGGCGGTCGAGCAGCACCCGGCGGCGGCCGGGCTGCTGGCGGTGCTGGCGCGGGCCGGGCTGTCGGCCCGGGCGGCCGGCGACATCGGGGCGACCCAGCGGGCCAAGCTGCTGGCCAACCTGAACAACGCGGTGAACGCGCTCTCCGGCCTGCCGCTGCGCGAGCAGCTGGGCCGGCGGGCCTACCGGCAGTGCCTGGCGCTCTGCCAGGGCGAGGCGCTGGCGGCGTTCCGGGCGGCGGGGCTGCCGGTGGCCCGGGTCGGGCCGTTCCCGGCGGCGGTCACCGCGCGGGCCCTGCTGATGCCGGACGCGGCCTTCCGCCGGCTGGCGGCGGCCAATCTGCGGGTGGACGAGCAGGCCCGCTCCTCGATGTGGGAGGACCTGCGGCGCGGGCGGCCGACCGAGGTGGACAACCTCCAGGGCGAGGTGGTGGCGCTGGCCGCCGAGTACGGGCTGCGGGCGCCGGTCAACGCCCGGCTGGCCGAGCTGGTGCACCAGGCCGAGCAGGGCCCGGAGCGCCACTGGGACGGGCCGGAGCTGCTGGCCGAGCTGTCGGCGGTGCGCTGACGGGAGGTCAGCATCCGGAACCCGGCAAACGCATGATCGCCGTCCGCTAGCATGTGCCCTGCCGAGGGGCGGTGCGACGGAAGGGGCCGGGAGATGGGCGACGGGGGCAGGGCGACCGCCGAGCAGTGGTTCCGCAGGCTCAGCCCCGAGCGGCCCGGCCCGCCCCGGCTGCGGGTGCTCTGCTGCCCGCACGCGGGCGGCACCGCCAACTACTACCGCCCGCTCGGCGAGTTGGCCCCGCCCGGGGTGGAGGTCCTGGGGGTGCGCTACCCGGGCCGGGAGGACCGGCTGATGGAGCCGCTGCCGCTGAGCATCGCCGAACTGGCCGGCCCGGTCGCCGAGGCCTGCGCCGATCTCGCGGACGCGCCGCTGGTGCTCTTCGGGCACAGCATGGGTGCCGCGGTGGCCTACGAGGCGGCCCGGCTGCTGGCCGGGCGGCCCGGCATCCGGCCGCGTGCGCTCTTCCTCTCCAGCCGTTCGGGCCCGGGCATGGTCAAGCCCCGCGGGCTGGCCGACGCGAGCGAGCAGGCGCTGATCGAGGACCTGCGCAAGCTCGGCGGCTCCGACATGCGCTTCCTGGACGACCCGGAGCTGCGCGACCTGGTGCTGCCGGTGCTGCGCGGCGACTACCGGATCACCGAGCAGCACCAGGTGGACCCGGCGAACACTCCGCTGGCCATCCCGGTGACGGCCTACTTCGGCGACGCCGAGGAGTACGTGGACGAGGCCTCGGTCGCCGCCTGGGCCCCCGTCACCACCGCCGGCTTCGCCCAACGCTCCTTCCCCGGCGGTCACTTCTACCTCGCCCAGCATTGGGCGGCACTCCTGGACGATCTGCTCTCCCGGCCGGGCACACGGTAACGGCTGCGCGGCGAGCGAGGGGCGTGACGACCGATCGGTCGGTCGGTACAGGAATCTGGCGTCAGGACCGTTGACCGGGCCTCGCCAACTCTGCTTTGCTTCACGGCAGCGAACGGCGCACCAACTGCGAATCCCGCAGCAGCCGCGGGCCACACCGCCGCGGTGACCAGCTGACTCACCGGTGTGCGGCGCGTCCCCACGCACCGCCCCGAGGCCAAGTGCGCCCAGCACCACCCGCTCCAAGGCCGCCGCCGCACACCCGCGGCCCCGGCCCGCACAGGTGCCTCCAGCAAGCCCCGACCCCACGCAGCCGACCGTCCCAGTGCGCCCAACAGGCGTGTCCTGACGGTCTGCAGGAGAGAGGATTCCCCCCACACATGGGTACTCCCCGGATCCGCGGCGCCCGCGCGGCCTTCACCGGCCTCGCAGCCCTGTCCCTGTTCACCGGCGTGCTGATGGCCGCCGCCTCGCCCGCGGCCCAGGCCGCGCCGGCCGCCGGCAGCAGCACCTCGGCCAACCCGTACAACCCGGCGTACAACCACCCGTACCGGCACGGGGCCATCCCGACCCTCCAGCAGAACGCCAAGATGAAGGCCTGGGACGCCGGCCACGCGACTCCGAACGTCGCCACCGGCCCGCAGACCCTCTCGTACGGCGGCGCCATCGACGGCATCGGCGTGCAGAGCGGCCACTCCAAGGTCTACCTGGTGTTCTACGGTAACCAGTGGGGTACCCAGAGCACCGACGCCAACGGCAACGCCAAGTTCTCCGGCGACTCGGCCGGCGCGGCGGGCGCCACCCAGCAGATGTTCAAGGGCATCGGCACCAACAACGAGCTCTGGTCGGCCGACCTGACCCAGTGGTGCGACGGCCCGAACGTGGCCTCCGGCGCAACCAGTTGCCCGAGCAACGCCAACTTCATCCCGTACCAGACCGGCGGCGTGCTGTCCGGCGTCTGGTACGACAACTCGGCCGCCTCGCCGGCCGCGGCCTCCGGCCACCAGCTGGGCCAGGAGGCGGTCAACGCCGCCGCGCACTTCGGCAACACGACGGCCGCCGCCAACCGCGACGCCTACTACGTGATCCTGTCGCCGCACGGCACCAACCCGGACAACTACCAGGGCCAGTACTGCGCCTGGCACGACTACAACGGTGACTCGACCCTCACCGGCGGCGCGGTCACCTCGCCCTACGGCGACATCGCCTTCTCCAACCAGCCCTACAACATCGACTCCGGCTCGGGCTGCGGCGTCGGCTTCGTCAACTCCCCCGGCACCCTCGACGGTTGGACGATGACCCTCGGCCACGAGTGGCACGAGATGATGTCCGACCAGAACCCGGCGGGCGGCTGGACCAACCACACCGGTGACGCCACCTACAACGGCCAGGAGAACTCCGACGAGTGCGCCTGGCTCTCCCCCGGCACCACCGGCGGCGCCGCGAACATCAGCTTCGGCTCCTTCGGCACCTACGCCGAGCAGGCCAGCTGGTCCAACGACACCAACTCCTGCGCCATCTCGCACACCATCCTGAACCACGGCGGCACCGGCAACACCGTCACGGTGACCAACCCGGGCAGCCGGAGCGGCACCGTGGGCACCGCGACCAGCCTGCAGATCAGCGCCAGTGACTCCGGCACCGGCCAGACCCTGACCTACTCGGCCTCCGGCCTGCCGGCCGGCCTGTCGATCAACTCCAGCACGGGCCTGATCTCCGGCACCCCGACCACCGCCGGCACCTACAGCGTGACCGCGACCGCCACCGACGGCACCGGTGCCAGCGGCAGCGCCTCCTTCAGCTGGGCCATCGCGGGCTCCGGCGGCGGCGGCTGCACCGGCGGCGGCCAGCTGCTCGGCAACGCGGGCTTCGAGACCGGCTCCGCCGCTCCGTGGACCGCCTCGGCCGGCGTGATCGACAACTCCACCGGCGAAGCCGCCCACAGCGGCTCCTGGAAGGCCTGGCTGGACGGCTACGGCAGCGCCCACACCGACACCCTCTCCCAGACCGTCACCATCCCGGCCGGCTGCAAGGCGACCTTCAGCTTCTGGCTGCACATCGACACCGCCGAGACCGGCACCACCGCCTACGACAAGCTGACCGTCCAGGCCAACTCCACCACCCTGGCCACCTACTCCAACGTCAACGCCGCCACCGGCTACGTGCAGAAGAGCTTCGACCTCTCCAGCTTCGCCGGCCAGTCCGTCACCCTGAAGTTCACCGGCACCGAGGACTCCTCGCTGCAGACCAGCTTCGTGGTCGACGACACCGCGCTGAACGCCTCCTGACGCTCCATCAGTTCATCCGAAGGGCCGTGGCTCCCGCCACGGCCCTTCGGCCGTTCCCCGGCTACACTCCCTCCAGTGATGATCGCCAAGGCACTTCCGCCCGCGCTGCTCGCCTGCTGGCTCGCCCTCGCCCCCGCGGCGCAGGCGGCCCCGGCCCCCGGCCCCGCCGATCCGGTCTTCCCCGGGCTGGGCAGCACCGCCTACGACGCCCTCGACTACCACCTGGCCTTCGACTACCGGGAGGCCTCCCGCACGGTGGACGGCTCCGCCACCATCACCGCGCGCACCCGGCAGCCGCTGCGCAGCCTGGACCTGGACGCCCTGGGGCTGACCGTCCGCCAGGTCACGGTGGACGGACGCTCGGCCGGTTTCACCCTGCACGACGAGAAGTTGACGGTCCAGCTGCCGCACCGCGCACCGGCCGGCCGAGCCCTCACCCTGCGGGTGGACTACACCGCCGACCCCCGCGCCGCCCTGCCGCACACCGGCTGGGTGCCGACCGCCGACGGCTTCGCGGTGGCCGGCCAGCCGAACAGCGCGCACACCGTCTTCCCGTGCAACGACCGCCCGGACGACAAGGCCCGGTTCACCGTCTCGGTGACCGCCCCCGACGCCCTGCTCGGGGTGGCCGGCGGCCAGCCGACCGCCACCCGCGAACGGGACGGCCGCACCACCCGGGAGTACCGCTACCGCGAGCCGATGGCCACCGAGCTGCTCCAAGTCGCCGTCGGCGACTACGTGCTGAACGAGCACCAGGGCCCCGGCGGGCTGCCGCTGCGCGATGTGGTGCCGCCCGCCCGGCTGGCCGCGCTGAAGCCCGCACTCGATCTCACGGCCGGTCAGCTCGAGTGGATCGAGCAGCGGTTGGGCCCGTTCCCGTTCGAGGACTACGGGCTGCTGCCGGTGGACACCGACGCGCCCGACGCCTTCGGCTTCACCGGCCTGGAGACCCAGACCCTCACCCTCTACAAGCCCGGCTTCCTCGCCCAGCCGGAGCAGGCGATCGCCCCGCTGATGATGCACGAGCTGGTGCACTCCTGGTTCGGCGACAGCGTCACGCCCCGCTCCTGGTCCGACCTGTGGCTGAACGAGGGCCACGCCGACTTCTACGGCCTGCTCTACCGCTACCAGCAGGGCTGGCCCGACTCGGCCGGGCTGACCACGATGGACGACCGGATGCGGCTGGTCTACTCCCAGGCCGACCAGTGGCGCCACGACTGGGGCCCGGTGGCCGACCCGACGGCGGCAAACCTCTGGGAGGAGCAGCGCTACCTCGGCGGGGTGCTGGTGCTCTACGCGCTGCGCCAGCAGGTCGGCGAGTCGGTCTTCGAGCGGATCGAGCACGCCTTCCTGGCCCGCTACCGCAACGGCAACGCGAGCACCGCCGACTACGTCGCCACCGCCTCCGAGGTCTCCGGCCAGGACCTCTCCGGCTTCCTCGGCGCCTGGCTGCACGGCACCCGGACCCCGCCGATGCCGGGCCACCCGGACTGGCGGGTCGACCCGGTCGGCTGAGGCCGCCTCAGCCGAGCTCCTGCTCGGCCCAGATCACCTTGCCGGTGCGGGTGTACCGGGTGCCCCAGCGCTCGGCCAGCTGCGCGACCAGGAAGAGCCCGCGCCCGCCCTCGTCGGTCTCGGCCGCGTAGCGCAGGTGCGGGGCGGTGCTGCTGGCGTCGGCCACCTCGCAGGTGAGCACCCGGTCGTGCAGCAGCCGCACGGTGATCGGCGCGGCCGCGTAGCGGATCGCGTTGGTCAGCAGCTCGCTGAGCACCAGTTCGGTGACGAAGGCCTGCTCGGCCAGCCCCCAGGCGTCGAGCTGCCGGCTGACCGCCGCCCGCACCTCGCGCACCGCCGCGGGATCCTTGGCCACCGTCCAGTGCGCCACCCGGTCCGGCGGCAGCACCCGGGTGCGGGCCACCAGCAGCGCCACGTCGTCCACCGGGCGGGCCGGCAGCAGGGCCGCCAGGACCTCCTCGCAGGTGTGCTCCGGCTCCCGGTCGGAGCCCTGCAGCGCCCGGCGCAGCAGGTCGAGCCCGGTGTCCAGGTCGCGTTCGCGGTCCTCCAGCAGTCCGTCGGTGTAGAGCACCAGCAGGCTGCCCTCGGGCGGGCGCAGCCGGGCCGAGACGAACGGCAGCCCGCCGACGCCCAGCGGCGGCCCGGCCGGCACTTCGGGGAACTCCACCGACCCGTCCGGGCCGACCAGGGCGGGCGGCGGGTGCCCGGCCCGGGCCATCACGCACTCCCGGGAGACCGGGTCGTAGACCGCGATCAGGCAGCCCGCGCCGGTCACCGCCTGGCTGCCGCCCGGCTCCTGGCGCTGCTCCTGGTCCAGCCGGGCGACCAGCTCGTCCAGATGGCCGAGCAGTTCGTCCGGCGGCAGGTCGAGCATCGCGAAGTTGTGCACGGCGGTGCGCAGCCGGCCCATGGTGGCGGCGGCGTGCAGGCCGTGGCCGACCACGTCGCCGACCACCAGGGCGACCCGGGCGCCGGGCAGCGGGATCAGGTCGAACCAGTCGCCGCCCACCCCGGCCTGGGCGGGCAGGTAGCGGGAGGCGACCTGCAGCGCGGTCTGCTCCGGCAGATCGTGCGGCAGCAGGCTGCGCTGCAGGGTGACGGCCATCGCGTGCTCGCGGGTGTAGCGGCGGGCGTTGTCGATGCAGACGGCGGCCCGGGCGGCCAGCTCCTCCGCCAGCGACAGGTCGGCCGCCTCGAACCGGGGCGTGGCGCCGGCCCGCCAGAACTTGGCGATGCCCAGCTGCACGCCGCGGCCGAGCAGCGGCACCCGGATCACCGAGTGCACCCCGCCGTCCAGCAGCTGGCCGGAGCGCTCCGGGTCCTGGTCCTGCCAGCCCGGGGAGTTCGGCAGGTCGGAGTCGAGCACCGCCTGCCCGGTGCCCAGGCTGTGGCCCTGCGGCGAGCCGGGGCGCACCGTGATCAGCTCACCGACCGGGTAGAAGCCCGCCGCCGACCCGCCGTGCAGCGCCACCCGGCGCATCCGCAGGCTGTCGGCGGGCACCGGCTCGGCGCCGCCCAGCACGGTCTCGGCGAGGTCCACGGTGACCTGGTCGGCGAACCGGGGCACCGCGACCTCGGCCAGCTCCTCGGCCGTGCGGGTGACGTCCAGGGTGGTGCCGATCGCCACCGAGGCCTCGTAGAGCAGGGTGAGCCGGCGGTCGGCGGCCTCGGCCTGGTCGGCGGCGGCCTGCAGCTCGGTGGAGTCGCGCAGCGTGACCACGCTGCCGGGCGGGCCGCCGGCCAGCGCGGTGGAGCGGACGTTGACCAGCAGCACCCGGCCCTTGCTGACCAGCACCCGGTCCGTCACCGGTTCACCGGAGGCCAGCAGTTCGGCGGCCGGGCGGTCCAGATCGAGTTCGGCGACGGGGCGGCCCTCGGCCTCGGCGGTCAGGCCGAGCAGCCGGCGGGCCTCGTCGTTGGCGAGCAGCAGGGTGTCCGGGCCGGGGCCGTGCCGCTCGCCGAAGAGTCCGCGCTTCTCGGGGCCGGAGCCCTTCTCCGGTCCGGTGCCCCGCTTCTCCGGGCCGATGATGAGCACCCCTTCCCGGACGGCGTGCAGCACCGCGTCGTGGTGCTCGTACATCCGGGTCATCTCGGCCGGCCCGAGCCCGTGGGTCTGCCGGCGCAGCCGGCGGCCGACCAGGGCGGTGCCGACGGTGGCCAGCAGCAGGGCGCCGGCCGCGGTGCCGAGCACCAGCGGCAGCTGGCGGTCGACGGCGGCGCCGACCCGGTTGGTGGTGACCCCGGCGGCGACCGCGCCGACCACCGAGCCGTCGGTCTCCCGCAGCGGCACCACGGCCTGCACCAGCTCGCCGATCGGGCTGCCCACCCGCTGGATGACGGTGCGGCCCTGCAGCGCGGGCAGGTAGTCGCCCTGGAACGGGGTGCCGATCAGCGCCGGCACGGGGTGGGTGAGCCGGATGCCCTGGGGGCTGATCACCACGATGAAGTCCACACCGGCGTTCATCCGGGCGGCCTCGGCCCGCGGGTCCAGCACGGCGCTGGGGTCGGGTGCGTGCAACGCGGCGGCGGTGCCGGGCGCGTTGGCGAAGGTCTCGGCCACGGCCACCGAGCGGTTGCGCACCTCCGTGTTGCTGTCGCGCTGCGAGCCCAGCACCAGGGCCAGGACGGCCGCCAGCACCAGCAGCACCACCACCAGCACCTGCAGTGCGAAGACCTGCCCGGCCAGGCTGCGCGCACCCCGGACCTGCCGAGTCCGCTTCTTCCGGGCCATGCGCCCATGTCTACGCCGAATCCGCCGGTGCGGCCAGCCGACTCCCTGACGAACCGGTCGGCCGCACCCGGACGGCGGGCGGTACCGCTGGTGACGCGAGGTCAGAACCGGAAGTCGGCGGGGCGCTCCGGGGAGGCCTCGGCGAGGGCCTTGACGACGTCGTCGGTGCCCGAGCGCAGCCCGTAGACCGGGGTGCCGGGCTGCTGGCGCCAGGACTCGGCGATGGAGCCGGCGTCCACGGTGTCGAAGCCGATCTCGTCGATCAGCTCGCGCACCACCTGCTTGGCCCGCTCGTCGTCGCCCGCGACCGGCAGCGCCAGGCGCCCGGGGTCGCCGGCCGGCAGCGGACGCTCCAGCAGGTCCTGGGCGTAGGTGCCGTTGAAGGCCTTGACCACCGGGTGGCCGATCTGCTGCTCGGTCCAGCGGCTCTCCGGCAGGCCGTCCTCGATCTCGTCGATCCGGCCGTCGCGCTGCGGGTAGTAGTTGCCGGTGTCCACCACCACGAACCCGGGGGCCGCCTCGGCGAACAGGTCCGCGGGCAGGCCGGGCACGGCCTTGAGCGGGACGGTGACCACCACCAGCTCGGCGCCGCGGGCCGCCTCGGCGGCCGTCACGGCGGTGGCGCCGGTCTCGGCGACCAGCTCGGCCAGGCTCTCCGGGCCGCGCGAGTTGGCCACCGCGACCTGGTGGCCCGCGGCGGCGAACCGCCGGGTCAGGTTGCCGCCGATGTTCCCCGCTCCGATGATGCCGATCTTCATGATGCGCTCCTCAACTGGTTCCCCCCGGCCGCCGTCCGGCCGCGGGATCGACAACCGGCTGACCCGCCGTCATATTTCCTGCGGGCCCCAGCCGGATCAGAAGGTCAGCGGGACCACCTCGAAGGAGGCGCCGAACCGGGTGCCCAGCCGGCTGCCCGTCTCCCGCCCGAAGCCCTCCAGGAAGCCCCGGGCGTCCGCCATCGCGTTGCCCAGCCCGGCCAGGTAGGCGGCGTGCGCCTCCAGCGAGGCCACGCCGGCTTCGAAGGTGTCGGTGGTGTCCACCCCGTGCCCGGCCCGCGGGGAGCCGAGCGCCCAGAGCTGGCGCACCCCGTTCCACGGCTCCAGGCCCTCGGCCAGCAGCTCCGGGAAGACCCAGCGGTTGCCCGCGTCCCGCACCCCGTCCAGCACCGCCCGGCCGGCCGCGATGTGGTCGGCCTGGTTGGGGTGGACCTCGCCGTAGGTGTCCCGGAAGTTGCCGGTGATCACGATCTCCGGGCGGTGCCGGCGGACCAGCCGGGCGACGTCCCGGCGCAGCGGCAGGCCGTACTCCAGCACGCCGTCGGGGTGGCGGCAGAACTCCACCGTGTCCACCCCGACCACCGCGGCGGAGGCCACCTGCTCGGCCTCCCGCAGCGGGCCGCACTCGGCCGGGTCCAGCCCGTCGATGCCCGCCTCGCCGCTGGTCAGCATGGCGTAGACGACCCGCTTGCCCTGGCCGGTCCAGCGGGCCACGGCCGCGGCCGCGCCGTACTCCAGGTCGTCCGGGTGGGCGACCACGGCGAGGGCGCACTGCCAGTCCTCGTCGATCGGTTCCAGCGGCTGCGGGGCGGGCTGCGACATGGTGGAGGCTCCTGGGGGCAGCTGATCGTCGGTCAGCCCAGTCTTACCATCAGGGCCGGTCCGCGGGCGCGTGCAGCGTGATCACCTCCGCCTCCCGGCCGCGGGCCCGGTGCAGCTTCTCGCCCTCGATGTCCAGGTCCGGCAGCAGCCGGTCCAGCCAGCGGGGCAGCCACCAGGCCGAGCGGCCGGCCAGCGCCAGCACGGCGGGCACCAGGGTCATCCGGATCAGGAAGGCGTCCAGCAACACGCCGACGGCCAGCGCGAGCGCGATCTGCTTGAGGATCAGGCTCTGCGCGCCGAGGAAGGAGGCGAAGACCGCGATCATGATCAGCGCGGCCGCGGTGACCACCCGGGCGCTGTGCCGGGCGCCGTCGTGCACGGCCCGCAGCGGCTGCCGGTCCCGCACGTAGGCCTCGCGCATCCGGGAGACCAGGAAGACCTCGTAGTCCATGGCCAGCCCGAAGAGCACCGCCAGCAGCACGATCGGCAGGAAGCTGGAGACCGGTCCGGCCCGGTCCACCCCGATCAGCCCGGCCAGGTGGCCGTGCTGGAAGACGCTGACCACCACGCCGAGCGTGGCGCCGATGGAGAGCAGGAACCCGGCGGCGGCCTTGGCCGGCACCACCAGCGAGCGGAAGACCAGCAGCAGGAGGAGCAGCGAGAGCCCGACGACGACGGCGGTGAACGGCAGCAGCGCGGCGTCCAGCTTGCTGGAGACGTCGATGCCGACGGCCGTGGTGCCGGTGACGCCGACGGTGGCGCCGGTCTGCCGGGCCAGTTCGGGGGCCCGGTCGCGGATCTCGTTCACCAGGTCCTTGGTGGACCGGTCGGCGGGGCCGCCGGCCGGCACCACCTGGATCAGCGTGCTGTGGGTGGCCGGGTTGCTCACCGGGGCGCCGACGGCGGTGGCGCCGGGCAGCGCGCGCACGGTGCCGGCCAGCTGCTGCACGGCGGCGGCCGGGTCGGCGCTGTGCGAGGTGTCGGCGAGCAGCAGCAGCGGGCCGTTGAAGCCGGGGCCGAACTCCTTGCTGACCTGGTCGTAGGCGAGCCGCTGGCCGGAGTGGGCGGGGGCGGTGCCGTTGTCGGGCAGCGCCAGGCGCAGGTCCTGGGCGGGCCAGGCGAGCGCGCCGACGGCGGCGACCACCAGCAGCACGGTGACGGCGGGCCGGCGGGTGGCGAGCCGGAACCAGCGCTCGCCGGCGCCGGCCGGCCGGCCGTCGGTGGCGGCCGTCGCCCGCTCGCGGCGCTGCGCCCGGGAGCCGGGGCGCGGGCGCAGCCGCTCGCCGGCGAAGCCGAGCAGCGCGGGCAGCAGGGTGACGGCGACCAGCACGGCGATCAGCACCGCGGCGGCGGCGCTCAGGCCCATCACGGTCAGGTAGGGGATGCCGATCACGCTCAGGCCGGCCATCGCGATCAGCACGGTGAGCCCGGCGAAGACCACGGCGGAGCCGGCCGTGCCGACGGCCAGCGCGGCGGACTCCTCCACCTCCTCGCCGGCGGCCAGCTGGGAGCGGTGCCGGCTGACGATGAAGAGCGCGTAGTCGATGCCGACCGCCAGGCCGATCATCAGCGCCAGGCTCTGCGCGGTGGAGGAGATCGCGGTGACGCCGGTGAGGCTGAGCACCCCGGCCAGCGTGGTGGCCACGCCGGCCACGGCGGAGGCCAGCGGCAGGCCGGCGCCGAGCAGCGAGCCGAAGGTCAGGGTGAGGATCAGCAGGGCCACCGCCAGGCCGATCGCGTCGCCCGCGGCGTTGCCGGTCTTGGTGCCGCCGGCGGCGTTGCCGCCGACCTGCACGTCGAGTCCGGCCGCCTTCGCCGGGTCGACGGCGGTGCGCAGCTTGTCCACCGAGTCGCCGTGCAGCCCGCCGACCGTCACCTCGTACTGCACCTGGGCGATGGCGGTGCTGCCGTCGGCGGAGACGGTGCGGGCGGCGACCGGGTCGACCACCTTGGCCACCTGCGGGGCCTGCTGGGCGGCGGCCAGCGCGCCGCGCACGGCCGCCAGCTCCGGCGGGTCGGTGATCCGGTGGCCGGCGGGGGCGGTGAAGACCACCTGGGCGCTGGTGCCGGAGAAGGCCGGGAAGTCGGTCTTCAGCCGGTCCAGCGCCTGCTGGGACTCGGAGCCGGGGGTGGTGAAGGTGTCGTCCAGCTTGCCGGGGCCGCCGAAGGCCAGCATGCAGCCGACCGCCGCGGCGATCACCGCCAGCCAGAGGGCGAGGACTCGGCGTCGGTGCCGGAAGGCGAGCCGTCCGAGGCGGTGCAGCAGGGTCGGCATGGCAGGACTCCAGTCTGCGGGCGAGGGTGCCGCCGAGAAGAAGTTGGCAGGCCTGTCACATTAGCAAAGTTGGCAGCCCTGCCAACTTTTCCGGGGGCACTCCGGCGGGCCTGCGATGATCGACCGGTGCAGACGGACGAGGATCGAGGCGTGGACACCGAAGAGACCGGACGGCGCGAGCAGAACCGCCGGCGCACCCACCAGGCGCTGGTCAGGGCGGCCGCCGAGCTGTTCCGCGAGCAGGGCTACGAGGCGACCACGGTGCGCGACATCGCCGCCGCCGCCGGCGTGGGCGAGCGCACCTTCTTCCGGTACTTCCGGTCCAAGGAGAGCCTGATCCTGCAGCAGGTCCGGGAGCTGATCCCGGTGCTGACCGAGCGGATCCTGGGCCGCCCGGCCGCCGAGCCCCCGCTGGTCGCGCTGCGCGAGGCGGTGCTGGAGCTGGCCGCGACGGACCACACCGCCCCCGCCGTGCTGCTGGTCGGCCCGCAGCCCTTCGTCCCGGAACCGACCACCAAGGGCGACCGCTTCCTGCTCTTCGACCTGGAGGAGGCGGTGGCCGGCGCCTTCCTGACCCGGGCCGGCCACACCGACCCCGGGCTGGACGAGCGCCTGTGGGCCGCCTCGCTCGGCCGGGCCGGGGTGGCCGCGCTGCGCTCGGTCCGGCTGGTCTTCACCCGGCTGACGCCCGAACAGCAGGCCGTCACCGACGTGCCCGTACTGGTCCGCACCGCCTTCGCCGCCCTCGGCTGCCCTGTCTGACGGCCGTGCACTGACGACCCGTCACCGCGAAACGGTCCGGACCAGCCGTCACCGGACGGACCAGCCGAAACCGGGTGAGTAGAATCGCCCGCTGGGCGCTGTCAGCGACGCCTGTGCCCTCGACACCCGGCTGCGGCCACCACCCCGACTCCCTGAGGGAGACAGATGCGCGACCTGACCATCGGCGAGTTCCTGCGGCAACTGGGGGACCGGGTGCCCGCCCCGGGCGGCGGGGCGAGTGCCGCGCTGCACGCGGCGCAGAGCGCCGCCCTGCTGAGCATGGTGGCCCGCTACACCACCGGCGAGCGCTACGCCGACGTCCAGGACGCGATCGCCCGCATCCTCGCCGAGTCCGAGGAGCTGGGTGCCACCGCCCTGCGCCTCGCCGAGGAGGACGCCGCCGCCTTCACCGCGGTGACCGAGGCCTACAAGCTGCCGAAGGCCACCGCCGAGGAGAAGGCCGCCCGCTCCGCGGCGATCGCCGCCGCCCTGGTCGGCGCCGCCGAGCCGCCGGCCGCCACCATCGCCGCCGCCCGCCGCCTGGTCGCCCTCGGCGAGGAGCTGCTGCCGATCGGCAACCGCAACGTGCTGACCGACGTGGCCGCCGCCACCGAGGCCGCCCGCGCCGCCGCCACCACCGCCCGGGTGAACGTCGAGATCAACCTCGGCGGCATCAAGGACGAGTCGGTCCGCGCCGACCTGCTCGCCGCCACCGCCGACGTGGACCAGATCGCCGCCGCGGCCGAGGCCGTCACCACCGCGGTGCGGAAGGAGATCACCAAGTGACCGCCACCGAGCTCAAGGGCGGCCCGCTGGCCACCCTGATCCGCACCGACGTGGCCGAGCGCGCCGCCAAGCTGGCCGAGCAGGGCCGCACCCCCCGGCTCGCCGTGGTCACCGCCACCGACGACGAGGCCAGCGCCTGGTACGTCCGCTCGATCGCCAAGGCGGCCGGCAAGGTCGGCATCACCTGCGACATCGTCGACCTCGGGCCGGCCGCCGGCGCCGCCGAGATCACCGCCACCCTGGAGCGGCTCAGCGCCGACGACACGGTGCACGGGCTGATGCTGCAGACCCCGCTGCCGGCCGGCGCCAGGCTGGAGGAGCTGGCCGGCGCGATCGACTTCGCCAAGGACGTGGACGGCGCCAGCCCGCTCTCGCTCGGCCGCCTGGCCGCCGGCCTGCCGGCCTTCGCGCCCGCCACCGCCGAGGCCGTGCTGACCATCCTGGAGCACTACCAGGTGGAGCTGCAGGGCAAGCACGTGGTGGTGGTCGGCCGCTCCACCGTGGTCGGCAAGCCCGCCGCGCACCTGCTGCTGGACCGCAACGCCACGGTGACGGTCTGCCACTCCCGCACCACCGACCTGGCCGCGCTGACCAGCACCGCCGAGGTGCTGGTGGCCGCGGTCGGCCGGGCCGGGCTGATCACCGGGGCGCACGTGCGCCCCGGCGCCACCGTGATCGACGTGGGCACCAACCCGACCGAGGACGGCGGCCTGGCCGGCGACGTGGACCCGGCGGTCGCCGCGGTCGCCGGCGCGCTGACCCCGGTGCCGGGCGGCGTCGGCCCGGTCACCACCGCGCTGCTGCTGCGCCACACGGTCGAGGCCGCGGAGCGCTGACCCCGGGCACCGGGCCCGGACGGCGCGCCGCCGTCCGGGCCCGACGCCCGGTCAGCCGTCAGTCGGCGTCCGGCGTCCACAGCCGGTCGGTCAGCAGCTCGACCAGCTCCGCCGGGCGCTTGTCCACGAAGAAGTGGTCGCCGCCCTCGATCACCAGCCGCTCCACCGACCCGGTGGTGCAGGCCGCCCAGCCGGCCGCCAGCTCCGGGCTGGCCGCGCTGTCCTCGCTCCCGGTGATCACCAGCAGGTCGGCGGCCAGCCGCCGGACCGGTCCGGTCGCGGGCCCGTAGGCGTACTCCTCGAAGAGCCGCAGGTCGGCCCGGAGCACCGGCAGCACCAGGTCGCGGATCTGCGGCTGGGCCAGCACCCCCACGTCGATCCCCGGGTAGCGCTCCGCGAAGGCGTCCAGCATCGCCTCGTCCCCCGGGATCCGGGAGAACCGCGGGTGGCCGGCCAGTTGGTCCGGCGCCCGGCAGGCGGCCAGCACCACCAGCTCCGGTCCGCGCCCGGCCGCCTCCGCTGCCAGCGCCGCCTCGTAGGCCACCAGCGCGCCCATGCTCACCCCGAACAGCGCGTACGGCCCCTCGGCCCGCTCCAGCACCACGGCCAGCACCCCCGCCGCCAGCTCGGCCAGGTCGGCGGCGGGCGGCCGGCGCATCGTCAGCAGGTGCCCCGGGTAGTCCAGCGCCTGCCAGCGCTTCAGCCGCGGCGGCACCGGCCACTTGGTGAAGATCATGCTGCTGCCGCCCGCGTAGGGCAGGCAGAAGACCTGGCCGATCCGGTCCGACCGCTCCATCGACGCCCCCTGTCTGTCGTGCTCCCCCTGGACCCGGACCATCGTCGCAGGCCACCGGTCGCCCTGTCGTCAGGGCCTGGGCCCCTGTCATCGGGCCCGGGAAGAGGGTATGTTTCTTCGAGGCGGGGGAAGCCGATCATCCAGGTGTCCCCGTTCCTGCCTCGGTAGTCCAGCGGAAGAGACACGGTGCTCAAACCACCGACAGCGTGGGTTCGAATCCCACCCGAGGTACGTTCAGCATCGGAGGTGTGAGCTCTGTCCGGCAGCCTGTACGCGATCAGCGACCTGCACATCGGCCACCCGGAGAACCGGGCGATCGTGGAGTCCTTGCGCCCTGACGACCCGTCGGACTGGCTGATCATCGCCGGCGACATCGCCGAGCGCTTCGAGGACATCGCCTGGGTGCTCACCCTGATGCGCAGCCGCTTCACCACCGTGGTCTGGTCCCCCGGCAACCACGAGCTGTGGACCCACCCCAACGACCGGGTGCAGCTGCGCGGAGTGCAGCGGTACGAGGCGCTGGTGGAGCTCTGCCGCCGGCTCGGCGTGCACTCCCCCGAGGACCCGTACCCGGTCTGGCAGGGCCGCGGCGGCCCGGTGGTGGTGGCCCCGCTCTTCACGCTCTACGACTACTCGTTCATGGCGCCCGGTGCGACCACCGTCGAGGAGTCGCTGCGGATCGCCCACGACTCGGGGATCGTCTGCAGCGACGAGTTCATGCTGCACCCGGACCCGTACCCGACCCGGGGCGACTGGTGCCGGGCCCGGATCGAGCTGACCGAGCGCCGGCTCTCCGAGGTCGACCCGGCGATGCGGACCGTGCTGGTCAACCACTACCCGCTGGTGCGCGAACCCACCCGGGTGCTGCGCTACCCGCAGTTCGCCCAGTGGTGCGGCACCGAGCTGACCGCCGACTGGCACATCCGGTTCCGCGCCGCCGCGATGATCTACGGCCACCTCCACATCCCCCGGGTCACCTGGTACGACGGGGTCCGGTTCGAGGAGGTCTCGGTCGGCTACCCGCGCGAGTGGAAGCCGCGCGGCGAGCGGACCTGGCTGCGGCAGGTGCTGCCGGTGGAGCAGACGGTCTGACGGGGTGTCCGACTGCGGCGCGGCCGCAGTCGGACGGTGACGCTCCGTCATCCGCCGCCCGTCGGCCGCTCAGGCGGCGGCGTGCTCGGCCGGATCCAGCAGGCCCATCAGGTGGCGGGCCGAGGCCTCCCAGGACCAGGACTCGCGCACCCACTCCCGGCCGGCCTCGCCCATCGCCGAGCGGTCGGCGTCGGCGGAGAGCAGCAGGGCGGTGAGCGCCTCGGCTATCGAGGCCGGGTCGGCGCCGTCCACCACCCGGCCGGTCCGCCCGTCCAGCACGGTGTCCGGGGCGCCGCCGGAGCGGCCGACCACCACCGGCAGGCCGCAGGCCGAGGCCTCCAGGAAGACGATCCCCAGGCCCTCCGCCTCCAGCCCGAGCTTGCGGGTCCGGCAGGGCATCGCGAAGGCGTCCGCCGCCGCGTAGTAGGCCGGGGTCTCCTCGTGCCGCTTGCCGCCGGTGAAGTGCACGGCGCCCGGCGCGTGGCGGGCCGCCAGCTTGCGCAGCTCGGCCTCGTGCGGGCCGCGGCCGACCACCAGCAGCACGGCCTCCGGCACCGCGCGGCGGATCAGCGGCAGCGCCCGGATCAGCATGTCCTGCCCCTTGCGCGGCACCATCCGGGCCACGCAGACGATCACCTTCCGGTCGGCCAGGCCCAGCTCCTCGCGCAGCGCGGCGCCGGCCGCCGGGTCGGGGCGGAACTGCTCGGCGTCCACCCCCGGCACCAGCCGGCTCAGCTCCGCCCGCGGGCCCAGCGCGGGGGCTATCCGGTCGCGGGTGTACTGGCCGAGGTAGGTGACCGCGTCGACGTTGCTCCCTATCACCCGCAGCGCCTGCCGGGCGCCGGGCGTGCGGGCCCACCAGATCTCGTGTCCGTGGGTGGTGGCGACCATCCGGCGCACCCCCTGGCGGCGCAGCGCCGGGGCCATCAGGCCGAGCGGCGCGGCGGCGCCGAACCAGACCCGGTCGCAGCCGTGCGCCTTCGCCACCTCGATCGCGCGGCGGGTGGCCCGCGGGGTGGGAAGCAGCATCCGGCTGCTGTCGCGGACCACCGGGAACGGCAGCTTCGCGTCGTAGGCCCGGTCCCCCGGCTCGCGCGAGGTGTACACCACGACGTCCTCCGCCGGCATTCTGGTCACCATGGCGTGGACGAATGTCTCGATCCCGCCCTGTCGCGGCGGAAAGTCATTGGTGATGACGAGCGTGGAGGCCATGGCCAGAGACGTTCCTTCAGCTGAGCGGTCCCGTCGGAGCAGAACGGTGAGACTAACACCCCCTCCTTGACGGGCCGCCGGCCTCGTGGGCACAAATGCGACACCGCCCCCGCCCGGGGTGCGGGCGGGGGCGGTGTCGGCCTTACGGGTCCTGCTGGTCCTGCTGGTTCCTGCCGGTCCTACTGGCCGGACTGGCCGGACTGGCCGGCGGTCATCGCCTCGATCAGGCTCTTCGGGCGCATGTCGGTCCAGTTGGCCTCGACGTAGTCCAGGCACTCCTGGCGGGAGGCCTTGCCGAAGACCTGCTGCCAGCCGGCCGGCACCTCGGCGAAGACCGGCCAGAGCGAGTGCTGGTTCTCGTCGTTGGTCAGGACCACGTACTCGGCGTCGGCGTCTTCGAACGGGTTGGTCACCTGACTGCTGCCTCTCACTCGGCTCTTCTCGATCGGACGGCTCCGAGGATTCCGGATCGTCCGTGGCGCGTCAACGACGGGTGCCCGGCTCATCGGCCGGTGTACTCCTCGACGGCCCGCGCGATCTGTGCGATCGGCCCGGGGTACATCAGGCCGTGGTGGGTGGCCGCGACCCGGTGGTTCTCGATCCGCCCCGTGACGTGGCGGGACCAGACCTCGAAGGAGGGCGTGCCCGCCGAGCGCTGCTCGGTGGCGGTGACGAAGAGCAGGTCGCCGCGGTACGGCGCCGGCTCGAACTCCCGCATCATCCGGACGTGCCGCTCCCAGGCCTCGCCCATCGCGGTCAGGTCGGCCGCCGAGAAGGCGGAGAAGGAGCCCTGCACCAGGGTCTCCACCACCTGCTCGCGGGTCAGCGGCACGCCGTCCGGCGCCGGGCGGTCGGCCTCGAACATGGCGAGGAAGACGGCCAGCGTCTCCTGCTCGTCGCGCTCGGCGCCCTGCACCGTGTAGTCGGCCTGCGGGTAGGCGTCCAGGATGGCCAGCAGGCCGACCTCCTCGCCCAGTTCCTGCAGCCGGCTGGCCATCGCCTGGACCACCAGGCCGCCGAAGGAGTGGCCGAGCAGGTGGTACGGGCCCTGCGGCTGGACGGTGCGCAACTGCCCGATGTAGTCCGCGGCCATCTGCTCCACGGTCTCCGGCAGGTTGTCGGGGCCGGTCAGGCTGCGGGCCTGGAGGGCGTAGACCGGGCGGTCGGCCAGGTAGGGCAGCAGGCGGCTGTAGCCGAGGCCGACGCCGTAGCCCGCGTGCACGCAGAAGAGGGGCGGGCGGGCCCCCTCGCGGCGCAGCGGGAGGAGTTCGGCGAACTTGTCGCCGTGCTCGGTGCCGGCCGCCAGGCGCTCCGCCAGGGCGGCGACGGTCGGGGCCTCGAAGACGTCGCGCAGGGCCAGCTCCTCGCCCAGCACGGTGCGGACCCGGCTGAGCAGGCGGGTGGCGAGGAGCGAGTGGCCGCCCAACTCGAAGAAGCTGTCGTCGATGCCGACCGAGGGCAGGCCCAGCACCTCCGCGTAGAGGGTGGCCAGTACCTCTTCGTGGGCGGTGCGGGGGGCGCGCTGGGCGGTGGTGACGGTGTCGGGGGCGGGGAGGGCGCGGCGGTCGAGCTTGCCGTTGACGGTCAGCGGCAGGGCATCCAGCAGGACCAGGGCGCCGGGGACCAGGTACTCGGGAAGCGTGGCGGCCAGCTGGGCGCGGACCTCCTGCGGGTCCGCGTCGCCGACCAGATAGGCGACCAGGCGCTTCAAGCCGGG
>NZ_JBIAGU010000054.1:0-33678 GCF_042869935.1 Kitasatospora sp. NPDC006697
CGCCACGCTCATCGCGGACGCCCTGATGAAGCTCGGCCGCATCCACCACGCGCACCGCTGGTACGGCACCGCCCGCACCGCCGCCGACGACAGCGGCAACTTCGAGCTGCGCGCCCGGGTACGCGCCCAGGCGGCGATGCTCCCGTACTACTACGGCCCGTTGGACGCGGCGATCGACCTCGCCCGCCAGGCCCGCCTGCTCAACCGCAACCGCCCGACGGCCACCGGCGCCCTCGCCAGCGCGGCGGAGGCCAGGGCGCTCGCGCGGAGAGGCGACGCCACCGGAGCCCTGGCGGCGATCACCCACACCCAGGAGCTGTTCGCCCGCTGCCAACCGGGCCCGGCTTATGACGCCTGGGCGTTCCCTGAGCGACGGCTCTTCCTGTACCTCAGCGGTGCCTACACCTACCTGGGCGACACGGCGCGCGCCCGTGCCATCCAGCAGCAGGCGCTCGCCCTCTACCCCGACCGGACGGGCATCGACCCGGCGCTGCTCAACCTCGAAGAGGCGATCTGCCTCGCCCGGGAGCACAGCCTTGCCGAGGCCTGCCAACTCGCGGGCCGCACCTACCTCCGGGTACCGCCGGCTCACCGCACCGACATCCTCGGCTCCCGCGCGCAGGACGTGATCCGGATACTCCCGACGAGCCTGCGCACGGCCCGCGCCGTCCGCGAACTCGACGAGATCCTGGCACTGCCTGCCGCCTCGAAGTGACAACCAGACCCTCCGTCAGCCAGCCTTGCTCCCATGAGCACACCGGTGCTGGTCGGCGGCTTCGCCGCGGCCGAAGCGACCCGAATCCTCGATGCCGCCTGCCGCCTCGCCGGGCTCGACCCGACGGGTGCGGTGCTGCTGCGGGGCCACACCAACGCCGTCTTCCGCCTGCGCTCGGCTCCCGTCGTCGCCAAGGTCGCGCGCTCCGGCACCCAACTGGCGGAAGTCAGCCGCACCGTGCGCCTCATTCAGTGGCTGACCAGCCTGGACTTCCCCACCGTCCGCCTCTTCCCGGTCGAGCAGCCGGTGGTCGTGGAGGCCCACGCGGTGACCTTCTGGGTCTATCTGCCGCAGCCCGACCACCCGGTCAGCGCGGCCCAGATCGCCGATCCTCTCCGCCAACTGCACCAGTTGCCCACCCCTCCGGTTCCGCTCCGGGCGCTCGACACCGTCGGGGCGATCCGGCGCTCGATCGGCGCCATCACGGTGCTCGGCGCCGACGACCTCCAGTTCCTCACCGACCGGGTGGATCATCTCGAGAAAGAACTCGCCGCCCTCCGCTATCCCTTGCCGCCAGCGATCCTCCAGGGCGACCCGCAGCACCGCAACGCCCTGCACGACGGGCCGGACGCGGTGCTCTGCGACTGGGACACCACGGCCTTCGGCCCGCCCGAGATGGACCTGGTCACCGTCGAGATCCACTGCCGCCGCTTCGGCTACGGCAAGGCCCACTACCGCGCCTTCGCGGACAGGTACGGCTTCGACGTCACCGCTTGGGAGGGCTACCCCGTGCTCCGCGACCTGCGAGAGCTGCGCATGATCACCACCAACGCCAAGCGCACGGACGCCTCAGGCCGCACGCTGGCGGAGGTGGCCGACCGGATCGACGGCCTCCGCCGCGGGGACGATGGGATGCGCTGGCACATCCTGTAGTGCGTCCGGCCCGCCTGGCTAACCGATCGCCATTGCGGAGTAGTAGGCGTCGAGTACAGTCTGCGCCCCGGTACCGGCCGCCGTGGCGATCCGCTGTCCTCGGGCCGACCGCAGATCGCCGGCAACGAGGACGCGGGGGTGTTGCCGGGCCGGCGGGCAGTATCCGTCCGGACCGGCAACTGCCCCGAATTCACCCGTGTCGCGGACTATGTACTGCTGCGCGACGACGCGGACCTCGCCAGCCCGCCATCCGTCTGGACGCTCGAGGAGATCCGCGCCTTGTTCAGCGGGGTCAAGGACGGAGAGTTCGACCGCCTTCTCGGCTGACCGGCACAGTGGCTGGAGGCTCCAAAATTCCCTCGCCTACGCTGGACTGCGATTTGGTCGGCTTTCGTGATCTTCGTCGGGCCGCGTTGCAGTACTCGTGAATGACCGGTCCAGGAGTTCGTGGCGGCAGGTCTGCACCCAGCGCTCCATGATGGAGTTCATCCGAGGCATGCGGATGCCGGAGAGCACGATCTGGATGCCGGCGTCGCCCAGGATCTGGTCGAAGAGCGCGGGGAACTTCGCGTCCCGGTCACGGATCAGGTAGCTGACGGCGGCTCCGGCATCCTCGAGGTCCATGACCAGGTTCCGGGCGACCTGGCCGACCCAGTGCGCGGTGGGATGCGCGGTCGTCCCCAGGACGCGGACGATGGGGGCACCTCCCGGCCGAAGGCTGGGGGGAGGCGTGCTCGATCACCGCAAGGATGTACTGGCGCTGGCCGGCCAGGGTGACGGTCCCGATAAAGTCGCACGCCAGGAGCGCGTCACCCTGGGAACGCAGGAAATCGGCCCAGGTAGTGGCGCTGCGATCGGGCGCCGGGTCGATCCCTTTGGCTTTGAGTATCTCCCAAACGGTGGAGGCGGCGACCCTGACACCGAGAACCGCGAGTTCGCCGTGCACGCGCCGGTACCCCCACAATCTCCACATCCTTGTCGCGGTCGCTCATTGAGAGCAGCCGCAAGGCGGCGAACGCGTTGGTGACGATCAGGTATGCCAGGCGAAGCAACACGAGTGATCATCCTGCCGCAACCGTCGAGCAAGGCCTTGAGCTGCGTGGATGACATTCTCGGCAGACGCAGAGCCACCCGACCGGTCCTCGTTCACATGCCCGGCTCCCGAGGGTAGAGAGGGATGTCGTAGCCCTGGTCACGGAGCCACTGGCAGGTTGCCGCAGCCCGGTAACTGCTGTCGAAGGAGGGAAAGGAGTCGTCGGACTTCTCTACGGTCTGGACGCTCTTCTCGTCGTCCACCATCCTCCGGACCACGGCATCGGCGATCAGGACCGCGGTATCACCACCGAGGTCGCCGTGGTCACGCCAGCGAGTCACCCGCTGCTTGGCCTGCCGGGCCAGCCGGGCGCTCTCCGCCGCGTGCTCAGAGCCGACCGCGGCCACCGCCGCCTCATTGGCCGACCGTAGCCACTGGCCCAGGTAATCAGTGATGACCTGTCGGGCGACGGTGGCCCGCCACTCGTCCCGCTGCTGGTCGCCATCCTTCACACCCGTAGCCTATCGAGAAGAGCCGACCAGGTGCAGGTGTCGGCGAGACCCCGGGCGGTGCGGACACCGCAGGCCGGCACATCAGCGGCCGTGGTAGCGCAGTAGATGGTGTAGTGAATCCACATAGTCCTGCCCAACCAGCGCCGCGAGATGACCCGCATGATGATCACCGTCGCCATCACCCACACACACACACACACACACACACACACACATCACCCGCGTCACAGCCGGCGACGAAGAACTCACCCGCATCACTGGAGCCCGCACCCCCCCCCGGTCTCCCCACCACCGTCCCCGCCATCGAACGCCCCCGCCGCAACACCTCCACGAGCCGCAGTCGGCACAGCCGCCCCGCCCACACCGCTGCCGGCACCCGCGCCACCCCGGGCTCCTCCGGCCGCCGCCGCGCGCCCCGGCGCCGTCAGTGCCCCGGCCACCGCCTGCCCCGGCGGAAACGACACCCAAGGAGTCCCCCTGTGACCGTCACCCTCGACCGCACCCCGGACGCTTCCGCGGAGACGGTCACATAGCTGATCAACTTCCGAACGACATTCCCGAAGCTCCTCCGACTACGTGCGGCGGCACCTCCAGCTCCAGTGCCGCGCAGGCCCATTCCACGTTGGAGAATGGTGCGAGTCCAGCCTCGGACACAGACAACTGCCCTGCGGAAAGGTTGAGATTCAAGTGCGCAGTGCGCGCGCATCCGCTGGGCGCCGGGGGACGGCTCAGAGCTCAGCGCAGGCCTTGTTGAGGGCGGCCAGCGCGTCGAGGCCGGCCAGCACCTGATCGGTCGGCAGGCCGAAGTCGATCAGGCAGGCGATCTCGTCCACGCCGAGCTCGGCCAGCTCGGTGACCAGTGGCAGCGCGGTCTCCGGCGAGCCGATCAGGCAGGAGGGGACGAACCGCTGGAAGGCGATCTCCAGCAGGTCGTCCAGATCGGCCTCGGCCGCGGTGCCGACCGGCGCGGTGCCGGGCTGTCGCAGGCCGAACAGGTCGAGCGAGGAACGCAGGTACTCCTTGAGCGGCGGGCGGGCCCGGTCCAGTGCGGCCGACGGGTCGGGGTCCAGGTGGGTGTGCAGCATCACCGCGACCCGCTCCGCCTCCGGCGGGTGGCCGTGCTCCTCCAGAGCGGTGCCGTAGTCGGCGAGGCGCTCGGCCAGGTCGTCGGTGCTCTGGCCGAGCAGGTGGGTGAGCACGCCGGTGCCTAGCTCCCCCGCCAGCGCGAAGGTGGCGGGCGAACCGGCTGCGGTGATCCACAGCGGCAGCCCGTCGCGCCGCGGCCTCGGGTGGGTGCGCACCTGGTAGCTCACGCCCTCCGGCCCGATGCGGGTGACGGTGCCGCCCGCCCAAAGGGTCCGCAGCTCCGCCAGTTGCTCCCGGAGCACCTGCTTGTGGCGGCCGAACACCGCGGGGGCCAGCACGAAGTCCTGCGGGTTCCAGCCGGAGGCCAGCGCCACTCCGGCCCGCCCGCCGGAGATCTGGTCCACCACCGCCCACTCCTCGGCCACCCGCAGCGGGTCGTGCAGCGGCAGGACCACGCTGCCCGCCCGCACCTCGGTGCGGCTGGTTACGGCGGCGACGGCGGCGCCGGTGACCGCCGGGTTGGGGAACGGGGCGCCGAAGGAGTGGAAGTGGCGCTCGGGGGTCCAGACGGCGGCCAGTCCCTCGGCGTCGGCGAACCGGGCGGCGTCCAGCAGCAGCCGGTACTGCTCGGCCGGGGCGTCGCCGTTGGCGAAGAAGAAGAGGCTGAACTTCATCAGGAGGCGCTCCGGTGCTGGGGTGCGGCAGGTGACGGGGTGGCGGATGACGGGGTGGCAGGTGACGGCGTGGCGGATGACGGCGTGACAGGTGTCGGCAGCCGGGCGGTGTCCACCTTGCCGTTGGCGTTCACCGGCAGTGCGTCCAGCACGGTGAAGGTGGCAGGCACGAAAGCGGCGGGCAGCTCGGCCGCGAGCGCCGCCCGCGCACGGGCGGCGAGCCCGTCGGCCGGACCGGCGGTGACCAGGTAGGCGTCGATCCGCCGCTCGCCCGCTTCGCCGCGGACGGCCAGCGCCGCGTCCAGCACCCCGGGCACCCGGCGCAGCGCCAGGTCGATCTCCACCGGCTCGACCCGGTGGCCGCGGATCTTCAGCTGCTGGTCGGCCCGGCCCAGGAACTCCAGGTCGCCGGACGGCAGCAGCCGGACCCGGTCGCCGGAGCGGTAGCCCGGCTGCCCGGCCAGGCGCGGAAAGCGCTCGGCGGTCAGCTCGGGCAGGCCGAGGTAGCCCTCGGCCACGCAGGGGCCGGCGATGTCCAGCTGGCCGACCGCACCCGGGGCGACCGGCAGTCCACCCGGTCGGCCGAGCGAGAGCCGCACGTTCTGGATCGGGCGGCCGATCGGCGCGTGCCGGGGCCACCCCTCGCTCGGGCCGGTGAACCGGTAGGAGGTGACCACATGAGTCTCGGCCGGGCCGTAGTTGTTGACCAGCCGGCAGTGGGGCAGGGCGTCGAGGAAGGCGATGGTGCGGCCGGTGAGCCGCAGTTGCTCGCCGGTGGTGGCGATCTCGCGCAGCCCGGCGAACCGCTCCGGGCGGTCGTGGAAGACGGCGGCGAGCGAGTGCAGCAGCGAGACCGGCAGGATCGCCTTGGTCACCCGGTGCTCGGCGAGGAAGTCGGCGAGCAGTTCGTGGTCGTGGCGGGTCTCCTCGTCGGCCACGTGCAGCGATCCGCCGGCGCACAGCGCCGCGAAGATCTCGTGGAAGGCCGCGTCGAAGCCGAGCGAGGCGAACTGCAGCCAGCGCAGCGCCCGGGTGTGGCCCTCCGTCTCCCAGTGGATCAGGTTGGCCAGCGCCCGGTGCGGGAAGACGATGCCCTTCGGGCGGCCGGTGGTTCCGCTGGTGTAGGTCAGGTAGGCGGCGGCCGCGCCGGGCACCGGGACCGGCGCGAACGGCCGGGCGGCCGCCAGCAGCTCCTTGGTGCCCGGCAGTTCGATGGTGCGGCGCCCGGCGGCGAAGGCAGGCGGCTCGCCGGTGTCGTGCAGCACGGCGGCGGGCGCGCAGTCCTCGACCATCAGGGCGAGCCGGGCGGCCGGCAGCGCGGGGTCGAGCGGCACGGCGGCCGCGCCTGCCCGCAGCACGCCGAGCACGGCGCCGACCGACCGCGCCCCGCGCGGCAGCGCCAGGCCCACCCGGTCCCCCGGCAGCACTCCGTTCTCCGTCAGCAGGGCGGCAATCTCCGCCGCCAGCACGTCGATCTGACGATACGTCAGGCTTTCGTCCGGATCGGCCAGGGCCACCCGCTGCGGCGCCCGCGCCGCCCAGTCGGCGACCAGCTGGTGCACCGCCCGGTCCGGCACCGGCACCGCGGGGCCGGTCAGCGCGGCGGCGGTCTCCTCGCCGGCCGGGTCCTGCTCGGCGAGCGGGCGCTGCGGCTCGCTGGTGAGCCGCTCCAGCAGGCGGGCGAAGCCGCGCTGCCAGCCGAGCACGGTGGCCCGGTCGAACCGGTCGCTGTCGTAGCGGAACCGGCCGCCCAGGGTGCCGTCCGGCCGGAGCCGCCAGTCCAGCGACAGCTCGTACCGACCGGACGGCCGGTCGAAGTCCACCGGGTGTGCGGTCAGGTCGGGTTCGGGCAGCGGTTCGCTCCCGTCCGGGCCGTCCGGCATGGTGAGGAGCACGCCGACCAGGTCCTCGCCGCGGTGGCCGAGCCGCTGGGCGAGCACCTCGAAGGGCAGGTCCTGGTGGTCGAAGGCGCCGGCCAGCCGGCGGGCGGTGTCGGCCAGCAGCGCGTCGAAGCCGCGTGCCGGGTCGAGCACCGTGCGCACCGGCAGGGTGTTGACGTAGGTGCCGGCCGGCTCCGCGGTCTGCGGGCGATGCCGCCCCGGGACCGGTACGCCGATCACCAGGTCGGTGCTGCCGGTCAGGGTGCCGAGCAGGGTGCCGAAGGCGGCCAGCAGCACGGTGAACGGCGTGACCCGGGCGCGTTCGGCGGCGGCCCGGATCAGCCCGGTCTGTTCGGGGGTGAGGGCGAACTCCAGCTGGGCGCCGCGGAACCGCCGCCCGGCGGACTGCGGGCGGTCGCCGGGCAGTTCCAGCCGGCCCGGCTCGCCGGCCGAGGATCGCCAGTAGTCCAGCCGGCGGTCCGCGGCCGGCGAGCCGAGGAAGGCCGCCCCGGTCTCCCAGTCACTCTCGGTCATGTCACTCTCCCGGTCGGGGTCGTCGGTCGTGGCAGGGCCGTGACAGGGCCTCAGGAGCCGGCCGGCCCGGTGCCCTCGGTCAGGCGCTTGCGGCGCACCTGCTCGCGGCGGCGCTGGCGGGCCTGCGAGAGCTCGGGCCGGGTCGCGGCCGGGCTCGCCGCGGCGGCGGGCCCGCCGCGCAGGTGGGCGGCGAAGCCGCGCGCGGTCGGGTAGCGGAAGAGGTCGACGATCCGGGTCTGCGGCGCGGCCCGCTCGCGGACGGCGGCGAGCAGCGCGGCGACCAGCAGGGAGCTGCCGCCGGACTGGAAGAAGTCGTCGTCCACACCCAGGTCCGGCCGGCCCAGCACCTGGCGCCAGCAGGCCAGCAGCTCGGCCTGCAGCTCGTCCGCCGGGGCCGCCGCCGGGGCCGCGGAGGCCTGCGGCGGGTCGGGCAGGGCCCGGCGGTCGACCTTTCCGCCGGTGGTGGTCGGCAGGGCGGGCAGCTCGACCCAGGCGGTCGGCAGGTACGGGTTGGGCAGGTCGACGGCCAGTGCGGCGAGCAGTTCCTGCGGGTCGGGTGCTGCGGCCGGGTCGGCGGGCACGTAGTAGGCGGTCAGCACGGCCCGGCCGCCCGAAAGACGGACCGCCGCGACCCCGGCTGCCACCGCGGGCAGCGCGAGCAGCGCCCGCTCGATCTCCTCCAGTTCGATCCGGTAGCCGTTGACCTTGACCTGGTTGTCCAGCCGGCCGGCCAGCTCCAGGTCGCCGCCGGGCAGCCGACGGGCCAGGTCGCCGGTGCGGTAGCCGCGCCCGCCGCCGGGCAGCGTGACGAACCGCCGCGCGGTCAGCTCCGGTGCGCCCGCGTAGCCGCGCGCCACCCCGTGGCCGGTCAGCACGAGTTCGCCGAACATCCCGGTGGGCAGCGGCCGCAGCGCATGGTCCACCACCACCGCGCCGGTGTTGGCGAGCGGGCGGCCGATCAGGATCCGGTCAAGCTGGTCGGGCACCTCCCAGGAGGTGGACCAGACGGTGGTCTCGGTGGGCCCGTAGACGTTGAGCACCCGCGGGATGCCGAGGCCCTTCAGCCGGTCGGCCAGCTCGCGGTCGAGCGGCTCCCCGCCGACCAGCAGCAGCCGCAGCCGGGCCAGCGCCGCCGGGCCGTCCGCCAGCATCAGCACGGTGCGCAGCAGCGTCGGCGTGGCCTGCAGGGCGGTGGCACCGCTCGCGGTCAGCAGCTCGGGCACGGTGAGCGGGCCGGCGGCGGGGTCGGCGGCGGCCAGCGTCTCGGCGTTCTCCGCCAGCGTCACCGGGACGCCGCGGGCCAGGGTCCAGAGCAGCTCGACCACTGCGATGTCGAAGGTGACCGCCGTGACGGCCAGCCAGCGCGCCTGCTCGGGCAGCGGCACGGCCCGGTCCAGCGCGGAGAAGAGCGAGGCCAGGTTGCCGTGGCTGATCTCCACACCCTTGGGCCGGCCGGTGGAGCCGGAGGTGAAGATCAGGTAGGCGCTCTCCTCGGGGGCGGGGCGGTGGGCGGGCTCCGGCCCGGCCGGGGTGCCGAGCAGCCGGCCGAGGTCGAGCCGGTGACCGGTGAACTCCGGGCAGTGCGACGGGTATTCGGGGCCGGTCAGCAGGGCGCTGCAGCCCGCGTCGGCGAGCATCGCGGTCAGCCGGGGCTGCGGGTCGCGGCCGTTGAGCGGCACGTAGGCCAGGCCGGCCTGCCAGACGCCGAGCAGCGCCGCGACCAGGTCCGGCGAGCGGCCGACCAGCAGGCCGACCCGCTCGCCGGGCCGCAGGCCGGCGGCGCGCAGTCCGGCGGCCACCGCGGCGGCCCGTTCGGCGAGTTCGGTTCCGGTGCGGCGCACCTCGCGGAAGGCCAGCAGCGGTTCGGCGCCTCCCCCGGCCAGCCGGGCGGCGATCCGCTCGGTCACCGGCTGCCAGTCCCCGCCGGGCGCCGGGTCGGCGGGCTCCCGCTGCGCGCGGGCCGGCTCGTCCTCGGGGCCGAGCAGCGAGAGTTCGCCGACCGGGCGGTCCGGCTGCTCGGCCATCGCGGTGACCAGCCGCTCGAACCAGCGGACCAGCCGCTGCGCGTCCTGTGGGCTGAACAGCGCGGTGGCGTGGATGAGTTGGCCGAGGTAGCCGTCATCCTCCTGGCGCAGCTTCAGCATCAGGTCGTACTGGGCCGAGTACACCGGCTCCGGGGCCGGGCCGGTGGTGACCCCGGGCAGCTCCAACTCGGCGTCGGGGTAGCTCTGGTAGATGAAGATGCTCTGGAAGATCGGCGCGTGCGCGCTACTGCGCTCCGGCGCGACCTCCTGCACCACCTGGTCGAACGGCAGGTCCTGGTTGGCGAAGGCGTCGAAGGCGGAGCGGCGCACCCGGCCCAGGTAGTCGAGCACGCTCTCCCGCTCGTCGATCGCCGTGCGCACGGTGATCGAGTTGAAGAACAGGCCGAGGGTCTGCTCCAGCGCGGTGTACGGCCGGCTGGCCAGCGGGCTGCCGACCGCGATGTCGGTGCTGCGGGCCATCCGGGAGAGCAGCAGCGAGTAGGCGGCCATGAAGACCACGTACGGGGTGGCGGCCGAGCGCTCGCAGAGCTCGCGGACCAGGCCGAGGGTGCGCTGCGAGAGCCGGAAGTCCAGGGCCTCGCCGCGGTAGCTCTGCACGGCCTCCCGCTGCCGGCCCTGCGCGGTCTCCACCAGCGGCGGCAGGTCGGCCAGTTGCCCGCGCCAGAAGGCCTTCTGCCGCCGGGCCAGCTCGCTGCCCAGCCAGGACCGCTCCCAGAGCGCGTAGTCGGCGTACTGGACGGCGGGTTCGGGCAGCTCGGCGGAGCGGCCCTGGACCCGGGCCGCGTACAGCTCGGAGAGCTCGCGCCGGATCACACCGGTGGACCAGCCGTCGGAGATCACGTGATGCTGGGTGACCACCAGGATCCAGCGCCGCTCGGCACAGTGGATCAGGTCGAAGCGGACCAGCGGCGCCACGGCCAGGTCGAACCTGGTGCGGGTGATCTCGTCCATCAGCGCGTCCAGCGCCCCGTCCCCGGCCCCGGCGCCGGTCAGGTCGTGGCGGCGGAAGTCCGCGGGCAGGTCGGGCTGCACCACCTGGCACAGGCCCTCCGGCGTCTCCCGCAAGGCGGTGCGCAGCGCCTCGTGGCGGTCCGTCAGCCGGTCGGCGGCCCAGCGCAGCGCCGACTCGTCGAGGTCGCCGGTGAGCGTGCTGGCGAAGTACATGTTGTAGATCGGCAGGTCGGTGGCGAGTTGCTCGATCAGCCAGAGCCGCTGCTGGGCGTAGCTGGCCGGTAGCGGCTTGGACCGGTCGGCGCGCTCGATCCGCACCCTGCGGCGGGCCTCCTCCTCCGCCCGCTCGCGCAGGAACTGCAGGATCTCCTCGCGACGGGCGCGGATCAGTGCGGTGGTGGGGTCGTCCAGCACGCCGGCGGGGGCGCTGACCGAGAGCTTCCCGTCCGCGGCGGCCAGCCGCACGCCGCGCTGGGAGAGGTCTTGCAGCAAGCCGATGAGGGTCACAGTTCGACCAGGTCCAATCCGTCGTCGGTGCTGCCGGTGGTCAGGGAGCTGTAGAGCCGGCCGGCGGCCAGGTCGGCCTCGACCAGCGCGGCGGTGTCGGCGAGGGTGTCGGCGTCCAGGAAGTCGCCGAGGGTGAGCCGGACCCCGAACCGCTCGCGGATCCGGGTCAGCACCTGGGCGGCGATGATCGAATGGCCGCCCAGCGCGTAGAAGTTCTCCTCGGCGGCCGGCTCGTCGACGCCGAGTACCTCCGCCCAGATCGAGGCCAGTACCGCCAGTACCCCGGCCGGGCCGTCCGCCGCCGCGGGGGCGGGCCCAGCGGGCGCGGCGGGCACAGCGGGCGCGGCGGGCACAGCGGGCGCAACGGGCACAGCGGGCGCGGCGGGCACAGCGGGCGCAACGGGCACAGCGGGCGCAACGGGCGCGGGCGCAACGGGCGCGGGCGCGCCGCCCGCGGGGATGGCGGCCGGGTGCCAGTGGCGGTCGCGCTGGAACGGGTAGCGCGGCAGGGCGAAGCGGGCCGGGCGGGGCCCGGCAGCGCGCAGGGCGGCCCAGTCGACCTCGGCGCCGCGCTCCCAGCAGTAGGCGGCCAGCCGTAGCAGCGCCTCGCGGTCCGCCGGGTCCGCGACCCGGGGCAGCCGCTCGGCCGGTGACGGGCCGGGGGCGCCGAAGGCTGCCGCCTCGACCAGCTCGGCCAGTTCGGTCCCGGTGAGCCGGTGCCCGGCCGGGAGGGCGCGGTCCAGCGCGGTGGAGCGCAGCTCGATCCGCGGCGGCTCGGGCGAACTCCCGGCCAGCTCGGCGGCCAGGGCGGCCAGCAGCCGGTGGCCCTCACCGGCCGCGCCCAGGTCCAGCGCGGCCAGCGCCTGGGCCTGGCGCAGGGCGAAGTCCCTGGCCCGGTCGGCCGGCAGCGCGCCGCTGTGGGTGAGGGCCGCGAACTCGCCGGTGCCCTCGCCGTGCAGCGCGGTCGCGGCGATGCCGAGCCGGGCCAGTTCGGCCAGACCGGCCAGCTGGGCGTCGAACTCCCGCCCGGCGGCGGCCGCGACGGCCTTGGCGTCGAAGGAGTCGCGGTGCTCGGCCGGCGCGGTGGGCGCGAGCGCCAGCACCAGCTCGCGGTCGGTCACCGGCTCGAGCTCGACCAGCGCGGAGAGCCCGGACCAGTCGTCGACCACCAGGGCGCGGCGCAGCTCGCGCGGGCGCCGATCGTCCTGCAGCGCGGCGGCCAGCGCGGGCAGCGCGTCGGCCCGGCCGGCCTGCCCGGCGGTGGCGGCGGAGAGCAGCTCTGCCCGGGCCTGGGCGAAGGCGCTCGGGTTGTGCGCGGAGAGCGGCAGCACCTGCGGCCCCTCCGGCACCGGGTCGGCCGAGGGTCCGGCCGCGGCGGAGGCCTGTTCGAGGATCAGATGGGCATTGGTGCCGCCGACGCCGAGCGCGGTGACGGCGGCTCGGCGCGGGCCCTCGGGCTGCGGCCAGGGCTCGGTGGCGGTGGCGATCCGCAGGCCGCTGCCGGCCAGGTCGATCGACGGGTTCAGCCGCCGGTGGCCCCGGGTGGCCGGGACGACGCCTTCGCGGACCGCCAGCACCGCCTTGACCAGCCCGGCCACGCCGGCCGCACCGTCCAGGTGGCCGACCGTCGACTTGACGGCGCCGATCGCGCACGGGCTGCTGACGCCCAGCGCCCGCCTGGCCTCCAGCAGCGCGGCCAGCTCGACCGGGTCGCCGAGCGGGGTGCCGGTGCCGTGCGCCTCCAGGTAGCCGACCGTCGCCGGGTCGATCTCCGCGTCGGCCAGGGCGGCCAGGATCACCTCGCGCTGCCCGGCCACGCTGGGCGCGGCGAAGCTGAGCCGGTCGGCGCCGTCGTTGTTCAGCGCGGAACCGCGGATCACGGCGTGCACGGTGTCGCCGGCCGCCAGCGCGTCGGCGAGCCGCTTGAGCACCAGCACCCCGGCGCCGCTGCCGGGCACCGTGCCGTCGGCGTCCGCGTCGAACGGCCGCAGCTCACCAGTGGCGGAGAGCACCCCGCCGTCCTCGGCCAGATAGCCGTGCTCCTGCGGGAGGGCGAGCGAGACGGCGCCCGCCAGCGCGGCGTCGCACTCGCCGTTGAGCAAGCTGGTGCGGGCCAGGTGCACAGCCGCCAGCGCGGTGGAGCAGAGGCTCTGGACGAAGACGCTCGGCCCGCGCAGGTCCAGGTGGTAGGAGAGCCGCAGCGGGAGCGCCGAGGCCGTGCTGCCCAGCCCGGGCTCGGCACCGGCCGCCCGGAGCAGTTCGCCGTAGCGGTTCTCCCCGCTGCCGCAGAAGACGCCGATCCGCCGGTCGGCGGGCAGCCGGGCCCAACCGGCGTGCTCCAGGGCGTGCAGGGCCTCCTCCAGCATGACCCGCTGCTGCGGGTCCATGGCGGCGGCCTCGGCCGGGGCGAGGCCGAAGTAGGCCGCGTCGAAGTACTCGGTGTCGGCCGCCCGGCCGGCCACCGGCAGGTACCGGGGGTCCTCGGCCAGGGCCTGGGGCACGCCGGCGGCGGTGAGGTCCGCCGCCGTGGTCGGGCCCAGCGCGCTGCCGCCGCCGAGCAGCAGCGCCCAGTAGTCGTCGACGGTGCGGGCGCCGGGCAGGCGCGCGGACATGCCGACCACGGCGACGGCGCGGTCGTCGGTGCTTGGGGTCATCGGAGTCCTTGGTGCGGGACCGGGGCGCTCAGTGCGGCTGCCACGGCGGCGACGGTGGGGAACTTGAACAGGTCGGTGACCGGCAGATCGGCCTGCAGCTCACGCCGCAAGCGGGCGTGCAGCTGAATCAACTGGATTGAGCTGCCGCCGAGTTCGAAGAGGCTGAGATCGCGCGGGATGCGCTCCTCGGTGGTCTGCAGCACCTCGGCCCAGAGCGCGGCGAGCCTGCGCTCCAGTCCGGAGCGCGGGCGGCGGGAGGCCGGCAGGGCGCCGTCTGCCGGCACGGCGGGCGCCAGCGCGGGCACCGCCCGCAGGTCCACCTTGCCGCTCGCCGTCAACGGGAACTCGTTTAGTTCGACGAGCAGTTGCGGCAGGTATCCGGCGGGCAGCGCTGCGGCCAGGGCCGTCCGCAGCCCGGCCTGCTCGACGGCGGCCCCCTGGTGCGTCAGGTAGTAGAGGGTCAGCTGGTCGCGGGCCTGGCCGGCGAGGGCGACGACGGCGTCGCGGACCCCGGGGTGGGTCAGCGCGGCGGCGACCAGCTCCGCGGACTCCAGCCGCACCCCGCGCACCTTCAACTGGCCGTCGATCCGCCCGAGGTAGTGCAGCCGGCCGGCCGGGTCGCGGCGCACCAGGTCGCCGGTGCGGTAGAGCCGGGGCCCCTCGGGCAAGCCGGGCTCCTCGGGCAAGCCGGGCTCCTCGGGCAGGCCGGTCAGCTCGGCCAGACCGGTCGGCTCGGCCAGGCCGGTCGGCTCGGGCCGCTCGGCGAACGGGTCGGGCCGGAAGGACTGCCCGGTCAGGTCGGGCCGGTTGAGGTAGCCGATCGCCAGCGGCAGTCCGCCGAGGTGGAGTTCGCCGGCGAAGCCGTCGGGCAGCAGCTGGCCGCCGGTGCCGAGCACCAGCGCGCGGCAGCCGTCGATCGCCCTGCCGATCGGCACCGTGCCGTCCGGGCTCGGCGGGTCGGCGGCCGACCAGCGGTGGAAGGTGGCGTCGATGGCGGCCTCGGTGGGCCCGTAGAGGTTGACCACCCCGGCCCCGAACCGCTCGGCGGCTCGCGCGGCCAGCTCCTGATCGAGCACCTCGCCGCCGAAGCAGGCCAGCCGGAGCCGCCCGTGGTCCAGCCGGGCCGGCTCGGCGAGCACGGCCTTGGCCAGCGTCGGCACGAACTGCACGACGGTGACGTCCAGTTCGATCAGCTCCCGGGCCAGTCGGGCCGGGTCCCGGTGGGCCCAGGCCGGGGCCACCACGACGGCCGCGCCGACGGTCAGCGGGAGCAGGTACTCCCAGACCGAGGCGTCGAAGACCGCCGGGGTCTTGAAGTACACCCGGTCCTCGGGGCCCAGCCCGAACTCGGCGGCCTTCCAGCGCAGGTTGTTGGCCAGCGCCCGGTGCGGCACGCTGACGCCCTTGGGCTGGCCGGTGCTGCCGGAGGTGGTGATCACGTAGGCGGGGCCGGCAGCGCTGACCGCACGGTCGGGGCCGGTCTCCGGCCCGGCGGCGGTATCCGCCGGCGGCACGTCGAGCGAGGCGGTGAGCACCACCGTGTCGGAGGCCGCCCAGGAGGGCCGGCCGCCGTCCGCGGTGAGCACCGCGGCGGTGCCGGTGTCGGCCAGCAGGTAGGCCAGCCGGCGCGGCGGTTGCTCGGTGTCCACGGGGAAGAAGGAGCAGCCGGCCCGCAGCACGCCGAGCGCGGCCGCCACGAACTCCGGCGAGCGCGGCAGGGCGAGCGCCACCACCGAGCCCGGCGGCACCTGGCGGCCGACCAGCTGGGCGGCGACCCGGCCCGACGCCTCGGCCAACTCGCGGTAGCTCCAGAGGCGTTCCGCCGTAACCAGGGCGGTCGCGGCGGGGGTGCGCCGGCTGTGCGCAAGGAAGGCCGCCGGCACCGGCACGGGCGCGCTCACCGGCGGCCCATCGGCGAGCAGCCGCTCGCGCTCGGCCGGGTCGACCAGTTCCACCGCGAGGGCGGGTGTGGCAGGCGCCTCGACCAGCTGGGCGAGCACCCGGGCGAACGCCGCGCCGAACCGCCGGGCCCGGTCGCCCGGGCAGCGGCCCGGGTCGTACTGCAGCCGGGCGGTGGTGCCTCCGGCAGAGGTCTCCACGGCGAGCAGCAGCCCGGTCTTCGGGTAGCGGGGGTAGATCGGGATCCGCTCCACCACCAGGCCGGCCAGCCGCAGGTCGGTGCCGGTCAGATCGTGCAGGGAGAGCATCGCGGCCGGCTCGGCCGGGGTGCGCAGCTCGGTGCCGGGGGCGTTCTGGTGCTCCAGGCACTCGAAGAGCCGGTCGGCCGCCCGCGCGGCGTACTCCGCCACGGTCTCCCCGGCGGCCGGCTCCAGGGCGCGGAACGGCAGCAGGTCGGTGAAGAGTCCGACGCCCTCCGGGTGGGCCGCACGGTTCCAGTCCACCGCCGGGTAGCCGAGCAGCGCCCCGCCCTCGCCGCAGAGCAGGTGATGGGTGGTCAGCGAGAGGGCGCCCAGCAGCAGCGAGAAGAGCGAGGCCCGCTCGCGGCGCACCGCGAGTTCCAGACCGGTGGGCAGCTCGATCGCGAACTCCTCGGCCGGGCGGGCGGTTCCGCCTCGCTCCTGGCCGGCCGGTCGGCCCGGCAGACCGGCCAAATAGCCCCGCCAGAACTCCGCGTTGCGCGCGGCCTCGGCCCGGCCCGGTTCGCCGTGCTGGTCCAGCGCGTAGGACAGGTAGGACAGTTCGGGCACGGGAGGCTCGCCCGGAATGTCGCGCGGCATAGCGCTGTAGACCTCGGACAACTCGGCGCAGAGCAGTGCGACGGACGGCGCGTCGATCACCAGGTGGTCGTACACCATCAGCAGGAGGGAATCCGTACTGCTCCCGACACGGATC
Source organism: Kitasatospora sp. NPDC006697 (assembly GCF_042869935.1). Classification (NCBI taxonomy): domain Bacteria; kingdom Bacillati; phylum Actinomycetota; class Actinomycetes; order Kitasatosporales; family Streptomycetaceae; genus Kitasatospora; species Kitasatospora sp. NPDC006697. The sequence continues at coordinate 16,378 of NZ_JBIAGU010000054.1, forward strand.
AAATGGGCACTGAAGCGCAGCGGCGCCGCGGGGTCGAACGGGCGCGAGGCGAGTTCGCGCAGCAGCGCGCCGCCGTCCGGTGCCACCGATTCGTGCACGGCGAGCACCCGGTCGGGCGGTGGTGCGATGACCTGCCAGGGTCCTTCGTCAGCGGAGTGGGACCGGCCGGCGGCTTCGGGAAGTTCCTCCACCACCCTTGTGCGCAGCACGGGGTGAGTGAGTGTCAGGTGTCGCAGGGCGCTCTCCAGCGCCTCGGGATCCACCTCTCCGCGCAGCCGGAAGGCCATCGGTATGTGATAGGAATCGGTACCCCGATCGAGTAACTGGGCCAGCCAGACGGCTTCCTGTTGCCTGGTCAGCCGAATCGCGGCGGGTACGGCGCTGTCCATCTCTCACCTCCGCCGATACAATGTCACACATCAGATTTTATGTCTCCCCTTTTCTCCGGCCCGGGAGACACCCCTGCGACCACCGGGCCGCACCCCTGCGACAGAGGAGCACGTACACGATGGACGCCACCCACTCCGCCCCGAACACTCCCGAGGCCCTGCGCCGCGCCGTCCGCGGCGCCTGGGCGACCGTGCTCCAGCACGGCGACTTCACCGACACCGACCCGTTCTTCTCCGTCGGCGGCAACTCGCTGCTCGGCGCGCAGCTGACCGCCGTGCTCGGCGCCGAACTGGGCCGCCGGGTGCCGGTCCGCCTGCTGATCGCACACCCGACGGTCGAGGAGCTCTCGGCGGCGCTCGCGTCCTGACCAAGCCGCCAAGCCGGCTCACCCCCGCCCTGACCTTCCATCAGCACCGGGGCGCGGCCCACGGAGTGACCACCTCACCAGCCCCCTTCGCGGCGGGGCGCAGTGATCAACTCCCTTGCAAGGTGCCATGTCACACGTGTAATTTCAACCCGTCTACGATGGAGGTGGCCGATGCGCCTGCGACACCCGAGGACCCGGGGCACACCGGCCGACTCACGCCGTCAGATGCCGCGTGAACCGCCGGGCGACGCCAAGGAGGTCATCGGTGATCCTCGGCGGCGGCGGGGTCGAGTCCGGCTCGATCAGGCAGCGGATGAAGGCCGGCCCGGCCAGCTCCCGGTACACGAGCCCGAGCGCCGCGGTCAGACCGTCCAGCGTGTCCACCGTCCTGACGGAGCGCCAGCCCGCAGCGACCGCCCACCCCACCAGATCGACCTGCGGCGCGGGGGACCGCTGCCCACCCGTGGAGTCGTAGCACCCGTCGTCAAGCACCACGTGGATCAGCGGAAGGTCGACCATGCCGCCGGCGCAGATCAGCCCGCCCGGATTCATCAGCAGGCTCCCGTCGCCGTCGAGCACCAGCACCGGCCGCCGGGCGGACAGCGCGACGCCTGCCCCTACGGTCAGCGCCAGGCCCATCGAACCGGTCATGTAGAAGTGGTTCGGCCGGTTTCCCAGTGCGGCTCCGATGCGGGAGGTGAAGCCGGTCGTGAATATGGTGGGCAGTTCCGGAAGGACGGCCATGGCGCCCGCCACGGCCGCGGTCTTGGAAAGTGATGTCGAAAGCACCATAGCCTCAGACGCTCCAGGAGAACTCGTCGGGACGGACCAGCAGGGCGAACGGGCGGCGCTCGGCCGCCACTATCCGATAGGCGTTCTGCATGCAGTCGGCGGCATGCTCGGACGACAGATAAAGGAATTCGATTCCGAGGCCGTCGAGAATTGCTTCCGTCAGTCGACCCATGGCCAGGTTCTCGGTGGTCGCGTCAGGGCCGGTCCCACGCATGCTGACAATCAGCAGCAAGGGGATCCGATACGGCACGGTCAACGAGGCCAGTGCATTCACCGATTGCCCGAAACCGGAGTTCTGCATCAGCACGACCGGGTGGCCACCCGCGAGCCCGACACCCGCGGCCAAGCCAACGGCACTGTCCTCACGTGCGACGACGTGGTAGTCATCCCCCTCCTCCAGGAGCGCGAGCAGCGGCGCCAGGACTCCGCAAGGCGTCCCGAAGAACGGCCCGAACCCCGCGGAGAGCAGCGCTTCATGGACGGCGCCGGCTGAATTCACTCGCTCGTCCAGCACATTGGCTTCAGTCACCGTTTCCCCTTCAAGTTTCGCCCTCGGCACTCATTTTTCAGTACTCATGCAGCAGCACCGGCCGACCTTCCTCCAGGCTGCCTCAAAAATCCGTCGCAGGGCAAGTGATACAGGTCACAATGGCCATCTCTTGAACGCGGCTTGTACTGCGCTAGGCTCACCGGGAATTGGATTCGATGCGAACATTGACAACGGTCCGGCAAGTTTTGAAGGCGAAGTTATCCCACGCCGACCCGGACCTTCCGACAGGCTCTTTATCGCGTTGTGCGGCCCCCTCGAACTGCTGAGAAACAGCTTCCGCTTCCCCGCGGTGCGCAGTCGGGACCCGAGGCTCCGGCCGACTCCTGACGGGGCCCACCCCACACCCCGTCACCCGGCGTCCCATCAACTCCCGAACGCTGCAGAGGAGCACCGACATGTCCGACACCTTGCCCGAGCCCCCCGAGCAGGACCTCTCGGCGATCGCCGTCACCGGCCTGGCCTGCCGCTTTCCGGGAGCCGACTCGGCGGCGGAATTCTGGCGACTGCTCCGCGCCGGCGAGAGCCCGCTCGAGACCGTGCCGGAGCAGGAGCTGCGGGACGCCGGCCTGCTCGAGAGCCTCATCCAGGACCCGAACTACGTCGCCAGGCGGATGCGGTTCGCCGATCCCGCGCTGTTCGATCCCGGCTACTTCGGGCTCACCCCTGCCGAGGCGCGGATCACCGACCCGCAGCAGCGGTTCCTCCTGGAGACGGCGGTGCACGCGCTGGAGCACGCTGCCCTCGACCCCGCCAGGTTCCGTGGACGGGTGGGGGTCGCCCTCGGCCTGAACCACTCCGACTATCTGCTGCAGAACGTGCTGCCCCATCAGGAGGCGGTGGACCGGCTCGGCTGGCACCGCACCTTGATGGGCAACGACCGCGGCTTCACCGCCACCCAGCTCTCCTACCGGCTGGGCCTCACCGGCCCGAGCATCGCGGTGGACTGCGCCTGCTCCTCCAGCCTGGCCGCCATCCACCAGGCCTGCCGGATGCTGCTGGACTACGAGGCGGACGCGATGATCACCGGCGGGTCCTGCGTCAAGCCCCGCGACCTCGGCTACCTCTACGGCGAGGGCGGCATCGCCTCGCCCGACGGCCGCTGCCGGCCCTTCTCCGCCGACGCCGCCGGCACGGTCTTCGCCAGTGGGGCCGGCCTGGTGGTGCTGCGCCGGCTGGAGGACGCGCTGGCGGACGGAGACCGGGTGCTGGCCGTCGTCAAGGCCGGCTCCGCCAACAACGACGGTGCCGCCAAGAGCGGTTACACCGCGCCGGCCCAGCGCGGGCAGGCCGAGCTGATCGAGACCGTGCACGCGCTGGCCGGGGTCACTGCGGACAGCATCGGCTACGTCGAAGCCCACGGCACCGGCACGGCGCTGGGCGACCCGATCGAGGTGCACGCCCTGACCGAGGCGTTCCGGGCGACCACCGACGCGGTCGGGTCCTGCGCGCTCGGCTCGGTGAAGGGGAACATCGGGCACCTCGACTCCGCCTCCGGTGTGGCAGGCCTGATCAAGGTCGTGCTCAGCCTGCACCACCGAGAGCTGCCGCCCACGCTCGGGAGCGCCGAGCCCAACCCGCACCTCGACCTGGCCACCTCCCCGTTCTTCCTCAACCGCGAGCTGCGCGCCTGGCACTCGGACCACCCCCTGCGAGCCGGGGTCAGTTCCTTCGGGGTCGGCGGGACCAATGTCCACCTGCTGCTGGAGGAAGCTCCGGGCGGGACGTCACCGGGCGGCGCCGACCACGGGTCGGACGCCGTCCTGATCACCTTCGGTGCCAAGTCGGCGGACTCGCTCGACACGCTGGAGACCCGACTGCGCGAGCACCTCGACCGGGCCACCGACGCCAACGACGCCCGGGACACCGCCTTCACCCTGCGGCGTGGGCAGCCGGACCACCCGTTGCGCCGCGGTCTGCTCTGGCGTCCCGGCGGCGAGCCGCTGCGGGTCGGGCCGGCGGAGGCCGCCGCACCGCACCCCCGGAACGTCGCCTTTCTCCTCGACCTCCCCACACCCGCTCCCGCCCTCTTCCGCGAGCTGTGCGAGCGCCTTCCCGACTTCCGCCGCACCGCTGACGACCTGTTGGACGGCCTGCCGGACCTGGACGTCCTCCCGCAGGACGTGGTGCGCACCGTCACCACAGTGGCGGCGAGCGCGGTGTGGCGGGCTCACGGGCTGGTCCCGGCGGCCGTGATCGCCGCTGCCGCCGACCGGGTCGCGGCCGCCGTGCTCGCCGGAGCCCTCTCGGTCGACCAGCTGAGGAGCTGGCTCGCGCTGCGCGTCGGTCGGCACGCCGAGCTGCCCGCTCCCGGCCCGGCCGCGCTCACCTGGTACGACGCGGACGGGAGCGAGCACGTCACCGCCGGACACCTGCCGACCCCGGAGCAGGTGTGGGGCGAGGCCCCTGCCGCTCCGGGCCTGCGCACCCTGCCGCCGCTCGGGCTCGCGGTCACCCGCCTGACGACCGTACCCGCCGCCCAGCCGCTGAGCACCGCCGCGCTGGGTCGGCTGGCCCGGCACTGCACGCTGCTGCCGGATGCGCCGGCGGGCATCCGGCCGGGCGCCGAGGCGCTGCTCGCGGGCATCGCCGGCGCCTGGCTCGGCGGGGTCGAGGGCGTCCGGCTCCCAGCGGTGGACGCGCTGCCCGGGCGGGTGGTCGACGTACCGCCCTATCCCTTCCGCCGCGAACGCCACTGGCTGAGTGCGCCGGCACCCGGCACCCCGGCGCCGCCGCCACCGGGCCGAGCGCCGCAGCAGTCGGCCGAGGCGGATCCCGGGGCTCCGGTACAGGAGCTCCGGTCCTGGGCCCGCGAGCTCTTCCAGGAGACGATCGGCGTCCCGGCCGTGACCGATCAGGACGACCTGCTCGCCCTCGGCGGCGACTCGCTGCTCGCTCAGCACCTGGTCGCGGCTGCCAAGGCACGCTGGGGCCGCAGTGTGCCCTTCGGCTCCTTCCTCCGCGAGCCCACCCCCGGTCGCCTCGCCGAACTGCTGGGCTCAGCGGCCCAGGCGCCGGCCCCCGAACCCGCCCGAGTGAGCGGTCACGGCGCCGACGTCCTTCCGCTGACGCCGTCGCTGGAGAAGTTCGTCTTCCTCGACGAGCTCGACCACGCGGCCGAGGCGTACAACGTCCCCGTCCTGTCCGAACTGCGCGGGCCCCTCGACACCGCCGCGCTGCGGGCCGCGCTGGGTGATGTGGTGGACCGTCACGAGGCGCTGCGCTCGACGGTCGAGCTGCTCGACGGGCAGGCGGTGCAGCGGATCCGGCCGGCCGGCGGCGAGGTGGCGCTGCCAGTGCTGGTGCTCGCCGACGAGACCGAACTGCGCCGCGAAATCCGGGTGCTGCTGTCCAGCACGATCCCGCTGGACAGCGCCCCGCTGCTGATCGCGCGCATCTTCCGGCTCGCCCCCGAGCGGCACGTGCTGGCGATGGCAGTGCACCACATCTGCGCCGACGCCCGCTCCACCGGCATTCTGCTCGCCGACCTGTACGCCTGCTACGCCCGGCGGCGGGACGGTCTGCAGCCCGAACTGCCGCCGCTGGACGGCCTGCTGGCCGAACACGCCTGGGCGCGGCAACGGGCCCAGGAATCCGGCGCGCTCCAGCCGCAGCTGGACTTCTGGCTGCGCGAACTGGCCGGTGCGCCGAAGGTGCTGGAGCTCCCGGCGGACCGCCCGCGCGGGTCCGTGCGCAGCTACGCGGGCCGCAACCTGGACTTCGCCTTCGCTCCCGAACTGGCCCGCCGGATCCGGGAGCTGGCGGCGAGCGAACACGTCACTCCGTTCACCGTGGTCACCGCCGCGTTCGCCCTCTTCCTCGGCCGGATCAGTGACAGTCGCGATGTGATGGTGGGCACCCCGGTGTCCGGGCGGCACCGTCCCGAGACCCGGGAGCTGGTCGGGAACTTCGTCAACACCCTGCCGCTGCGCACCACCTGGAACGCGGACCAGAACTTCCGTGACCTGCTCCGGCTGGTGCAGGACCGCTTCAGCAGCGCGCTGGACCACCAGGACCTGCCCCTCGAGGTGCTGGCGCGGCACCTCGGGACCGACCGGGACCTGTCCGTCAGCCCGGTCTTCCAGGTGCTGGTCAACATGCTCAGCGAGGAGGCCAGCGCGCCCCCGGCGCCGCCGGAGCTGCGGGCGTCCACCGTGCCGTTCGAGCGCGAGGCCAGCACCTACGAGCTCTCGCTGAGCTGGTGGCTGGGTCGGGACGGCACGCTCTCGGGCCGTTTCATGTACGACTCGGCACGCTTCGACCGGGAGACGGTCCTCGCCTGGCAGCGTTCCTTCGAGTACCTGCTGGAGCAGGCGACGAGCGGCCCGCGGACCCTGCTGGCCGATCTGCCGGTGGAGCCCCCGCAGGCCGCCGCCCGCACCCGGGCCGCGCTGCTCGGCCCCGTGACCGAGGTGCCCGCCAAGCCGGTGCACGCGGTCTTCGCCGAGCTGGCAGCACGTCACCCCGAGCGACTGGCCGTGGCGGACAAGCATCAGCGGCTCGGCTACGGCGAGCTGGCTCGGCGCTCGGCGGGCATCGCGGGCCTGCTCACCGCACGCGGGGTGCGGGTGGGCGAGACCGTCGGCATCGCCATGGAGCGGGGCGTCCCGCTGGTCACCGCACTGCTCGGCGTGCTGCGCGCGGGCGCCACGCCGGTGCCGTTCGACCTGCGCCACCCGCCCAGGCGTCTCGCGGTGATCGCCGAGGACAGCGGGGCCAGGTTCGTCCTCTGCGCACGGGCGGCGGACGCCGCCTTCGCCTCCGCCGCCGAGGCGGTGGAGCTCGCCGACCCGGGCGGCCCGCACGGCCCCGACGGGCCGGTGCCGGGCGACGAGGTCGACCTGTCGGTCGGCGCGTACGTCACCTACACCAGCGGGACGACCGGCCGCCCCAAGGGGATCCACTTCCCGCACCGGGCGCTGGCCAACCTGGCCCACTACGACACCGTGGTCACCCCGGGCGGGATGCGCTGGCTGCAGTTCGCCTCCTTCGGGTTCGACGTCTCCTTCCACGAGACCTTCGGCGCGCTCTGCTCCGGCGGCTCGCTGCACATCGTGGACGACGACGACAAGCACGACCACCAGCTGCTACCGGAGTTCATCCGGGAGCACGGCGTGCAGAAGGGAATCTTCCCGGTCTCGCTGATGCACGCGCTGGCCGCCCGCTACGCAGCCGCCCCCGAGCCCTTCGCCAGCATGCGGGAGATCACCACCACCGGCGAGCAACTGCGGCTGAGCGAGCAGCTGGTCAGGTTCTTCGAGGCGCTGCCCGACTGCCGGCTGATCAACAACTACGGCCCGGCGGAGACCCACTGTGTGGCGTTCTACCGCTTCACCGGACCGCCGCGCAGCTGGCCGCCGTACGCCCCCATCGGGCGACCGATCCAGAACGTGACCTACGAGATCCGGGACCGGGCCGGGCGGGCGATGCCCTACGGCAGCGTCGGGGAGCTCTTCATCAGCGGCCCGTCCGTCTCGACCGGCTACCTCGGACAGCCTGCGCTGACCGCCGAGCGGTTCACCACCGACCCGGCCACCGGGGCGCGCAGCTACCGCAGCGGCGACCGGGTCCGGCTGCTGCCCAGCGGGGACCTGCTCTACCTGGGCCGGGGCGACCAGCAGGTCAAGATCCGCGGCGTCCGGATCGAGCCGGCCGAGATCGAGGTGGTGATCCGCAGGGTCGCCGGAGTGCGTGATGTCTATCTGCGGGTCAGCGGCGAGAGCGGCGACAAGCGGCTCGACGCCTACCTGATCGCCGCCGGGGACGGCGCGGAGCTGCCCGAGCGGGTCCGCGGGGCACTGCGCGAGGAGCTGCCGCCGGCCGCGGTCCCTTCCTCCTTCACCGTGGTCACCGCCTTCCCCGTGAACGTGAACGGCAAGGTCGACCCGGCCCGGCTGCCCGCTCCGGCCAGCGGCGCCCGGCATGCGGCAGTGCGGCCGGCCGAGCCCGCGGACGACGTTCTGACGACCGTCCTCGAGGTCTTCCGGACCGCGCTGGAGCAGCCGGACCTGACGCCGGACCAGGACTTCTTCGATGCGGGCGGGCACTCGCTGGTCGCCACCCGCGCGCTGCACGGCGTCCGCGAGGCGCTCGGCATCCGGGTGTCGATCCGGGAGTTCTACGCCGCCGGCACGGCCGCCCGGCTGGCCGCCCTCGCCGCCGACCGGGTGGGCCGCACCGAGGACCTCGCCGAACTGCCCGGGCCGGGGCTACCCGAGCAGCTGCCGAACGGACTGCTGCGCCGAGTCCGGACGCCCGACGCCGCGCACCAGAAGACCTTCGTCTTCCGCGCCGGGGAACGGCTGGAGCCGGCCCGGCTGGAGTCGGCGCTGGGCGTGGCGGTGGCCCGGCACCCGGCACTGCGGCTGTGCTACCCGGCCGGTGGCACCCCGGTGCTGACCGCTCCGGGCGCGGCCCGTCCGACCGTCGAGCAGCTGCGGCTGCCCGTGACGGAGTCGGTGAGCACGGCGGCCGACTGGCTGGTGGCGGTGGGTCAGCGCGATCTGATCGACCCCCGGCAGGAGGTACTGCTGCGAGCCCGGGCACTGCGGCTGCCGGCCGGCTGGCTGGTCTCGCTCACCGTCCACGCGGCGGCACTGGACGGCATCGGACTGCTCAACCTGGTCGACACTCTCGCCGAGGCGTACCGGCGGCCCGACGCCGTCCAACCCGAGGACCCCGGCTACCTGCGCTACCTGATCTGGCGCCAGGCGCTTCCCGGGACCGCACAGTTCGAGCGGGCGCGCGAATCCTGGCGGTCGCTGCTGCCCGTCACGGTGCCCGCACCGCCGGTCACGGAGCCGGAGCGCGCACCGGCCCCGGTGAGCCGGGTGAGCTGGCACCCCGACGCCTCGCTGCTCCAGGCGATCCGGTCCTGGTGCACCGCCCGCCGGACCACCCCGTTCCTGCTGCACCTGACCGCCTTCGGTCTGGCGCTCTCCCGGCAGGGCGACGAGCGCGGGACGTGCCCGTCGGTGGCGCTGGACGGACGGGTGCACTCCGCGCTGGGCGGCTCGGTCGGCGCCTTCGCCAACGTCGTCCCGGTGCCGCTGCGGCTGGGCCCGGAGCTGACGCCGGACCAGGCGTTCGCCGCAGTGCGGGACACCTTCGCGCGGATCGAGGCGGAGCGCACGGTACCGTTCGCCGACCTGGCCGCGGCGGATCCGGCCCTGCTGCCGTACCTCTCCCCCGCCGTCTCCTTCAGCTACGTGCGTGAGGACGGCCGGGAGGCCCTGCTGGCCGGCGAGCCGTTCGAGGCCGTGAACACGGACACCCTGACGTCGAGCCAGCAGCTCCAGTTCATCCCGGTCGAGGCGCCGGACTCACTGCGGATCGAGCTGCTGTACCGCGAGGGGCGCGACCCGGAGGAGGGCGAACGGCTGATGCGGCGCTACCGCGAGGCCCTCTTCACGCTGCTCTTCGACGCCGGAGCCCTCCCCCACGCCGGCGAACCGGCAGGAGCCGCACGGTGAAGTCCACCCCCTCCTTCGGCTTCACCGCGGTGTGGACGCCGGAACGGCACGCGTCAGACCGGCGCGCAGGCCAATCGCTCCACGGCCTTGTCGAGCTGACGCACCGTCCCGACGGCCAGTGCGGCCGCACCCGGCGCGGAGGCCCGCGAGAGGTTGCTGAGCACCCGGCCGGGGCCCACCTCGACGAAGGCCGTCACCCCGGCGGCGACCAGCAGCTCCATCGTCTGCGTCCACCTCACCGGAGAGGCCAGTTGACGGCGCAGCGCCTCCCGGGCCGCCGTCCCCGACTCGAGGTAGCCGGCCGTCGTATTGGCCACCACGGGCAGCCGCGGAGCGGCGAACGGCACGGCCCCCAGGTGCTCGGCGAACTCCTGCTCCACGTCCGCCATGAAGACCGAGTGGAACGGGGCGCCGACGCTGAGCCGGGCCACGTGCTGGGCACCCGCCTGCCTGGCGCTGCGGGCCAGCGCCTCGACCGCCTCGGTGTCCCCGGAAACCACCGTCTGGGTCGCGGAGTTGTAGTTCGCGACCTGCACGGTGCCCGAGCCCTGCCGGGTGGCCTGAGCACAGAGCTCCTCGACCCGCTCGGCCGGCAGACCGAGCACGCCCGCCATGCTGCCGGGCCGGCGGCGGTTGACCGCGGCCATCAGCGCACCGCGCACCCGGACCAGGCGCAGCGCGTCGGTCCAGTCGAGCACGCCCGCGGTCACCAGGGCCGCGTACTCCCCCAGGCTGTGCCCTGCCACCACGTCCGGGCGCACGCCACGCTCGGCCAGCAGGCGGGTGAAGACCAGACTGGTGAGGAAGACGGCCGGCTGGGTCACCGCGGTGTCGCGCAGCTGCTCCTCGTCACCCTCGAAGCACACCCGGCTGAGCGGGAAGCCGAGCACCTCGTCCGCGTCCTGGTAGAGGCGTCGGGCCAGGGGCGAGTCCTGGACGGCGTCCTTTCCCATTCCGGTGACCTGGGAACCCTGGCCGGGATAGCTGAAGGCAATGCGTTCGAAAGCGTTGTTTTCCATGACTCCCCCATATCGGGACACGTACCGCACGAAAAGGCGGGATCGCCCTGCCCTCCATTGCGGAGCGCCTCGGCGTCATTCGAGAGTACCCCGGCGGCGCGCCGCGATCCACCGTTCCGGGAGCCGATCTCGAGCGACGGCAATAGACCTCCGGCAATGCTTTCTGATATCTTGCTCACGCCTCACGCGACCGGTTCCATCGCGGCTTGCCGAGAACCCGAGGAATACCTCGGCGAACATTTCCGGACTGCCGTCGTCAAGCTCTTAGGACCTGGCCGCCGCAGCGGCGAGAAGCCGTGCCGGAGCCTCTGGGCGGCGGCCGGGCGGCGGCCCGGCCTGGGCCGGCGCCTGCCCGGCCCAGGCCGGGGCGACCCGTGTGCGGAGGTGTTCCGCGGCCGGGCGGACGGCCTTTTCCGTCTCTTCGGGCCGGAGCAGGAACTCGCCGCCGCCATTTCCGATCCGTTCGACCGGGCCCGGTCCGGAAATTCCTCGTCATCCCTTCGACAGGACAATTCATGACAGTCACGAGCAGGGCGCAATCGAATGCCTTCACGAGGATCGCCCGAACCGCCCTGCCGCTTTATCTGACCATGGTCGCGGCCTCGGCCGCCGCGCTCGTGGACAGTGCGATGCTCGGTCGGCACGCGACGGCCTCGCTGGCCGCGTTCGCCGTGACCATCGCGGTGTACAGCCCCGCCGCCGCCACCGTGGCCGGGGTACTGCGCGGGGTGATGCCCTTCGTCGCCGAGTACGAGGACGATCCGAAGCGCATGGTCCCGCTGGTGCGCAACAGCATGTGGCTGGGGCTCGTCACCGGCGGGCTCGGAGCGCTGGCCGTCGGCGGCGTCTCCGTGATCGGGTCGGCCACCGGGGTCCCGGCGAGCACGCTGAACCACCTGGGCCTCTTCCCGCTGCTGCTGGCCATCAGCGTGCTCTCGCTCTCGGTCGGCACCTCCGCGACCTCGGTACTGGTCGCGCTGGACCGGAGCCGGCTGGTGCTGCGGGCCGGCCTGGTGGGCACCGCGCTGGCGGTGGTGCTCTCCGTCACGCTGATCGGCGGCATCGGCCCGGTGCCCTCGCTCGGACTGAACGGCGCCGGCATCGCGATGCTGACCTCGAGTCTGGTCACCACCGTCCGCATGCAGGTGGCGCTGCGCCGCGTCCCGGCGCTCGCCGGTGCGCCGCTCACCCCGGGCCGTCCGGACTTCGAGGCGATGCTCCGGCTCGCCAGGGTCGGCATCCCGCTCGCGGGAACCGTCCTGATCAAGTTCGCGGTGCTCGGCGTGCTGACGTTCGCCGCGGCCCGGCTCGGCACCCAGCAGGCGGCGGTGCACGGGGTCTGCGAGACCCTCGTCAACCTGATCTACACGCTAGCCGTGGCGATCGGCCAGGCGACCGTGCCGCAGGTGGCCGGGGCCGTGCGCGACGGCGACATCCCGCGAACCCGGCGCAACGTGGTCGCGGGCGCGGGCGTCACGGTCTGCGGGATCGGCACGTTGGCCGTCGTGCTCCTGGTGTTCGGGCACTCCCTCATCCCGTTCCTCAGCGACGACGCCTCGCTGAGGCAGTCGTTGCAGCACCAACTGCCGCTGGTCTGCGCCGTGGTGATGACCGACGGGCTGCAGGCGATCGCCGGCTTCGGCATGGTCGGGCTCAAGCGGACCCTGCCCAGCCTGATATCCACCGCCGTCCTCTTCGGGGCGCTCTGCCTGAGCGCCGTGCCGGCGGCCGACGCCGGCGGACTCAGTGCCCTGTGGACGGCGCTGATCTGCGCGAACCTGCTGCAGGCGGGCACCAAGGCCGTCCTCTTCCACCGGATCAGCGGCCGGATCGCACCAGCGCGACCGAGCCCGGCCGTGTGACGGGCCATCAGCCGCACCTCCTGACCGCCCATTCGACCACCTCGATCGGAAGTGAAATCGACATGATCGCGCACCAGCCGGAGCAGCAGATCCTCATCGAGAACGTCATCACCCGGTACTACGAGCAGGCCGGGCAGGCGGCCCGGCTCCTCGCCGAGGAGGTCCCCCAGGGCCAGCCGGGCTTCGAACCCGCCTACCGGCTACCGCCGATGACCGAGGCGCTGCAGCAGTTCCTCGGCGCCTCCGACATCGCGCTGGACCGGCTCGGCGAGTACCGGGGACGCGAGCTGGCACTGCTGAACATGATGGGCAACCCGGGCACCCGTACCACCAAGACCTTCGCCTCGCTGCTCATGGTGGCCCGAGCCGTCCACCACATCCAGCAGACCGGGGAGCGGATCGTCATCGTCACCCCGTCCTCCGCGAACAAGGCGACAGCCCTGCGCGATGCGGTGTGGCGGGCGGTTGACGCCGGACTGGTCACCGGGGACCAGCTGCGGATCGTCGTCGTGGTGCCCGGCGCCGCCCGCCACAAGCTCTGGTCCTCACCGTTGAGCCGGGACCACCGGCTGCGGGCACAGAACCCGGTGGTCACCTACGACGGGCCGCAGCGCGCCTCGGTCAAGGAGTTGGCCCTCTCCTTCCTGCACGAGCACGGCGCCGACACCGAGGGCCTGACCGGCTACCGGATCTGGTACACCCTCAACATCGCCAACTACAAGATGGCGGACGCGCTGCGCGCCGTGGTCGAGCACGACGTGCTGGGTCCGGTGCCGCCGCACGGTCGACTGCACGCCCACTCGGTCTCCAGCGCGTTCGGCCTGCTGGGACACGCCTACGGCCGCCGCCGGCTCACGCCCGCCGGCGAGCCGGAGCCGGGCTACCTGCTGGTCCAGCACCTGGACACCCCCGACATGGTGCTGCACCTGCGCACCGGCGGCTTCTCCCGAGCCGGGCTGCCCGACTACCGCTACGACCCCGCGACCGGCCTGTACGCGCAGGACGCGGACCCGCACTTCCCGCTGCTGACCGCCGATCCCGGAGAGACCCTGGAGCCCACCTTCTACACCCGGACCCCGGTCACCGCCGCGGAGATGTCGACGCTGATCCAGCGGCAGGGCGGCGACGGCATCGTGGTCTCGCTGCACGAGTGCCTCGCCCGCTATCCGCAGATCCGGGCGCTGCTCGGCCCGACCGGCGTGCACCTGCCCGCCGACCCGCGGCTGTTGCGCGAGTGGTCGTTGGTGATGGCGCTCACCGGTGTGCTGAACGCGGCGGACCGCGGTCTGGTCGCCCCCGCCGCACAGATCGTGGTCCACGGCAGCGGGAGCTACCACGCCGGCGACTTCACCGAGCTCCCGGCGGACGCCATCACCCCGGTCTCCGACAGCCGGCAGCTCCACGAGGTCGTCGTCAAGGCGCTCACCGCCTGACCCGCCGACCGTCGAACCGGGGGTCGGGCCCGCTGCTCGAACCCGACCCCACCGAGCAGAATGGTAGAAGTCATGCGCGTCGGAGTCGTGGTACTGCCGGAGCACCGTTGGGACACCGCCCGCCGAATCTGGCGCGAGGTGGAGGAGTGGGGATTCGACCACGCCTGGACCTACGACCACCTGTCCTGGCGCTCGCTCAAGGACGGCCCCTGGTTCGGCGCCCTGCCCACCCTGACCGCCGCGGCCACCGCCACCGAACGGATCCGCCTGGGCACCCTGGTCACCTCGCCGAACTTCCGCCACCCCGTCACCTGGGCCAAGGACGTGATGACCCTGGACGACGTGTCCGGCGGGCGGTTCATCGCGGGCATCGGGGCCGGGGCCGACGGGCACGACACCGAAGTGCTCGGGAGCAGTGCCATGACCCCAGGTCAAAGGCAGGACAGGTTCCGGGAGTTCGTGGAGCTGTCCGATCGGCTGCTGCGCGCTCCGGAGACGGACCACCGGGGCCGGTACTTCCAGGCCGTGGGTGCGCGAATGCTGCCCGGCTGCGTGCAGCGCCCGCGGGTGCCGTTCGCGCTCGCGGCGACCGGGCCCCGCGGTCTCGCCCTGGTCGCCGAGCACGCCCAGATCTGGATCACCAACGGCGACCCCCGGCGATTCGGCCGGCTGTCCGAGCACGAGGGGCTCACGCTGGTAGGCCAGCAGCAGGACCGGCTCGACCAGGCGTGCGCCACTGCCGGTCGGGCGCCCTCGGAGCTCGCCCGGATGATCAACGGCAGTGTGGTCGGCGACCGCCCGCTGGCCTCCGTCGAACGCTTCGTCGACTTCGTGGGCAGGTGCGCGGAACACGGCTTCACCGACGTCCTCGTCCACTACCCACGCAGTTCGTCGCCGTTCGCCGCCGACACCAGGGTCTTCCAGCGCATCGCCGCCGAGGGCCTCCCGGCGGTCCGCCGGATCTGGAGCGGGAGCCGATGACCCAGCCCGTACCGGCCCTTGCGGCCGTCCGCCGGCGGCGGGGGCGCTGCACCGGGCGGCCGGCTCCGCCCCGATGTGGTGGGCTACTCGCCGGTATGGCAGGCTCCCCAGCACGGGTTTGTCGGGGAGAGGACAACTGATGGGCGATCAGGACGACCGGCTGGGGCGTCGCAGGTTCCTGGGCTACGTGCTCGCGGCCTCGACGCTCACCGTGGCGGCGCAGCTCGGGGAGGTCGGCGGCGCGGGCCCGGCGGAGGCGGCGATCCCGTCGCTGCCCGAGCCGGCCGACGTGTACGACCTCACGGACCTGCTCACCGATGCCGCGCTGCCGACCGCGAACCTGATCAGCATCCAGCTGAACCCCGACGGCACGGCCTCCTTCGTGCTGCCCCGGGCCGAGGTCGGGCAGGGCGTCACCACCTCCACCGCGATGCTGATCGCCGAGGAGCTGGACCTGCCGCTGGACAAGGTGCGGGTCACGCTGGCCGACGCCCGCCCGGAGCTGCTCTTCAACCAGCTGACCGGCGGATCGAACACCACCGTCTCCACCTACACCCCCGTGCGGGTGGCCGCGGCGGTCGCCCGGCAGCGCCTGCTCGCGGCCGCCGCGGCCCAGCTGGGCGTGCCGGTGGCGGCGCTGACCACCTCGGCCGGCGTGGTCTCCGCGCCGGGCGGGGCGAGCGTCGGCTACGGGCAGCTGGCCGCCGCGGCCGCCAGCGCGACCACCGTGGCGGTGCCGGTGGCGCTGAAGCCCTCGGGCAGCTTCAGCGTGATCGGCACCCCGCAGAACCGGATCGACGCGCTGGACGCGGTCACCGGGCGCAAGCAGTTCACCATGGACCTGAGCGTGCCCGGCGCGCTGCCGACCATGATCTGCCGGCCGCCGACGATCAACGGGACCGTCCGCTCGGTGCGGAACCAGGCGGCGGTGCTGGCGATGCCCGGCATCACCGACGTGGTCACGGTGCCCAGCGGCGTGGCCGTGCGCGGGCAGACCTTCGGCCAGTGCATCGACGCCGTCCGGGCGCTGCAGGTGAGCTGGGGCCCGGGCACCGCCGAGGGGGCCAGCGACGCCAGCGTGCTGCAGGATCTGCAGGCCGCCGAACTCCCGCTGGTGGTACCGCCGTTGCCGCTGCTGACGCAGGCCATCGACGCCCGCTTCACCTTCCACTTCGCCAGCAACAGCGCGCTGGAGCCGAACTGCGCGATCGCCGACGTCCGGTCCGACCGGGCCGAGATCTGGGGCGCGATGAAGGCGCCGATCGTCGCGCAGGGCGAGATCGCGGCCGCCCTCGGCCTGCCGCTGACCGCGGTCACCGTGCACGTCACCCAGGGCGGCGGCTCCTTCGGCCGCAAGCTCTTCCATGACGCGGCGCTGGAGGCCGCGCTGGTCTCCAAGGCGGTCGGCAAGCCGGTCAAGCTGATGTGGCACCGCACCGACGACTTCCGGCAGGGCCGCACCCACCCGATGTCCACCTCCCGGGTGCGGGCCACCTACTCGCTCGGCAACGTGGTCAGCTTCGAGCAGCGGCACACCTCGGTCTGGACCGACTTCGGCCACGGCATCGGCGAGATCATCACCTCGCTGGCCGACAAGCTGCCGGTGGTCGACACCGGCTTCTCCGAGGTGATGTTCCAGCTCACCCAGCAGACCCCTTACCAGTTCGGCGTCACCACACAGCTGTTGAACGAGGTCGACCACGGCTTCAACACCGGCAGCATGCGCGGCATCTACTCGCCCAACGTGCGGTGCGCGCAGGAGCTGGTGATCGACCGGCTCGCCGCGGCCATGGGCCAGGACGCCTACCGGTTCCGGCGCTCCTTCCTGAAGGACGACCGGGCCCGGGCGGTGCTCGACAAGGTCGCCCAACTCGGCTCCTGGGGGCGCACCATGGCCCCCGGCACCGCCCAGGGGATCGCGATCCACGCGGAGTACCACTCCTTCGTCGCCGTGCTGGCCGAGATCGACTGCACTCCCGCCACCGTCAACCGGCGGGTCCCGGACGCCTGTACCGGGCCCCGGGTCACCAAGGCGGTCTGCGCCGTGGACGTCGGCCTGGCGGTCAACCCGCGCGGCCTGGAGGCGCAGATGATGGGCGGCCTGATGGACGGCATCGCGACCACCCTCACCTCCAGCCTGCACCTCCAGAACGGGGCCTTCCTGGAGGGCAGTTGGGACAACTACTTCTACACCCGGCAGTGGAACACGCCGCCCGAGCTGGACATCGTGGTGATGCCGCCGACCACCGGGGTCCCGGGCGGAGCAGGCGAGTTGGCGGTGGCCGGCGCGATGGCGGCGGTCGCCTGCGCCTACGGCCGGGCCACCGGCACCATGCCGACCAGCTTCCCGATCAACCACACCGCCCCGCTCGGCTTCACCCCGCTGCCCACCCAGCCCCCCATCCCCGCCTCGCCCACCGACGGCCTCACCCGCGCCT
>NZ_JBIAGU010000055.1:0-26280 GCF_042869935.1 Kitasatospora sp. NPDC006697
CTGAGCCCGCACGCAAAGCGCGTCCGTACTACGAGCGGCCAAACCCCTGCCACGAGCCCGTCACAGGGCAAACGTTGCTTGATGCGGCACTAGAACGTCCGCCAGGTGCCCTCCGACACCACCTCGACCACCCCGTCGACCACCTTGATCGCCGTCTCCTGGTCGATCGCGTACCCCGGGCAACCGAGGTCGGCCGCCCAGTGTTCCGCCGCGGCCGGGGAGAACCCCTCCCACGTCGGGCTGCCCAGGTGCGGGAAGATCGAGAAGTCGACCAGGCCCAGCGCACCGTCACTCCCGCCGGGCGGCCGCCAGTCCGCCAACTGCTCCCCCACCCGGGGACCCATCACCATGCTGCCGGCGCTGAGGCCCACGTAGACCAGGTCGGGCAGCGAGGGCAGGAGTTCGGCCAGCCCGGACTCGCGCATCCAGTGGGCCAGGTACAGCGCGTCCCCGCCGTTGGCCAGCAGCACATCGGCCTCGCGCACCCAGGGGACCCACCGCTCCGGGCCGATGCTGGGCAGCGCGGTCAGCTCCAGCACCCCCACCGACTTCCACCCCAGCCCGGTCATCGGGCTGGGCGCCTGCCCGCTGATGAACCGCCACGGCCCGGTGGGATCGCCCCACGAACCCCCGTAGCCCGCCGTGGGGATGCAGAGGGCGGTGCACTCGGCGATCGGCTTGCCGAGCAGGTCGAGCAGCGCGGCGTGGATGCTGGGGTTCCTGATGCCGGAGTCGGTGAGGAGGAGCTTCATCGGGTTCCTTAGGAGCGGGGTGCGGAAGACAGCCGGTCGGCTCATCAGCCCAGCGGCACCGCGTAGACCGGCTCCGGGCCGAACGAGGTGAAGCCCGTGCGGAGCAGGATCGGGCCCGAGGTGGTCGTATTGGCCTTGACGATGGCCATCGTCGCGCCGTGGGTGACCGCATACCCCAACCGGGCGTCGAGCAGGGCGCGGTAGACGCCCTTGCCGCGCCAGGACGGCAGCACGACGCCGCCGGTCAGCCGGGCCACGCCGTCCGCGATCTCCAGACCGCCGGTGCCGACCGGCTCGCCGTCCACGTAGGCGACGAGGGTGCCGCGGTCGCCCGCCGGGACGGTCACGGACTCGCGGGCGGCCATCAGCTCGATCCGCTCCTCGGGCGGGAGCTCCCCGCCGAAGCCGGTGACCTGGATGGCCACGCTGTCCCGGGCCGTCGCGAAGTCCGTCGCCCAGCGCAGCGACACGTCCACCGTCGGCGGGAGCAGGGCGGGCACACCGTGGCTCAGGTCGGCGGCCAGCACCTCCGCGACCATCTTCACCGTGCCGCCCCGCGCCTCCAGTTCGGCGGGCAGCCCGGCGGGGTGGCTGATCAGCACCTGCCAGTCCAGCACCGGCACACCGAACCGGCGCGCCCGCTCCACCACCGCGTCGACGGCCGCGCCGAGCGGGCCGGTCGGTGTGAAGGAGACCAGGGACAGATCGAAGGCGAAGTAGTCGGGCAGCCGCACCATCGTGTAGGTCTCGTGCTCGACGATCTCGCACCCAGGCGGCGTCCACACCCAGGCGGCGCTGGCAGCGGAGACATCGGAGGCGGTAAGAGTCATGCGGGGCAGCCTAGGACGCGTTCCGGTGGAATCGTGTACGAGCGGAATTCTGTTGCAGAACCAGGACCTGACGGTGACGCGGCAGAGGAGATCCCCGATCGGCCCTAGCATGCGGGGGTGAACCTCTCCCATCTCGGCGCGCCGCTGGGGCCCATGGTCCGGGTCCACGGCGGGTTCGCCAACCGGCTGTACCGGCTCGACACCGACCAGGGTTCCTTCGCCGTCAAGGAGTTGAACCTCGCCGACCGCCGCACCGCCTACCGCCCGAAGCAGGTGCTGGGGTTCGAGCGGGCCGCCTTCGCCGCCGGCGTCCCGATGCCGGAGCCGGTCTCGGCCGACGGCGGCACGCTCGTCCACCGGTGGGTCGACGGAGAGCGGGTGCCCGAGGCGCCGGTGGCAGCAGAGTTCGGCTTCGAAATCGGCGGGATCCTGGCGCGGCTGCACGCACTTGACGTGCCATGGCCCGAACCGCCCGCCGAGGAGCCGACGCCGCGCGACTGGCCCGAGCTCGCCGTGCGCGCCGCGGCGGCCCGGCAGCCGTGGGCCGGCGAACTCGCCTCCGGCGTCGAGACGTTCCTCGCGATCGCCGAGCTCGTCGACAGCTGCGCGCGGCCGGGCCCGGTCGTGCTGACCCACGCGGACGTCCAGCCGTGGAACCTGCTGGCCCGCGAGGGCCGGCCGGTGCTGCTCGACTGGGAGCTCTCGGGGCGGATCGACCTCTCCGGCGAGCTCGGCTCGACCGCGCTGAGCCTTGCCAAGGGACCGGGCTTCGAGGGGATCGAGCCGGCCGTCTTCCGCTCGGTCCTCGACGGCTATGCGGCGGGCGGCGGAGTGCTGCCGCCGCCGGGCCCGAGCTGGTTCGTGCACATGATCGGCGGCTGGCTGGGGCACACCCGGTGGAACATCCTCCGCTGCCTCGCCGGCGTCGAGGTGGGCACCGGCCCCGAGCTCGCGCTGTCGCAGGAGTCCGCCCGCGACGGCGTGCGCGGCCTGCCCGAGCTGTTCGCCCGACTCCCCTGGCTCGTCGAGACCTTGCTCGGCTGAGCGGCGGCAAGCGTGCTGCCGGGCACCCGCGGACGGGTACCCGGCAGTGTCGGCAACTACCGCGGCGTCAGGAGACGTTGACGGCGGTGTCGTCCAGGACGAAGGAGGTCTGCTTGGTGTAGTCCTCGGCGCCGCTGAACTTCAGCGTGACGGTCTGCCCGGCGTAGGCCGACAGGTCGAAGGTGTGCTGCTGGTAGCCGGTGGCGTGGTTGAGGTTGGAGTAGGTGGCCAGCGTGCTGCCGTTGGCGGTCACGGTCAGCTTGTCGTAGGCGCTGGTGGTGCTGGTCTCGGCCGTGTCCACGTGCAGCCAGAAGCTGAACTTGTAGCTGGCGCAACCGGCGGGCAGGGTGATGGTCTGCGCGAGGGTGTCCGTGTTGGCGGCGCCCATGCCGTCGAGCCAGGCGTCGTAGCCGCCCGAGTGGGCCGGCTCGCTGGAGCTGTTGTTGATGGTGCTCACACCGCCCGAGTTGGTCTCGGTCCAGCCCGCGGTCGAGCCGCTCTCGAAGCCCGGGTTGGCGAGCAGCTGCGCCGAGGTGCAACCGGAGCCGCCGGAGGAGGAGGTGACGGTCCAGCCGAAGGTCGCCGAGTTGGCGGCGCCGGTGGAGTCGGTCGCGGTGACGGTCACGCTGGAGCTGCCCGCGGTGGTCGGGGTGCCGCTGATCCGGCCCGTCGAGGCGTTGATGCTCAGGCCCGCCGGCAGGCCGCTGGCCGACCAGCTGAGCGTGCCGCCCGCGGTGTCGGTGGCCGCGAGCTGCAGCGCGGCGGCGGTGCCGGCCACGGTGCTCTGGGCGCCCGGGTTGGTGACCGAGACGCTGCCGGTGGTGCCGCCGCCGGTGCCGGCGCCGGCCAGCCACTGGGTGGCGTTCAGGGCGAGGGCGGCGTCCGTGCCGGCCGGGTCGTCCCAGCCGTTGTAGACGGTCTTGCCGGGCTCGCCGGTGCCGTCGTCGATCGCCGAGCTGTCGCCCCAGATCGCGACCCGGCCCTTGCCGAAGGTGCTGGTGACGAAGAAGGCGCCGGTGTTGCCGCTGTACCCGGTGCGGTAGACGATGCCCTTGACCGACGGGTTGTCGGCCGGCTTGAGGGTGAAGGTGGTGCCGTTGCGGATGATCGAGCCCGTGACGGTGCCGAACGGGCCGTTCAGCACCGGGTCGGTGCTGTCGCTGATCGCCCGCGGGTTGTCGGTGGTGATGTTCAGCAGGTCGACCGAGAAGCCGAACGGGTCGTTGCTGTCGACCGAGTTGGTGGTCAGCAGGTCGTTGATGATGGCCGGCGAGTCCCAGCCGTCGTTGTTGCGGTCGCTGCCGGTGTGGTCGGAGACCAGGAAGAGGCCGCCGCCGTTCTGCACGAACTTCATCAGCGCCGTCTTCTCGGCGTCCGTGAGCCGGATGTTGGGTTCGGGCAGCACGAACTCGTCGAAGTTGGCGAGGTCCAGCGCACCGCCGGTGCCGTAGGTGATGCTGTTGCCGGCCGGCAGGGTCTTGAGGCTGTAGTTGCCGGTCTTCTGCAGGCCCACGCCCCAGGCCGAGATGGCGCCGGTCCAGTCGGTCTCCGACTGCGGGTTGGCGTTCTGCGCCAGCGGGTCGGGCTCGCTGTTGCTGATGATCCAGTCGGCGTTGCCTGCCGTCTCGGCGTGGCTGGCGTCGAACAGCACCCGGTGCTGCGGGGTGGCGGCAGCGGCGGTGGTGGCGGCCACGGCGTGGGTGGGCAGCGCGGCGGTGCCGGCCACGGCGGCCAGCACGACGGCGGCGGCGACGGCGGCGGTGCTGAGCGGGCGGACGCCCGTGCGGAACGTGGACATGCGTCAAGCTCCAAGGTGGGAGAGGAACAGACGGTGAGAGGGGTGACGAACAGTGACCTACGCGCGTAACTCGCGGGCTGTGGGTGTCGCGGCCACGGTCGCGGTCACGTCAGGAACTGTCCCGGCCGCCGATGTCGGTCATGCTAAGCATTGATGAACAGCTCACGACAACAAGCTCGACACTCGCAACCGTTCGATATCCTGAAAGGCTTGCCACTCCTGCACGCACGCGGCCTTGACGGCTCATCAGCCGGACTGTCCGTCACCTGAACGGAATCTGCGGCGAACGCCTGCGGCCCGTCCGCCCGGGCGCGATGATCGGAGCTGCCACACCTGCCGAACCCCGCCCGATTTCGCCCAGGAGCCCGAGGAGCACCCGAATGCCCGATCTGCAGGAAGCCCAACAGCTCGCCGAGACCCTGGCGATGACGGCGGCCACCACCGTGACGGCGGCGATGGGCACCGAGGCGTGGCAGGCGACCCGGGGCCGGCTGGCCCGGCTGCTCCACCGGCGCGGCCGCGAGGTGGCCGAGGTGGAGCGCGAACTGGACGGCCAGGCGGCCCTGGTGACGGGAGCCGAGGCCGAGGAGGCCCGCGCCGAGCTGGTCCCGCCGCTGCGCCGCCAACTCCTCGCCGTGCTGCGCACGGACCCGCGGGCCGTCGCCGAACTCCAGGCGCTGATCGACGAGGTGCGCGGCAGCCTGCCGGCCGACGCCCCCGGCCTGGCGCAGAACGTCCAGCACATCAAGGCCTCCGATCACGCGATCGTCAACGCGGTGCAGGGCGGCACCCAGAACAACCACTTCATGGACCGCCCGCGCAGGAGCCAGGACCAGGATCAGAACCAGGGCCAGGACCAGAACGAGGGCGAGGACGAGGACGACGACGAGGCCGGGGCGTGAGCGAGGCCCCCGCACCGCAGGGCACCGTCTTCACCCAGAACATCACCGCCGCCCCCGGCGCCCGGGTCAACGCCGTCCAGCACGGCGACCAGTACAACTACATCTACCGCGCCGAACCCCCGTACCGCGTCGAGCCGTTCCCGATCGGCCGCCCGCCCGACCCGGCTCCGGGGCTGGCCAAGGTGCCCAGCCGGCTGCTGACGGCCCGGCACCAGGTGGTCCCGTTCTTCCCGCGCCCGGAGCTGGAGTTGCTGGCCGACTGGCGCGAGGAGGCCACCCCCGGTCTGACGGTGCGCCTGCTGCACGCCGAGGGCGGGCGCGGCAAGACCCGGCTGGCGGCCGAGTTCGCCGCCCGCTCGGCCGCGGCCGGGTGGACGGTGGCCCAGGCCCGCCACCGCAGCGAGGTCGCCTCGGCCGGCGGCGGGGACGAGAGCCTGACGGTGCGCCGCCCCGGCCTGGTGCTGGTGGTGGACTACGCCGAGCGCTGGCCGCTGGCGGACCTGCTCACCCTGGTGCGCCAGCACCGGGAGGCGGCCCGCGACCGCCTGCGGCTGCTGCTGCTCTCCCGCCCGGCGGGCGACTGGTGGCAGGGCCTGGCCCATCAGCTCGCCAAGCTGGACGTCTACGACGCCGAGGCCGTCCCGCTCGCCCCGCTGCCGGACGACGCCCGGGTCCGGGCCGGTATCTACGCCTCCGCCCGGGACAGCTTCGGCGCCGCCCTCGACCTGCCCGAGCCGGGCGGGTTGGGCGTCCCCGCCGAGCTGGACGATCCCCAGTACGCGCTGACCCTGGCCGTGCACATGAAGGCCCTGGTCGACGTGGACGCGGCCCGGCGCGGCATCACCCCGCCCTCCGGACGGGACCAAGCGGCGCTCTCCTCCTACCTGTTGGACCGCGAGCACGACCACTGGCGCTCCTCGCACGACGGCGCGCGCGGCCCGCTGCGCACCGACGAGCGACTGCTGCGCCGCACCGTCTACCTGGCCACCCTGACCCGCCCGCTGGCCTACCCCGCCGCCGTCACCGCGCTGGCCCGCACTCGCGCGACGGACCCGCGGCTGGCCGGCGGAGCCGTGGCCGACCACGCGGTCTGCTACCCGCCGCAGGACCCCGGGCTGCTCTTCGAAGCCCTCTCCCCCGACCGCCTCGGCGAGGACTTCCTCGCCCTCACCCTGCCGGGCCGCGAGCAGGCGACGGCCTACCACGCGACGGACGGCTGGGCCACGGAGGCACCGGCGCTGCTGCTGGACCACCCGGCGGATGCCCAACCGCCCGCGCTGGCACGGCAGGTGCTCACGGTGGTGATCGAGGCCGCCCACCGCTGGCCGCACCTGCTGCACTCCCAGCTGGTGCCGCTGCTGCTGGCCCGGCCCGCGCTGGCCCCGGCGGCGGGCGGGGCGGCGCTGCTGCGGCTGTTCGAGCTGGCGGAGCTGCCGGGCGAGGTGCTGGAGGAGATTCGGCCGCACCTGCCGATCGAGCGGCATGTCGAACTCGACCTGGCGGTGGCGGTGTTCACCCGGCGGCTGATCGAGTACCGGTTCGCCAGGGGGACGGTGGGGCCGCTGGAGCGGGCGGAGTTGTTACGCGCCCTGGCCGTGCGCTACGGCAACGCCGGTCTGCTCGTCGAGGCCATCGCTCCGGCCCAGGCATCCGTCGAGCTCTACCGGGTGCTCGCCGCCGCCGATCCCGGGCACCTGCCGGCCCTGGCGTCGGCGCTCAACTCGCTCGGTGCCGCAGCGAACACG
This sequence comes from Kitasatospora sp. NPDC006697, assembly GCF_042869935.1. Classification (NCBI taxonomy): domain Bacteria; kingdom Bacillati; phylum Actinomycetota; class Actinomycetes; order Kitasatosporales; family Streptomycetaceae; genus Kitasatospora; species Kitasatospora sp. NPDC006697. Next base: position 7,072 of record NZ_JBIAGU010000055.1, read on the forward strand.
GCAGGCCGCTACGAAGCGGCGCAGGCACCGATGGCCGAGGCCGTCGCCCTGTACCGGCACCTCGCCGAGACCGACCCGGCCGGGCAACTCACCGATCTCGCCATGGCGCTGAACAACCAGTGCGTCCTGCTGCTGCGGATCGGCCGGGCCGCCGAGTCGGTGACACCGGGGCGGGAAGCGGTCAGCGTCCACCGCCGGCTGGTGGCCGCCGATCCCGAGCAGCACCGGCCCGGGCTGGCCACGGCACTGACCAACCTGAGCAACAGCCTCGCGGAGTCCGGCCGCACGCAGGAGGGTTCGGCCTTCGCCGGGGAGGCGCTGGAGCTGCACCGGGAGCTGGCTCGGGCCGATCCGGACCGCCACCTGCCGGACCTGGGCATGACGACGATCAACCACGGCCTGCGGTTGATGAACGAGGGGCGGTTCGGGGAGGCCCTGCCCGTGTGCGAGGAGGCGGTCGCCATCCAGCGGCGGCTGGCCCGGATCAACCCGGCGGCCCACCTGCCGAACCTGGCCGCGGCCTGGGACAACCTGGGCAACCTCCATGCCCGGATGCAGCGGCGGACGGAGGCACTGGCCGCGACCCGGGAGGCGCTGGCGATCCGCGAGGGGCTGGCCGTCTCCGACCCGGTGCTCCACCAGCCGGGCCTGGCCAAGTCGTTGACCAACCTCAGCATCCGGATCTCACAGAGCCAGGGCGACTCGGCCGAGGGGCTGGCGCTCGCGCAGCGCGGGTCGGCGCTCTTCCGCCCGCTGGCCGCGTCCAACCCCGCCCACCGGGGCGACTTCGCGACCTCGCTCCTCACCCTCGGTTACTGGCACACCCTGCGCGGGGAGCACCAGGAGTCGATGGCGGCGACCGAGGAGGAGCTCATGGTGCGCCGGTGGCTGGCCGAGTCGGACCCGCCCGCACACCGGATGCGGCTGGCCGAGGCGTTGGAGACCGCCGGCGGCCGTCTGGTCCGCGTGGACCGGCTGTCGGACTCCTTCCTGCTGCTGGGCGAGGAGGTCGCGGTCCGCACGGCCGCCGCGGCGTCCGGTTCGGCGGCCGAACTCCCCAAGCTGCACTCACGCACGGCGTTGTACGGCCTGCACCTGGTGGAGATCGGGCAGGCTGCGCAGGCACTGCAGGTGACCACCGCCGCCTTCGACGCCCTGCGCCAGGTTCCGGGCCGGCACCCGGTGGAGTTCGCCCGGGCCTCCGTCCTGCTCGGCCTCCGGCTCGCCGAGGCGGGTCAGCTGGGCCAGGGGCTGCGGCTGACGCGCGAGGGTGCGCAGGCGCTCGGTGGGCTCGCCATGGCCGACCAGCGGGCATATCTCGCGGACTGCGCCCACGCGTTGAAGGCCTTCGCCATCCTGCGGCTGCGCACCGGGACGGAGCCCGCGGAGGCGCTGCAGGCCGCCTACACCGCCCTCGTGGCCGCCCGTGACCTGCCCCCCGACCAACTCGGCAGCGACCACCTCTACCCCGGCCTCCCCGACTTCCAGACCACCTACGCCGCCGCTCTGGAGGCCACGGGCCACACCGGCCGCCCGACCTGAGTCCTCATCATAAGAAGAACCGAGGTTCTGCTAACGTCCCCTCACAAGGACAAGGACCATTCTTCTTACGGGGGTGCGGTGCCTCGCCTCACCGACGCGCGCAAGGAACTCCGGCGTACCCAGATCGCCGAGGCCGCCGTGCGCTGCTTCAGCCGCAACGGCCTGGAACGGACCTCGATCGCCGACATCACCGCCGAGTCGGGCCTGTCGACCGGCTCGATCTACGCGCACTACCGCAACAAGGCCGACCTGGTCCGCGCCAGTGCCCGCGCGATGCTCGCCAGGCGTGCCGACGTCCTGGCCGGGTACGCGGCAGGCGACGCCCCGCCCGACCCCGACGAACTGCTCCGCCGCCTGGTCGCCGCGATCGACCCCGCCGAGGCCCGGGTCGGCGTGCAGACCTGGGGCGAGGCGACCACCGACCCCGCCATCCACGAGATCGTCGTCGACGCGACCGACCGGATGCGCGCGATGCTGCACGACTGCGTCACGGCCTGGCTGGTGAAGGTCGAGCACCGGGAGCCGGCCCCGGCCCGGGAGCACGCCGCCCCGATCGCCCACCGGGTGCTGGCGCTCTACCAGGCCGAACTGCTCTACACCGCCCTGCGAACTCCGGCCGAGGAGACAGCGCCATGACCATCACCACCGGATCCATCGCCGCCCGCACCGTCTTCCGGGTCGGCTACGGCGCACTGCAGCTCCAGCGCCTGCACGACCGCCGCGACGAAGCCGTCGCCCTGCTGCGCCGCGCGGTCGAACTGGGCGTCGACCACGTGGACACCGCCGAGTTCTACGGCTTCGGCTTCGCCAACGAGGTGATCCGCGAGGCACTGCGCCCCGAGGACGACGTGCTGGTCGTCACCAAGGTGGGGGCCGACCCCGACCCCGGCGGACCGCTGCCGCTGCGCCTGGCGCAGCGACCCGAGCAGCTGCGCGCCAGCGTGGAGGACAACCTGCGCAGCCTCGGCGTCGACCGGCTCGAGGTCGTCAACCTGCGCCGTCTGGACACCGGCCCGGGGCTGCGCGCCGAGGGCGACCAGGTCGTCGACCTCGACGACCAGCTCGCGGTGATGACCGCCCTGCGCGACGAGGGCAAGATCGGCGCGATCGGCCTGAGCAGCGTCACCGCCGAAGGCCTGCGCCGCGCCCTGCCCGCCGGAATCGTCTGCGTCCAGAACGCCTACAGCCTCGTCTCCCGCGAGGACGAGGACCTGCTGCGGCTGTGCGCGGCCGAGGGCATCGCCTGGGTGCCGTTCTTCCCGCTCGGCGGGGCCTTCCCCGGCCTGCCCAAGGCGACCGACGAGCCGGTGGTGCACGCAGTGGCCGCGTCGCTGGGCGTCACACCCTCCCAGGTCGGCCTCGCCTGGCTGCTGCGCCACGCCCCGAACGTGCTGCTCATCCCCGGCACCGCCGACTCCGCCCACCTGGAGGCCAACACCGCGGTCGGTGGGATCACCCTCGATGCGGCGGCCCTCGCCGCCCTCGACGGCATCGAGTCCCGCTCCACCGAGGTCCCCCTCGACTGAGGCCCCCTCGGCTGGCTTCTCGGCAAAGTCCTGGTCGACATCATGAACTGACGGCTCGCCAGTTGGTCGGACGGCCGACCGGCAGTCACATCGACCCCGACGGCTACATCCTGAACACGAGTCACAGCTTAATAACGTCCGGTCAGTTCTCTAGAAGTGCCATTGCACATATCACATCATGCTGCCCATGAAGAAAGCCATCGCCCTGCTCTCGGCGGCTGTTGCCGTCGCAGCCTTCGGCGGCGCCACCGCCAGCGCCGCTCCCGACAGCCCCGATCTCCAGGACACCGGCCAGGGGAAGCTGGTCTGGAGCTCCTGCAACGACGCGACCACGCCCGCGCTGCAGTGCGCGATGCTCGACGTGCCGCTGGACTACGCGGACCCGCACGGCCGCAAGATCCAGATCAAGCTCGACAAGCTCCCGGCCACCGCGCCCAAGGACAAGCAGCAGGGCCCGATCCTGCTGAACCCGGGCGGCCCGGGCGACTCCGGCCTCTGGATGCCGGCCTCCATCGCCGGCCAGATCCCGGCCGACGTGGCCTCCACCTACGACTGGATCGGCTTCGACCCGCGCGGCACCAACGGCAGCGTCCCGCACGTGGTCTGCGACGCCGCCTTCTTCAACGCCGAGCGGCCCGACTACCAGTTCGCCGACCACGGCACCGCGAAGGCCTGGCTGCAGAAGTCCGCGGGCTACGCGGCCGACTGCGCCGCCGACTGGTCCTGGATCCTCCCCCACATGACCACCGTGGACAACGCCCGCGACCTGGACAGCATCCGCCGGGCGGTCGGCGTCCCGAAGATCAACTTCTACGGCGGCTCCTGGGGCACCACACTGGGCTCCACCTACGCCCAGCTCTTCCCGTCCCACGTGCGCCGGATGGTGCTGGACAGCATCGTCGGCCCGAGCATCACCTGGTACGACCACAACATCCTCCAGGACCAGGAGCACCAGCGCCGCTTCGACGCCTTCGCGGACTGGACCGCCAAGGCCGACTCGACCTACCACCTGGGCACCGACCGGGCCGCCGTCGAGAAGGCGTACGCCCAGGTCGAGGACGCGCTGCGGACCACCCCGGTGGACGCCAGCCCGGCGCCCGGCAAGATCGGCCCCTCCGAGTTCGAGGACACCTTCTACGGCGGCGGCTACAACTTCCTGCGCTGGCCCAGGATGGCGACCGTGCTCTCCGCCTACCTCAACCAGCACGACACCCGGCCGCTGGCCATCGCCTACAACCGCTACGCCGCGCCCGGCGCGGACGACGGCACCTTCCCGGCGTACAACGCGGTGCAGTGCGAGGAGAACAACTGGCCGCGCGACTGGGGCTTCTGGCAGCAGGACCAGGCGAAGGTCAACGCCCAGGCGCCGTTCTACACGTACAACAACATGTGGTACAACACGGCCTGCATGTTCTGGCCCGAGCAGGGCAACCCGGCCGGCCGCCTGAAGATCACCGGTAGGAACCTGCCGCCGATCCTCCTCTTCCAGGCCACCGAGGACGCGGCCACCCCGTACCAGGGCGGCGTGGCGATGCACGACGCGCTGCCCAGTTCCAAGCTGGTGGTGCAGAACGGCGGCAGCTTCCACGAGATCCTGTTCCACGGCGACTCGTGCCTGGACGACACCTTCACCGCCTACCTGCGCGACGGCAGCCTGCCGACCGGCAAGGGTCCGATCGCCAAGACCTGTGCGCCGGAGGCCGATCCGGCCCCGGTCTACGTGACCCCGCCGCCGGCCGCCGCCGCCCCGAACGCCGCCTCCGCGACCACCGGCCCGCTCGCGCCGACCGACCCCGAGGCCGTCCGCGGCATGCTGCGCTGATCTCCGTTCGTACGCTGCTGGGCTGCTGACACTCCATCAGCAGCTCAGCAGCCCGAGCAACTGTGAGGGCGCTCTGACAGGGCAGGCGCTGTCAAGGAATCCTGACAGCGGAGGGCGGGCGCTCAGATGTGCGGCAGGATCCGGTCCAGCCAGCGGGGCAGCCACCAGTTGACCTTGCCCAGCAGCTCCATGATCGCGGGCACCAGCACCATCCGGACCACCGTCGCGTCCAGGAAGACCGCGACCGCCAGGCCGAGGCCGAACTCCTTGACCGCGATGTCGGGCGTGGCGAGCACCGAGAGGAAGACCGTCACCATGATCGCCGCGGCCGCCGTGATCACCCGCGCCGTACGCCCGAGGCCGCGCGCCACGGCCTCCCTCGTCTCGGCGCCCGCGTCGTACTCCTCGCGGATCCGGGAGACCAGGAAGACCTCGTAGTCGGTGGAGAGGCCGAACAGGATCGGGAAGATGAAGAGCGGCACCCAGGCCGTGATCGGCGCGGTGGTCGGGAAGCCGAGCAGCGAGTTGAGCCACCCCCACTGCACGATCATCACCAGCACGCCGAAGGCCGCGCCGACCGACAGCAGCGTCATCAGGGCCGCCTTGATCGCGATCGCGATCGAGCGGACCAGCACCACCAGCAGGATCAGCGCCAGCCCGATCACCGCCGCGATCAGCCAGGGCAGCCGGGCGCTCACCTCGCTCGCGAAGTCGACGTCACCGGCCGTCGGGCCGCCGACGTGCACCACCAGCCCGCTGCCGTCCACCGCCGCCGGGATCACCTGGCCGCGCAGGTGGTGCAGCAGCTTGGGCGTGGCCGCGTCCTGGTGCGCGGTGGTCGGGTAGGCGATGAAGAGCGCGGCCGCGCCGTCCGTGCTGACCTGCACCGGCGTCACCGCCGCCACCCCGGGCGTGCCCGCCACCGCCCGGGCCACCGGCTCCACGGGCCCGGCCGCGCCGGGCGAGGGCAGCTCGGAGACGATCACGAACGGCGCGTCGAAGCCCGGACCGAAGCCCTCGGTGAGGATCTGGTGCGCCTGGTAGCCGCTGGTGCCGTGCGGCTCGGTGCTGTTGTCCTCGAAGGAGAGCCGCATCGACAGCGCCGGGATCGCCAGCAGGATCATCACGGCGGCGCCGGTGACCAGCCCGGTCACCGGCGCCCGCTGGATCACCCGGGCCCAGCGCTCGGCCAGCGGGCTGCGCGAGCCGGTCCGGCCCAGGAACGGCAGCTTGAACCGGTCGATGCCGCGCCCGGCGAAGCCGAGCAGCGCGGGCAGCAGGGTGACGGCGGCGACCATCGTCATCAGCACGGTCACCGAGGCCGCCACCGCCGTGGCGTTCAGCAGCCGCTGCTGCACCACGAAGAGCCCGAGCATCGCGATCACCACGGTCGCGCCGGCGAACAGCACCGAGCGCCCGGCCCGGGCGATCGCCACCTCCACCGCCTCGCCCGGCTCGTCGCCCTCGGCCAGCGCCTCCCGGTAGCGGGTGACGATGAACAGCGCGTAGTCGATGCCCACGCCCAGGCCCAGCAGGGTGGCCACGATCGGGCTGAACGACGGGGCCGGGAAGACGTAGCCGAGCAGGAAGGTCAGCGCCAGGCCGCTGCCGATGCCGAAGAGCGCGGCCAGCATGGTCAGGCCCATCGCCAGCAGCGAGCCGAAGGCGATCAGGATCACCAGCATCGCGGCCAGCGCGCCGATCGCGTCCGAGGCCCCGCCGTAGGGCGTCTCGGCCGTCACCACGTCGGCTCCGCCGAGCGCGAAGGTGACGCCGCCGCCGCTGGCCGCCTTGGCCTGCGAGATCAGGTGCTTGACCTCGGAGGTCGCCATCGGGTTCTGGTCCGAGGTGGTGGTGGCGAAGCCGATCGTGCCGTCCGTCGAGATCTGCCCGGGCCCGGCGTACGGCGATCGGACGCCGGTGATGTGCGGGGCGGCGGCCAGCGTGGCGACCATCGCGTCCACCCGCTGGTGCACGGCCGGGTCGGCCAGGCCCGCCGGGGCCTGGATCGCCAGGGCGAGCGAACCGCCCTTGCGCTCGGGGAAGTGCTCCTTGATAAGGTCCTGCGCCCGGGCGGACTCGGACTTGCCGCCGGTGAAGTCGTTGTCGGCCGGCGCCTTGAAGCCGAATCCGACCACCATCAGCACCAGCAGGCCGACCACCCAGCCGACCAGCACCAGCCGGCGCCGGCGGTAGCAGAACCGCCCGAGCCGGGTCAGCGCCCCCGCGCGCCCCTCGTCCATCGCTGTCTACTCCCCAGCGCGCTCAGTCGAGGGCTTCCACGGGGACCGGACCGCCCAGCGCGTTGCGGTGCGCGGGCATCTTCAGCGTCGTCATCCGCTGCCAGCCGCCGGCCCGCTCGTACAGGTGCACGGCGTGGATGCCCGCCGCCAGCGCCGCCGACTTCGCCTTCGGCCAGCGCAGGATCTCGCCCATCCGGCCCATCACCGCGAGGCTGACGTCCCGGTAGGTGCGCACCTCCGCCTTCGCCGTCTCCTGCAGCGTGCCGAGGATCCGCCGCCCGTGGCCCTGCGCCGCCAGCCGCAGCAGCTCCTCGTGGCAGTAGGCGAGGTGGTTGTCCTCGTCCGCGGAGATCATCCGCATCGCCCGCCCGATCTCCGGGTCGTCCCCGAACACCTTGCAGAGCAGTTTCATCTGCTCGGCCGCCCGCTGCTCGGTCACCCGGCTGTGTGCCAGGTAGGTGATCACGTCGGCCTCGGTCAGCGGCTCGTCCCGGCGCAGCCGGGAGTGCGCCAGCCCGATGCCCTGGCGCTCCAGGATCATCGTGTAGTCGGTGCTGTCCGGCACCCTCACCGGGCTCAGTCCGCGCTTGTGCAGCAGGGCGTTGAAGATCCGCCCGTGCTTCTCCTCGTCCGCCCCGTGCCGGGCGATCTTCGGGGCGAGCTCCTGGTCCGCGACCAGACGGGCGATCCGGCCGTTCTCCCACCCGCCTTGGTCCTCGCCCTTGGCGGCGATGGAGCAGAACAGGCCGAACGCCTCGTCGTTGGCGTGGATCTCCTGGAAGAGACTGCGAGCTGAGAGCATGTCAGCCAGTCAACGGGGGCCCTGCTGACCCGGCAACAGCTGACGGCCGTCCGGGGGACGGGAACGGACGGGCGCGGGCGCACTTCGCAGCGGGAGTCGCCGGGTGCTCAGGCGCACCCGGGGGCCGCGGTGATGCCGGCCTGGACCACCAGGCCGCAGAGCGTGGCCTTGGAGACCTTCCAGCCGCCGTTCTCCAGCACCGCCTGGCCGGGGGCGGCCGGCTGTACGGTCTGGCCCTGCAACGACAGGTCGTAGGTCACCGTCGCGGTGGTCGCGGAGGTGAACTGGACGTTGGCCACCGTGACGGAGAGCCGGCCGACCCGGGGGTCGGTGGCGAAGCCCTGGAGCAGTTGCCGGAGCTGGTCGCCGTCCTCCAGCAGGGCGGCCCTGGCGCTGAGCGGGGTGCTCGGGGAGAAGAAGTCCTCCCAGGTCCGGGTGACCTGGGCGGTCGCGGCGGCCGGGTCGGCGGGGGCGGAGGGGCCCGCGGCGGTCGGGCTCGCCCGGGTGGACGCGGCCGACGGGGTGGCGGAGGCGGGACTCGCGGTGCCGGTGCTCCTGCTGCCGCTGGAGCAGGCGGAGAGCAGCAGCACGGCGCCCAGCGCGGCGGCCGCCGCCTTGGTCGCGGGGGCGTTCGGCAGGGTGCGCATGGGGGTCTCTCCGCCCGGCGGTGCCGGCTCTCGGTCGTGGTGACACCGCGTCAGGACGCGGCGCGGGTCACACTATGAAGGCCGACCGGCACACCACGCGCAACAGGAGGGCAGCGAATGGACGGCACCCGCACGGACCGCTCACCGGCGGCGCTCGCCGCCCGGCTGCTCGCCGGGACGGGGCTCGGCTGGCTGCTGGTCGCGCTGGGCGCGGCACTCTGCGTGCTGGGGTGGTGCGCGCTCTCCGGCGATTCCCTGACGGCCCGTCAGTGGCCGTACCTCGCCGTGGCGACGGTGCCGGGAGCGGCGCTGCTGACGGGCGGGCTGGTCTGGGCGGCGGTGCGGGGGCTGGCGCTGATGGCGTCCGGCGCCAGGACGGAGGCCGCGGCGGAGGCCGCGGCGGAGACGGGCGAGCCGCGTCCCTGATGGTTCGTCACCGTCGCATCCGGGAGATCCCCCATCCCGGATGCGGGTCGGCTCAGGGCTGCTCCCGGATGGCCCGGGCCACCGGCGCCGGAAGACTTCTGCCGTCCGAACAGCACACCCTCACCACCGGAGCAACGACGTGACCTCCCGCTGCACCCGCGCCGCCCGACTCGGCAGCCTCGCCCTCACCGGGGCGCTGGCCGGCTCGCTCGCCCTGGGGCTCTGCCCGCCCGCCTTCGCCGCCGGCCCGGCGCCCACCGCCACCGCGGGCACCGGGGCCCCCGCGCCGCTGGACCCGGCGGCCGTCCGCGCGGTGCTGGCGGCCCGGCCGGCCGGCGAGGTGTCGGGGGCGCTGGTGAAGGTGAGCGGCGGCGGGGCGCACTTCACCGGGACCTCGGGTGACGTGGACGCCACCGGGCGGTTCCGGATCGGCTCGATCTCCAAGGTGTTCACCGCCACCGTGATGCTGCAGCTGGCCGCCGAGGGCAAGGTGGACCTGGCCGGCACCGTGCAGCAGTACCTGCCCGGCCTGCTGCCCGCCGGCTATCCGCCGATCCAGCTCGGGCAGCTGCTCAACCACACCAGCGGGCTGCCGGGCGGCACGGTCGGCTGGTCCGCCTACACCAACGAGCAGTACGCGGAGCACCGCTTCGACAGCTTCACGCCGGAGCAGGTCGTCGGCGGCCTGGCCGGCCAGCCGATGAGCTTCCCGCCCGGCACGGCGCAGCAGTACAACGGCATGAACACCTTCGTGGCCGGCCTGGTGATCGAGCACGTGACCGGCCGCGGCTTCGCCCAGGAGGTCCGGGACCGGATCGTCCGGCCGCTGGGCCTGCACGACACCTCCGTGCCGGAGGCCACCGACACCCGGCTGCCGCACCCGGCGGCCCGCCCGTACCTGACGGTGGGTGAACCGGACGGCGGCGTCGGCCGGGCCGACGTCACGGAGCAGAGCCCGTGGCCGTGGGCGGAGGGCGGGATGGTCTCCAGCGCGGCCGACCTGGACCACTTCTTCTCCAGCCTGTTCCGCGGCCGCCTGCTGCCGCCGGCCCAGCAGGCGCTGCTCTTCACGGTGCCGGACGTGCCCAACCACCAGAGCTCGCACTGCGAGAGCGGGCCGGACGCGCGGGCCTGCATGTCGATGGGGCTGGAGCAGGTGCAGCTCGGCGGGATCACGCTCTGGGGCAAGACGGGCTCGCGCCCGGGCTGGACCAGCGGGGTGTTCGCCACCCGCGACCTGTCGCGCACGGTGGTGTACAGCGTCAACCCGACGGAGCTGACGGGCGGCGAGGCGCCGTACGTGCTGAAGCTGGCGTGCGCGGTCTTCGGGCTGACGGGGCGCTGACGCCCGCCGGGGTGACCTCGGGCGGCCGCCCTCGTTCATCCGGGTGGAGGTGGCCCCGGTGCGGTGGATGGGAGAGCTGATGCGGCCTCGCCCGGTGGTGCTCGGCACGGCGGTGGCCGCACTGCTGATCGCGGCCGGGCCGACGCCCGCCGCCGACGGGGTGCGGGCCGACGGGATCCCGGGCGTCACCCTGGTCACGGACGACCTCGGCGCCCGCCAGGTGAAGCTGCACCAGGTCGGCGACGCCGTGCAGGAGCTGGTGGAGCACCAGGATCCGGCCCTCGGCGGGTACAGCGGCATGGTGGTCGACCCGGCCGCCCGGACCCTGGACCTGTACTGGAAGGGCGGCGTCCCAGCCCAGGTCGGCCGGGTGATCGCCAGCCGCACCCCCGCCCGCTACACCGTGCGGGTGCACCCGGCCCCCTACAGCCGCGAGGAGCTGCGCCGGGCGATGGAGGCCTTCGCCCGCGTCAGCCGCCCCGGCGACTGGTCCAGCGTCTTCCCGCAGGAGCAGGGCACCGGCCTGCGGATCGGCTACCGGGCCGACCGCACCCGGCAGAGCCCGGGCCAGTACGCGGCGCTGGCCGCCGGGTGGACCGGCGGCGTGCCGGTGACCGCCGTCCCGGAGGGCGGCTTCGCCGACCTGGCCGGCGCCCGCCCCTCGGCCCGCCCGCCCTGGGACGCGGGCGCCGAACTCCGCACGCCGGAGGGCAACTTCTGCAGCAGCGGCTTCGCCGGGTACACCGGCAACCAGCGCGTGCTGCTGACCGCCGGGCACTGCGGGCGGCAGGGCGGCTTCCGCACCGGGGACGGGCAGCGGGTGGGCGATGCCGTGCGCTCCGACGAGGGCCTGGACATCACCCTGGTCGGCCTCGGCCAGGGCGGCGAGGGCCGGGTCTACGACGGTGCCTGGAACTCCGCCTCCACCCGCGGGCTCTACGGCGCCGGCCGCAACAACACCGGCGACCTGGTGTGCACCACCGGCGCCATGTCCGGCTACCACTGCGACGTCCGGATCACCGCCACCGACGGCAAGCTGCAGACCGAGCACGGCGCGGTGATCGGCCCGGTCGACCTCGCCGAGCACCTGGGCGGCCATGACGTGGTGGTCGCCCAGGGCGACAGCGGCGGCCCGGTGATCGCCGACCCCTCGGGCCCGCAGGCCGCGATGGCCGCCCGGGGCATCCTGGTGGCCGGCGGCCGGGACAGCCAACTGCCCTGCCACGACACGGCGATCGCCACCACCTGCTTCTGGCAGGCGGCCTATGTGCCGATCGGTGCGATCGCCAACACCTTCGGTTTCTCGCTCGGTTGAGCGCGGCGGCGGTCTGACCGCCGCGGCCGGCGCAGCGCCACGGGCTGTCCTGACGCCGCGGACGGCGCGCTCAGCCGACCACCGCGAACAGCGCGGTCTCATTCCGTCGGATGAACTCGCCGGTCCGCAGCAGGGAGCTCGGAGCGACCGCCCGGTAGGCGGCGTCCAGCGCGCGCATCGCGGCCGGGTCGAGCAGGTCGAGCATCCGGGCCGTCGCGGTGCTGTCCCAACCGCCGCGCTGCATCGGCACGGTGGCCCGGTAGGCGGCCTGCGCGCGGTTCACCTCGCGCTGGAAGCGCCGCACCACGTCGAGCAGCGGGCCGTCGCCGAGCGCGAGCAGGCTGCGCTCGGTCAGCGCCCAGAACTGCGGGTCCACGGTGCGGTGCGGGAGTTCGGTGCAGAAGCCGCTGAGCGCGTTGCCGCCGTGGGTGTGCAGCACCCAGTAGCCGAACAGCGTGCCGCGCAGCGGGTCCAGGCCGGCCACGATCTCCCTGCTGTGCTCGGGTCCGGTCACCGAGAACTGACGGATGATCAGTGAGACCGCGCGGGCGAGCAGCCGGTCCGCCGAGAAGCTGCCCAACTCCGTTGCGGTGATGGGGACGAGGGGCACGGTGAGGGACACTGCGGACTCCGTTCCAGGCAGCGGAGTGCCGCCCTTCCGGGAGCATACGCGGTTACCCCGAGCGGCCGGGCCCAAACCTGTCAACTCCGGAGCATGCCGCCCATGATGGTGCCGATGCCCGCACCCTCGGCCGCCGCGGTCGCGCCGTCGCGGGCCAGGTAGGGCTCCAGGGCGTGCGCCAGGCTGGACAGCGGCATGCTCTGCAGCCAGATCTGCCCGGGGCCGGTCAGCGCCACCAGGTGGTAGCCGTCGCCGCCGAAGATCTTGTTGGCGATGCCGGGGACGGTGGTGATGGTGAACTGCACCGACTCGTCGAACATGCCGACGTGGCCGGGGTGCACCAGCATGGTCTGGCCGGGGCCGAGGGTGTACTGGGTCAGCTCGCCGGAGAGCTCGATCCAGGCCCGCCCCTGGCCGTCCAGCCGCTGCAGCACGAAGCCCTCGCCGCCCCAGAGCCCGCCGCGGAAGGAGCGCTGCAGGGCGACGGTCGGCGTGATGCCGGGGGTGCCGCAGATCCAGCCGTGGCGGTGCACCAGCACGGCGCGCCCGGGCGCCACGTCCACCGGCACGATGTGGCCGGGCACCTTCGCCGCGAAGGCGACCAGCCCGGCGCTGCCCTGCGCCTGGTAGCGGGTGAGGAAGAGCCCGCCGCCACCGACCGCGCGCTTCAGCGTGCCGAGCAGCCCGCCGCCGCGCGGGCCGCCGGTGTTGGTGGTCTGCGACATCTGGATGTTGGCGGTCATCCAGGAGAGCTCGCCGTGTGCCGAGATCACCTGCTCCCCCGGCCCGAGCTGGATCTCCAGCACCGGCATCGTGCTGCCCTTGACATCGGCCTGCATCTCGACAACCCCCTGGCTCCCGGCCGTTCCGGCCGGCGACTCCCGCGGCTTCCCCGCCTGCCGGTCATTCTGCCCAGTCGCGATGGAGGAATGGTGGTCCGGGACCGGATCGGTACAGAGTGCGGAACAGTTCTTTACCCTGCTTCACCTACCGTCCCACTGCCGCCATCAGCTCCTTCGTGTACTCGGCCGCCGGATTGCCGAAGACCTCGGCGACCGGGCCGGTCTCCACGATCCGGCCGCCGCGCATCACGGCCACCCGGTCGCTGAGGTGGTGCACCACGCCCAGGTCGTGCGAGATGAAGAGCATGGCGAGGCCGAGCGAGGTGCGCAGCTCGGCCAGCAGGTCGAGGATCTGCGCCTGCACCGAGACGTCCAGCGCCGAGACCGGCTCGTCGCAGACCAGCACCTCGGGCGCGGGCGCCAGGGCCCGGGCGATGGCCACCCGCTGGCGCTGGCCGCCGGAGAGTTCCAGCGGGCGCCGGCCGAGCAGCGCCGGAGCCAGTCCGACCTGGCCGAGCAGCTCCACCACCCGGTCCCGGCGGGCCGCGCCGCGCAGGCCGCTGCGGCCGACGGCCTCGCCGACCACCTGCTGCACGGTGAACCGGGGGTCGAAGGAGCCCAGCGGGTCCTGCTGCACGGCCTGGATGCGCAGCCGTGAGGCCCGCCGCTGCCGCTCCGGCACCCCGCTCCAGGGCCGGCCGCCGAGCCGCACCGTGCCGCCGTCCGGCTCGGTGAGGCCGAGCACCAGCCGGGCCGCCGTGGTCTTGCCGGAGCCGGACTCGCCGACCAGGCCGAGGATCTCACCGGCCCTCAGCTCGAAGGAGACGCCGCTCAGCACCTCCTGCTCGCGTCCGTCCGGGCCCCGGTAGCGCTTGGTCAGGCCGGCAGCCTCGACGACCAACTGGCCGGCGGCCTGGCTAGCGGGTTGAGCGGGGGCCTGGCCGGTGGCCTGGGCGGGCCTCGCCTCGGAAGTCGGCTCCGTCGACTTCGGGTGCCAGCACCGGGCGCCGTGCGCGTCCACCGGCGGCAGCGCCGCGCGGCAGGTGTCGTCGGCGGCGGCGCACCGGGCGGCGTACGGGCAGCCGTCCGGGCCGGCCGCGGGCCGCGCCGCCGGGCGGGCCGACAGCCGGGTGCCGCGGGTGGCGGCGCTGGGCACGGCGTCCAGCAGCGCCCGGGTGTAGGGGTGCCGGGGCGCGGCCAGGATCCGCCCGGTCTCGCCGGTCTCCACCAGCCGTCCGCCGTACATCACGCCGACCCGGTCGGCCAGCCGGGCCACCACCGACAGGTCGTGGCTGATCAGCAGCAGCGCGGTGCCGGAGCGGCGCAGCCCGTCGAGCAGGTCGAGCACCTGGGCCTGCACGGTGACGTCCAGGGCGGTGGTCGGCTCGTCGGCGATCAGCAGCTCGGGCTCGCCGGCCAGCGCGGAGGCGATCAGTGCCCGCTGCCGCAGGCCGCCGGAGAGCTGGTGCGGGTACTGCGCGGCCCGCCGCGCCGGATCGGCGATGCCGGCGGCGGCCAGCAGCTCGGCCACCCGGCCGGGCTGTTCGGCTCGGCGGGCGAGTCCGTGCACGCGCAGCGGCTCGGCCACCTCGGCGCCGACGGTGCGCAGCGGGTCGAGCGAGACCAGCGCGTCCTGCTGCACCAGCCCGATCCGCCGCCCGCGCACCGCGCGCCAGCCGCTCTCGCGCAGTGCCCGCAGGTCCTGCCCGTCGAAGGCCAGCCGCCGGGCGCCGACCCGGGCGCCGGGCGCGGTGAGGCCGACCAGGGTGCGGGCGGTGACGCTCTTTCCGGAGCCGGACTCGCCGACCAGCGCGAAGCACTCGCCGCGGTCCAGTGTGAAGGAGACCTCGCGGACGGCCCGCACACCCGGGAACGAGACGTCGAGCCCGTCGACTTCCAGTAGCGTCATGCGGCGGTCCTCCGGGTGTAGTGGGCCTGGGCGCGGCGGCCGAGCACGGTGACGCTGAGCGCGGCCAGGGTGACGGCGGCGCCGGGGAAGACGCCGAGCCACCAGGCGGTCTGCAGGAAGCCGCGGCCCTGGGAGAGCATCGAGCCCCACTCGGGCGAGGGCGGCTGCGGGCCGAGGCCGAGGAAGCTCAGGCCGCTGGCGGCGATCAGCGCGGTGCCGAAGCCCACGGTGGCCAGCACCAGCAGCGGGCCGACGGCGTTGGGCAGCACATGGCGCAGGATCAGCACCCGGCGCGGCAGGCCCAGGCCGACCGCCGCCTCCACGTAGCCGGAGCGCCGCACCACCAGGGTCTCGGCCCGGACCACCCGGGCGTAGCCGGGGATCAGCGCGATCGCGATGGCGATCATCACATTGGCCGAGCCGCTGCCCAGGATGGTGACGGTGAGCAGGGCCAGCAGGATCGGCGGCAGCGCCAGCAGCACGTCCGCCAGCCGCATCAGCAGCTGGTCGGCCCAGCGGCCGCCGAGCGCGGCGGCCAGGCCGAGCAGTGCGCCGCCGACCACGGCGAGCGCGATCGAGCCCAGGCCCAGCAGCAGGGAGGGCCGGGCGCCGTAGAGCACCCGGGCGAACAGGTCGCGGCCGAGCTGGTCGGTGCCGAACCAGTGCGCGCCGCTGGGCGCGGCGAGCGCGTGCACCGGGTCGGTGTCGGTCGGCGAGGCGCCGGCGAGCAGTCCGGGGGCGAGCGCGACCAGGCCGAGCAGCAGCAGCGGCAGGGCGGCGAGCAGGAGCGCCGGGCGCCCGCGGCGGGCAGGGGCGGCAGTGGACACCGGCGTCACCTGGTCCTGAGTCGGGGGTCGATGGCGAGGTACAGCAGGTCCACGGCGGTGGAGATGAGCACGAAGACGGCGGCCGCCAGCAGCACCAGGCCGATCAGCAGCGGCATGTCCTTGTTGGTGGCGGCCTGGAGGGTGAGCGCGCCGATGCCGGGGCGGCCGAAGACGGTCTCCACCAGCACGGCGCCGCCGAGCACCGAGCCGGTCAGCCAGCCGCTGAGCGTGACGGCGGGCAGCGCGGCGTGCCGCAGCGCGTGCCGCAGCAGCACGGCGGTCTCGCCGAGTCCGCGTGAGCGGGCGGTCAGCACGAAGGGCTGGCCGAGCGCGTTCTCCAGTCCCTCGCGCAGCACTTGGCCGAGCACGCCGACCATCGGCAGCGCCAGGGTGAGCGCGGGCAGCACCAGCGCGGAGGGATCGCCGTCGCCGGCCACCGGGAAGAGCCGCAGCTGGAACGAGAAGGCGGTGAGCAGCAGGATGCCGGTCCAGTAGGAGGGGCTGGCCACGCTGACCAGTTCGACCAGCGTGGTCAGCGCGCGCAGCACCGGCCGCCGACCGGCCGTGGCCACGGTGCCGAGCACCGCCAGCAGCAGGGCCAGCAGCACGGCGGCGACGGCGAGTTGGACGGTGGGCCAGAACTGGTCGGCGATCAGGCCGGCCACCGGGCGCTGCAGCTGGTAGGACTCGCCGAGGTCGCCGCTCAGCAGCCGGCCCAGGTAGTGCAGGTACTGCACGGGCAGCGGCTGGTCGAGCCCGAACTGGTCCCGGATCCGCGCCTTCACCTCGGGGGTGGCGGCGGTGCCGGGGCCGAGCATCACCGATACCGGGTCGCCGGGCAGCAGTTGCAGTGCGGCGAAGGCCACGGTGGCCGCGCCGAGCAGCACCGCCACGGCGCCGGCGATCCGGCGGGCCGCGGCGCCGAGCACGCCGGAGATCTGACCCACCGTCATGTCACTTCCCCAGCCAGGTGTCGTGGAAGTCCAGCCAGGTGTTGGGGTCGGCCTTCAGGCCGTGCACCTGGGCGGTGGTGCCGACCACGGCGGTGCGCACGTAGAGCGGCACGATCAGCGCGAGGTCGATCGCCTTCTGCTGGGTCTTGGCGTAGACGTCCTGGCGGACGGTCTTGTCCAGGGTGGTCTCGCCGGTGCTGGTCCAGGTGTCCAGGTCGCCGTCCTTGTAGAAGGTGGCGTTCTGGCCCCCGGTGGCGGGGGTGCTGGCACTGTTGAAGTAGAGCCGCAGCACGTCCGGGTCGAACCGGGCCCAGGTGTAGTCGGCGATGCCCTCCTTGCCGCCGTAGACGTTGGTGATGTAGGTGCCGATGTCCAGCCGGGGGCGGGTGATCTCGATGCCGATCTTCTTCAGGTCGGCCTGGATGGCCTGGCCGAGGGTGTCGCGCTGCTCGCGGACGTACTCGGCGGGCGGCAGCGGCCATTCGACGGTCAGCCGCTGGCCGTTCTTGGTGCGGTAGCCGGCGGAGTCGCGGTCGGTCCAACCGGCCTGGTCCAGCTCCTTGTTCGCCAGTGCCGGATCGTACGGCCAGGAGCCCTCCAGGGACTTGTCGTAGTCCGGGGTGGTGGGCGAGATCGGGCTCCAGGCGCGCTTGTTGACGCCGAAGTAGACGCTCTTCACATCGGTGTCGATGTCGATGCCGCGCTGCACGGCCTTGCGCACCTGCGGGTCGTCCAGCGGGGCCTTGGTGGTGTTGAGCACCAGGGCGTAGTTGGCGCCGGGGGCGTCGGTGCTGATCGTGTGCAGGCGCGGATCGGCCTGGGTGGCCTTGACGTTGGCCGGCGGGATCGGGTCCACCACCTGCACCTGGCCGCTGTTGAGGGCGCCGAGCCGCACCGAGTCCTCGGTGAGGAAGCGGACGGTGAGCTTGTCCAGGTAGGCCGGGCCGGCGTGGTCGGCGCCCTCGGGCGCCCAGTTGTAGTCCGGGTTGCGGGTGAAGACGGCGCTCTGGCCCTTGGTGTAGCTGCTGAAGACGAAGGGTCCGGTGCCCACGTCGGCCGGGCCGCCGGCGCCCAGCTTGGGCCCGTTCTCCTTGATCGCCTTGGGCGAGTAGAAGCCCAGGTAGGGGGTGCTGGCGGCCTGCAGGAAGGGGGCGAAGGCCTGCGAGAAGTCCACCTTGACGGTGTGCGGGTCCAGCACCTCGGTGCCGGTGTACGGGCCGAGCAGGCTGGCCGCGTACTGGGACTTGGTGTCCTTGTCGACGATCCGGTCGAAGTTCGCCTTCACCGCGTCCGCGTCGAACGGCGTGCCGTCGGTGAACTTGACGTCCTCGCGCAGGTGGAAGGTGTAGCTCTTCAGATCGGGCGACACCTCCCAGGACTTGGCGAGCCAGGGCTTGAAGTCGCCGTTGGCCTCCTGGTGGACCAGGGAGTCGAAGACGTTGCGCTGGATGGCGCCGGTGATGTCCTGCTGGCTGACGTGGATGTCGAAGGAGATCGGCTCGGTGTCCACCGCGTAGCTGAGCGAGCCGCCCTGGACCGGGGTGCCGGCGCTGCTGCTCGAGGAGGAGGCCGAGCCGCCGCCGGTGCCGCAGCCGGTCAGCCCGGTCAGCAGGAGGACGGCGGCGCCGGCGGCCGCGAGGCGCGGGGCGTGCGGGAGGCGCGGGGCGTGCGGAACCGGCCCGGTTCTGGGCATGCTGGTGACTCCAGGGAGTTGGGTTTCGGGGAGGCGCTCGGGCTGCGTGCTCCGGCGGCTCCACTGAAGCTAGTGATCCGCCCGGGCCGGTTGACCCCTAGCGGACCCCTACCCGACCCCTTAGGAGGCCCCTGACGTGCTCAGAGCAGCGGGTAGCGCGGCACGGAGCGGCGGTGGGCGATCCGCCAGCCGTCGGCGGTGCGGACCAGCTCGTCGAAGTAGTCGCCGTTGTGCACGCTGCCGTCGGGCAGGATCGCCAGGTAGCGGCTGCGGGCCCGCACGGTGCCGTCCGGCTGCGCGGTGAGCACGGTGTCCAGCGTCTGGTGGTCCGGCGACTGCGCGCCGAGCCGCTGGTTGAACTCCCGGATCGCCGCGAGGCCGGCGAAGACGGCGCCGGTGCGGGCCAGTTCGATGGTGCCGTCGGCTGCGAAGACCTGGGCCAGGCCGTCCAGGTCGCCGTTGTCGAAGACGTGCGAGAACCGGGCCAGCAGGGTGCGGATCTCCTCGGTGTCGGCTGGGCTGAGCGCGGGGGTGGTCACGGTGTGCCTCCTGGGGCGGGGAAGGGTCGGGGCCGGCCGGGCCGGCGCCCCGCCCCCCCCCCCCCCCGCCCGGGGGGGGGCCCCCCCGGGGGGGGGGGGGGGGGGGGGCCCCCGCCGGGGGGGGCGCACCGGGTTTGCGGCCCCCCCGGCCGGCCG
>NZ_JBIAGU010000056.1:0-25396 GCF_042869935.1 Kitasatospora sp. NPDC006697
GGGGGCGGGGCAGGTTCCATTACCCCCCGGGGGCATGGGGTCCCGCGCGCCGGGGTGCGTCGTTGGGCGGGGCGGGGGGGGGGGCGGGGGGGGGCGGGGGCGGGCCGCCCCGGCCCCCGCGCGGCGCCCTGTTTTCTCCCTGGGACGTCGGGCAGACGCCCGCCATGGACCAGTCGCAGGCACCGGTACTCGAAGCGCTCGCCGCCTTCCACGCCAACCCGCTGACCACCTTCACCCCGCCCGGCCACAAGCAGGGACGCGGCACGGACCCACGCGTCCTCGAAGTCATGGGCGCCGACCTCTTCCGCGCCGACGTCCTGGCCACCGGCGGCCTCGACGACCGCCTCGACTCCCGCGGCATCCTCCAGCACGCCCAGGAGCTGATGGCCGAAGCCGTCGGCGCCGACCACACGTTCTTCTCCACCTGCGGCAGCTCCCTGTCGGTGAAGGCCGCGATGCTCGCCGTCGCCGGCCCCCACGAGGAACTCCTGGTCGGCCGGGACGCCCACAAGTCCGTCGTCGCCGGGCTGATCCTGGCCGGCATCCGCCCGGTCTGGGTCGATCCCCAGTGGGACGGCCGCCTGCACCTGGCACACCCGCCGTCCGCCGACTCCTTCCGTACCGCCCTGTCGCGGCACCCGGACGTGTCCGGCGTGCTGGTCACCTCGCCCACCCCCTACGGGACGTGTGCCGACCTGGAAGCGATCGCCGAGGTGTGCCACGAGCACGGGAAGCCGCTGATCGTGGACGAGGCCTGGGGCGCGCACCTAGGTCGGCGGCGAGGTGCGGGCCGCAGAAGTGTCGTCGTCGACGTCTCCGCCCTCGGCACCACCGGCTACCGTGCGGGGGACTGGCTGCGCTCCCACCACCAGCTGACCCTGCACATCTGCGACCACCGCCGCATCAGCGCCCAGCTCACCCACGCCGACGACTCCACCACCACCGACCGGCTCCTCCGGGGCCTGACCGAACTCGCCCGAATCGCCGAAGACCTGCGCCCGGCGCCGGGCGTCCACATCCCCGACCCGTGGGACCTACGGCTGGAGCAGGCGCTGCTGCCGCGCGACGCGTTCTTCGGCCCCACCGAACAGGTGCCGCTCGAGAAGGCCGCCGGCCGGATCGCCGCCGAGATGCTCACCCCCTATCCGCCCGGCATCCCCGCCGCCGTGCCGGGCGAACGCCTCACCGACGACGTCCTCGACTACCTGCGCAGCGGACTCGAGGCGGGCATGCTCATCCCCGACAGCGCCGACCCCGCCCTGGACACCGTGCGCGTCGCCGTCCAGACCTGACGCTTCGACGATGCCGCACCGCCCCGACCTCCCCCCACCTGATCCGGCGCCTCACACGCGGTGGCAGGTCGGCACCGGGCGGTCGGAACCGGACTCCGCCGGTGCTCTGGCTCGGCAGATCACCGCGGCTCTGGCCGCGGCCGGGCACACCGTCGCCGCCGCGGAATCACTGACCGCCGGGCGGCTCGCCACGGTCCTCGCGGACGCGCCCGGTGCCGGGCAGGCGTTCCTGGGCGCGATCGTCGCCTACGACACCGACCTCAAGGCCGAACTGCTCGATGTCGACAGCGGGCTCCTCGCCGAGCACGGGGCCGTGCATCCCGATGTCGCCGCCCAGATGGCCGAAGGCGTCCGCGCTGCCACCGGAGCGACGTACGCCCTCGCCACGACCGGCGTCGCCGGACCGGCACCGCAGGACGGTCAGCCGGTCGGCACGGTCTATGTCGCCGCCGCCACCCCGCACGGGACGGTCACGGCAGCTCCCGGCCCCGTCCCCGGCTGCCGGGAAGACGTCGAGGAGCGCACTGTCCTGGCCGCCCTCCGTCTGCTCCACGGCCTCCTACGGCCCCCGGGCGAAGCACCCAGGGCGCCGTGAGGCGGCTTGTGGCGGTCGCCGCGCCCGTCAGTCGGGCCAGGTCCCCGTCAGACGGCGGGTGCCCACGGCTCCGCTCCGGTCGACCACCGCCTTGACGAGGGCGAAGACCGCCCCTTGGAGGGCAGCGGCAGTCAGCACCTCTGTCCACGTGCGGTCCTCGTCGGTGGGCTGCGGCGCACTGTCCTGATGACCGAGGAGAGCCCACAGGCGCCGGAACACGGCACCGGCGATCACCCCGCCGAGGACGCCGAACAGCAAGCCGAGGGGCTTGTAAAGGATCTTCACCATTGCGGCCTCCTCCGTTGGCGTGACCACCATGCCTGGCGGCTACGGTGCGTCTGTCCGTGGCGCAGGCATGCAATCCTCCGGACCGGCGGAACCACCGGCCGGGTCGCAGTCCGGAGGCGGCAGGGGGCCGGGGGACGTAGCTTGCGGACATGACCACAGACGCGATCAAGGCAGCCGGCCGTCCCGTGAGGGCGGGGAACTGCCTGCGATAGCTCCCCGATCCGAGGGAAGAAGCAGCACCATGGGCCAATTCGATCCATTCGCCGCGCTGTTGGACTACCCGGTGTACGTCGTCACCGCCACGGACGGACAGGAGCACGCGGGGTGCCTGGTCGGCTTCGCCGGCCAGTGCTCGATCCAACCGCCCCGGTTCGCCGTGTGGATCTCCAAGGCGAACCATACCTATGCCGTCGCGTCGCGCTCCCCGGTACTGGTGGTCCATCTGCTCCCGACACGCCGTCACGACCTCGCCGAGCTGTTCGGCGGCCGCACGGGTGACGACGTCGACAAGTTCGCGCTCGCCGCGTGGGAGGCGGGGCCGTACGGAGTCCCGGTGCTGGCGGGCGCCATGGCCTGGTTCGCCGGCCGGGTGCTCGACCGGGCGGACTGGGGCGACCACGTGGGATTCCTCCTGGAGCCTCTCGAGACCGAGACCGAGGCCGAGACCGAGGCCGCAGCGGGTAGCGGCTCGCTGAGCTTCCAGGACGTCAAGGACATCGACGCCGGACACCCCGCATGAAGAGAACCGGGCGCCGGCAGGGAGACGAGACAGGAGAGCACCAGTGACATCGAGCAGCGGTGAGGACGCGCCCGGGAGCGGCCGCGACGAAACGCCGCAGGAACGGGCGGATCGGCTGTGGGGCGAGATGCTCCAAGAGGTACGCGTGTGTCAGACCGGTGCACAGATCCTGTTCGGGTTCCTGCTCAGCGTCGCCTTCACCCCCCGCTTCGCCGCCCTGTCCGGCTTCGACAAGAACCTCTACGACGCAACCGTGGTCCTGGGCGCGATCGCCACCGGAGCGCTCGTCGCACCCGTCGCCTTCCACCGCTTCCTCGCCGGGCACGGCATGAAGCCGGAGTTGATCCACGTCGCCGGCCGGCTCATCGCCACCGGGCTGGTCACCCTGGCCCTGACGATCACCGCGGCCCTTCTGCTTCTCCTGCGCACCGCCACGGGTGACGCGCCCGTCGCATGGTTCCTCAGCGCCGCAGTACTGCTCTGGTTCACCACCGCCTGGCTGGTCCTGCCCCAGGTCGTGCTGAGTCGAACCGCCGCCCGTCAGCGCCGCGGCACGGAACGCTGAGCGCTGAGCGCGCGGGCCCTCGCCCGGGGCCCGCGCGCTCAGCACGACCCGCTCAGCCGCCGTTCTCCACCGTCACCGGCGCATGGTCGCTCCACCGCTCCCCGCGCGTCGCCGCGAGCAGAGTTGCCGTCCTGGGTGCGGGGGCAGTCGCTACCGCCTTGATCCGACGCGGTGCCCGGAGGCGTGGCGGGCCCGCCCCGCGCTCGTCCCGCGGGAGCCGGGCAGGACCGGCGACCCCGACCGACTCCGGAACGGCTCGTCTAGCTACCCAGGCAGATCGTCAGGACCCCGTTCACCAGGGCGTCCAGCAGGGGAAGGGTCTCCTGACCCGGGTTCTGGCCGTCCTGCCGGAGCACCAGGTAACGGGCCATCAGGCCGTCCACGCCGGCCAGGAAGAGCGGTGCCACCTGCTCGGCCGGCACGGCCAGTTCGATGCCGTGCTGGGAGGCCAGCGAGCGGAGGATGTCGGCGGCGGTCCGCTCCACGTCGTACTGGAGCTCGCACATGATCTCCCGCAGCTCCGGGTCGCGCAGCGCCAGCGCGGTGAACTCCTGGCAGAGCGTCGAATCGACCGCGACGACCCAGTCCAGGTCTTTCTGGACTGAGGCAATTTTCACCGGTATGCCTGGTCGCCGAGCCGGGCGGCCACCGCGGTGGCCGGCATCAGCACCCCGCGCAGGCAGCGGGACGGGGCAGGCTCCGATACTCGCGGTCGCCGCGGCCCGCGCGCGGACCGCGGGGTTCCAGGCTGCCGCTGCTCTGCCGCAGATACCGCCCATCCCGGGGAGTACCGGTTCCTAGAGTGGAGACGCTCGCGGCCGGTCCGCAGGGAGATCCCGATGCGGGTCACGGGACCTGCCGAGGCGAAGGCTCAGCGTACGGACGGCGGCCGCGACTCCGGGTGGAGCCCGCGGGAGGAGGCCGCCGTCGCAGAGGCGACCCAGCGATTCCGACCACAGCTACGCCCAGGACAGGGGAATGATGCCCGCTTTCCATCACCTCGCCGTACAGACGGCCGATCTGACCAATTGTCTGGCGTGGTACCGGGACTACTTCGGTGCCGAGGAGCAGTGGACGCTGGACCGATTCTCGGACCTGACGCTCAGCCGGCTCCCGGGCATCACCCGCCTGACCGAGGTCCAGGTCGGGGACTTCCGGCTGCACCTGTTCGAGCGCACCGGCCAGGACGGCCGGCTGCCGGGCGGGAACACCGCGCAGTTCCAGCACCTCTGCATGGCGACCGGGTCCCCCCAGGAACTCACCCGGTGGCGCGACCGCTGGGTCGAGCTGTTCGACTCGGGGGCGTACGCGTTCGCCCGGCAGGATCCGCCCACCGAGATCGTGATCGACGAGGCCGGGGTCCAGAGCTTCTACGCCTACGACACCAACGGTCTGGAGTTCGAGTTCACCTATCTGCCGACCGGTTCATGAACGTCGGCTATGGGCGAGCGGCCGCCGGGCCGGGGACACCAGTGGACTGGAACTTCGGTGACTACGCCTACGGCCTGGAACCCCTGTTGCTGCCGCCCCCGCTCGGTGCGGACGACGCGGCGTCGCCGGTGCCGTCGGCCCGCGGGCCGGAGCTGAAACCGCTGGCGCCGAACCTGCTGCGCGCAGCGGCGACCGGCGCACTGCCCGAGGACGGGCCGAGCAGCGCGGACACCCAGGTGTACTGGTTCCGGTGGATCACGGGGCATCAGGTCTCGTTCCTGCTCTGGCGGCTACTGGGACAGCAGGTGCAGGCGGCGGCGCGGGCGCCCGAGGGGCCGGGAGCCGAGGCGCTGGCCGCGATGGCGGCCTACGTGCGCGGCTACTGCGCGATGCTGCTGTACACCAGCTCGTG
This sequence comes from Kitasatospora sp. NPDC006697, assembly GCF_042869935.1. Classification (NCBI taxonomy): domain Bacteria; kingdom Bacillati; phylum Actinomycetota; class Actinomycetes; order Kitasatosporales; family Streptomycetaceae; genus Kitasatospora; species Kitasatospora sp. NPDC006697. The sequence goes on from NZ_JBIAGU010000056.1 coordinate 5,323, forward strand.
CTCCCGCGAGGTCTACGGGGATCTGATCAGGCCGTCGATGTTCCTGCAGCACCCCGGGTTCAGCGGCACCTGGGCGCCGGACTTCACCGTGCTGCGCCCGCTGTTCCGGGGACGGCGCCTGCCCGGGTGGGCGGACGACCGGCTCCGGCGGGAAGTGGCCCTGCACCACACGATCCATGCCGGCGTCGCCGCCCGGCTGGTCCCGGACGGGCGCTCGCTGTTGCAGACGGCGACCCGGACCGAGGTGCGCAGCGAGTGGATGCTGGGGACCCTGTACGACAACTACTTCCTGACCGTGCGCCTGCCGCAGACCCAGGAAGAGGTCGTGGTGCAGCTGCTCCGGCGGCTCGACGCGGTCGCCGCGGACCTGCGGGCCAACGGACTGTACGGTGCGGCCGAGGTCGAGGACCGGCCGGCCGAGCTGCGCGAGCCGGGCGTGCTCGACAGCGAGCGCGATCTGTTCGGCATCCTGCTGCGGCTCGCGGTGCACGCGGCCGGGGCGGACAGCCATGTGGTCGGGGCCCAGTTGGAGTCGGTGTGACAGGGGGCGGAATGCGGTACGGAGTGTTGATCCTTCCCGACCGGCGCTGGTCCGAGGCCAAGCCGAGGTGGACCCGGGCGGAGCAGCTCGGCTTCGACCACGCCTGGACCTACGACCATCTGATGTGGCGGTGGCTGCGGGAGAAGCCCTGGTTCGGAGCGGTCCCGACGCTGACGGCGGCCGCGGCGGCCACCTCCCGGATCCGACTCGGCACCATGGTGGCCAGCCCGACGTTCCGTCATCCGGTGACGTTCGCCAAGGAACTCATGGCGCTCGACGACATCTCCGAGGGCCGGATCATCTGCGGGCTGGGCGCGGGGACCGGTGCCTTCGACGACGCCGCGACCGGCGCCGCCCCGCTGCGGCCGTCCGCCCGGGCAGAGCGGTTCGCCGAGTTCGTGGAGCTGACCGACCTGCTGCTGCGCTCGCCGGAGACCTCCTACCGGGGCACCCACTTCACGGCGCACGAGGTGCACCTGCACCCGGGGTGCGTGCAGCGACCCCGCCTGCCCTTCGCGGTGGCCGCGACCGGGCCGCGCGGCATGGCCGTGGCCGCCCGGTACGCCGACACCTGGGTGACGGCCGGCACGGCGGGGACCTTCGAACCCCAGTCGTACGAGCAGTTGATCCCGTTGTTCCGGAAGCAGTCGGAGGCGCTGGACGAGGCCTGCGACCGGATCGGGCGCGATCCGGGCACCGTGCGGCGGCTGGTGCTCACCGGCGCCATGATCGGCGGCGTGATGGAGTCCTCCGAGTCCTTCCTGGACGCCTCGGGCCGGTTCGCGGAGATCGGCTTCACCGACCTCGTGGTGCACTGGCCACGGGAGGAGTTCCCGTACCAGGGCAGCGAGGCGATCCTGGAGGCAGTCTCCCCGCACCTGGGGAAGAGCAGGCCGTGAGACCGTCCGGCTCGGCCGTGGGCCGAGCCGGACGACTGCGCGGTCATCGTGCCGGGCTGACGACCGGATCCGGGGCCAGCACGTGCGCCCGGGCGGCCTCGATGAGCTCGGCAGGGCGCCGGTCGTCGACCAGACGGCCGTGCCGCTTGCGCACCCGACCGCCGACCAGCACGGTGTCGACGTCCTGCACCCCGCCCTGCAGCAGGACGGTGGCGGCGGGATCGCCCAGCGACGCACCGAACTCCGACTGGCGCAGCAGCACGACGTCCGCCTGCTTGCCGGGAGTCAGCGAGCCGATCCGGTCGGCCAGCCCGATCGCCCGGGCGGCCTCGATCGTGGCGAGCCGCAGCACCTCGCGCGGGGTGAGGGTGGGGATGCCCGGGCGCCGGCGCCCGGAGCGCCCCTCGGCGCGTTCGGAGGTGCCGTCCAGGTACCCCTGCACGTGGTAGGCCAGGCGCATCTGGGCGAACAGGTCCGCGTTGGTGAAGCTCGGGATGTCGGTGCCCCAGGCGGTCCGCACGCCGCGCCGCAGCGCGCGGCCGAGCATGGTGAACGAGGCGCCGAACGCGAGTTCCAGACCGGGCGTGACCGACAGCGCCGTACCGGCCTGCGCCAGCAGGTCCAACTCCTCGTCGGTGATCACGTTGCAGTGCACCAGGACCAGGTCCTCGCCCAGCAGACCGGCCTCGTGCATCGCGGTGACCTGGCCGGGCGTGTTGGCGTGCATCGTGATGCCCAGGCCGAGTTCGCGGGCCCGTGCCACCTCGCGCACGCTGGTCGCCGGGTCGACCGTGCCCACGTCGCTGATCGCCAGCATGAGCCCGATCCGGCCCTCGCCCCGGGCGGCCATCTCGCCGGCGAGCCGGGCGGCGTCGGTGAGCCGCTGCTCCGGGGAGGCGAAGGTGCCAGGGGCGTTGGAGCGCACGCTGTAGGCGTGCAGGCCGCGTACACCGGCCGCGGCCATCCCGGCGACGGCAGAGTCGGCGTGCTGGGGCGACCCGATGCAGTCGCAGAAGTCGACCGCTGTGGTCACGCCGTTGGACAGCAGCTCCAGTCCGCCGGCAAAGCCGCCGGCGTACAGGTCCTCGGGCCTGAACCGCGGGCGGTACGGCAGGACCCGCTCGAAGTACTCGCCGGTCCACAGCCCGGAGGCCAGGCCGCGCAGCACGGTCTGCCACAGGTGGATGTGGGTGTCGACCAGGCCGGGGAGCACGATCATGCCGGTCGCGTCGAGCACCTTGTCCACGCTGGCGTCGACGCGCTCCCGCACCGCGGTGATCCGGTCGCCCTCGATGAGCAGGTCACCCGCCGGCAGGTCGCCGACCGCCTCGTCCATGGTGACGAGCTGTCCACCCCGGACAAGGATGCGCCGCTGGTCAAGCATCGGTTCCTCCATCGCTATTCGGGCCGTGGGGCAGTCCGAGACTATGTGCGGCGATCAGGACCGCCGGGAACCTTGCGCGGCAGAACAGCGGCATATCCAGAGGCGGGAGCCGGGCCCTACCGGCGCGCTCGCAGGGCGGGGCGGGCCGGCCGGGCACTCTCAAGGACGCCGGCCAGGCCGGCGGGAGTCGGGTGCTCGAACAGCGACTTCAGCCCCACCTCGGCCCCGAAGTCCTCCCGGATCCGATTGAGCATGCGGGAGGCGAGCAGCGAATGGCCGCCGAGGGTGAAGAAGTCGTCGTCGGCGGAGACCGGGTCGCACCCGAGGATCTCGGTGAACAGCTCGCAGAGCGCGCCGACCCGCGACCCGGGCCCGGACCTCTCGGGAGTCGTGCCAGGGGCACCGTTCGGTTTCGTGCCGCCCGGGACGGCGCCGGTTCGGGAGAGCAGTGCGGCCAGCCCCGCCGGGGTGGGGTTCTCGAACAGCAGCCGCACCGGCGGTTCGGTGCCCGCCACCGCGCCGATCCGGCTGACCAGCCGGAGGGCGTTGAGGGAGCTGCCGCCCAGCCGGAAGAAGTCGTCGTCGATCCGCACGTCCGGGGCGGCGAGCACGTCGGCGTAGGCCGCGCGGATCAGCTCCTCCAGGGCGGTGCCGGGGGCGCGGGGGCCGGAGTCGCGGTGGGTGTGCCTGAGCAGGGCCTCACGGTCCAGCTTGCGGTTGGGGGTGAGCGGCATTTCGTCGAGTTGGACGAAGGCCCACGGCACCATGTAGTCCGGTAGCGTCCCGGCGGCACGGGCCCGCAGCTCGGCGACGTCGAGCGACCCCCGCTCCGGGACGACGTAGGCGACGAGGCGCTTGGTGCCGGGACGGTCCTCGACGGCGAGTACGGCGGCCTGCGAGACGCCCGGGTGGCCGCGCAGGACGGCTTCGATCTCGCCCAGCTCGACCCGGAAGCCGCGGATCTTCACCTGGTGGTCGACCCGTCCGAGGAAGACGAGGTGGCCGTCGGCGCGCCAGCGCACCAGGTCGCCGGTCCGGTACATCCGGCTGCCGGGCCCGTCGAACGGGTTGGCGACGAAGCGGGCGGCCGTCGCCTGCGGGCGGTTGAGGTAGCCGCGCGAGAGCTGCTCGCCGGCCAGGAAGAGTTCGCCGACCACCCCGACCGGCACGGGCTGCAGCCGCTGGTCGAGCACGTATCCGCGCATGTTGCCGGTCGGCCGGCCGAGCAGGGGCTCCGCCGGCCAGTCGGCCACCTCCGGCGGGAACGAGTGGGCGATCGCCAGGTGCGTCTCAGTGGGGCCGTAGTAGTTGTCGAGCCGGCGCCGCGGCGGGGCGAAGAAGGTGCTGAGCCGGGGCGAGAGGGTCAGGGCCTCACCGCCCTGGGCGACCATCCGCAGCTCCGGGAGCTCCAGGCCGGTGCGTTCGGCGACCTCGCAGAGCGCGTCGAGCACGAGGTTCGGCAGGGTCATGTCGTGGACGTCGTGGTCGGCCAGCCACCGGGCGAACAGGTCCGCGTCGTGCCGCACCTCCTCGGGCGGTACCACCAGGCAGCCGCCGCTGGTGGTGGCGAAGAGGATCTCGAAGGCGGAGGAGTCGAAGCTCAGCGAGGAGAACTGCGCCATCCGGCCCGGCGTCAGGGTGTCCTGGTACCCGACGAGCATGCTCACCATCGACCGGCCCGGCATGACCACCGCCTTGGGGTTGCCGGTGGAGCCGGAGGTGTAGATGACGTAGGCCGGGTGCTCCGGCCGGAGCGGGGCGGTGCGGTCGGCGTCGGTGAGGTCCGTCGCCGGGAGGTGGCCGGTCGCGACCGGACCGGAGAGGGTGAGCACCGGCGCGGCGTCCGCCCGCATGTAGTCGATGCGCTCAGCGGGGTAGCTCGGGTCGATCGGCAGGTAGGCGCCGCCTGCCTTGAGGGTCGCCCAGAGGGCCACGATCGCGTCGACCGAGCGCGGCATGGTCAGCGCGACCACCGCCTCCGGGCCGACTCCACGGGCGATCAGGTACCTGGCCAACCGGTTCGCCCGGGCGTTGAGTTCGGCGTAGCTGAGCACCGTGTCGCCCATCTGCACGGCGGGCCGGCCGGGGGTGCGGGCGGCCTGCCGCTCCAGCAGGTCGGGCAGGGTGACGGGGGGAACCTCGAAGGCGGTGTCGTTCCACTCGACCAGCAGCCGGTGCCGTTCGGCGGGCGCGAGCACGTCGATCCGGCTGAGCCTGCGGCGGGGGTCCTCGGCGGCGGCGGTGAGCACCCGGAGAAGGCGGTCGCCCAGCTCCTGTGCCGTGCTCCGGTCGAACAGGTCGGTGCGGTAGCCGAGGCACAGCTCGATGCCGCCGGGCGCGCCGTCCGCTCCGTGGTGCTCGTCCACCTCGACCGTGAGGTCGTACCGGGCGGCGGTGTCCGGGACCGGATGCGGCCGGGCCGCCAGGCCGGGCAGGTCGACCGGCGGGAGGCTCGGAGGCATGGTCAGCAGGACCTGGAACAGCGGGTGGCGGGAGACCGAGCGTGGCGGATCGACCTCCGCCACCAGGAGTTCGAACGGGACGTCGAGCGCGGCCCGGGCCTCGAGGTCGGCCCGGCGCACGCGGGCGAGCAGCTCCGCGAAGGCCGGGTCGCCGGAGAGGTCCGCGCGCAGGACCAGCTGGTTGGCGAAGAGGCCGGCCAGGTCCGCCGGCACCGCCTCGGGGCGGCCCTCGGCCAGGATGCCGAGCGGGATGTCCTCGCCGCCGCCGACCTTGTGGAGCAGCACCGCCACCGCGGACTGGACCACCTGGAACAGGGTGCCGTCCTGTTCCGCGGCCAACTGCACGAGCCTGCGGTGCGGTTCGGCGCCGACCCGGAACCGGAGCCGCTCGCCGCGGTGCGACGGGGCCGCCGGCCGGGGGCGGTCGTAGGGCAGGCCCAGCTCGTCCGGCATCCCCGCGAGGGCCCGCGCCCGCTCCCGCACCCGTGCGGTGAGCGGCCCGGCTGCCGTCAGATCGCGCTGCCAGCACGCGAAGTCCAGGTAATCCGACGGGAGTTGCGGCCACTGCGGTGCGGCGTCCCGGAGCCGCGCACGGTAGGCGGTGCCCAGGTCCCGGACCAGCAGCCCCAACGAGGCCGCGTCCAGCGCGATCCGGTGGGTCAGCCAGAGCAGCAGGTGGTCCTCCGCCGAGACCTGGAGCAGCCAGATCCGAAGCGGCACCTCGCGGCCGAGGTCGAAGCGGTAGCCGACCAGGCTGCGGAGCCGGTCCGGGAGTCCGCCCGCCCCGACCCGCTCGAACTGCAGCGCCACCCGGGCCTCGACCACCTGCTGCACGGGAACGCCGTCGAGTTCCAGGTAGCAGGTGCGCAGCGCCCCGTGCCGGGAGACGAGGTCGTCCACGGCCGCCCGCAGCGCACCGCGGTCCAGTCGGCCCGTCAGCCGCACCGCGTACGGCACGGTGAACTGCGGGCCCGGGCCCTCGAATCGCTCCAGGAACCAGACACCGTGCTGGGCGAAGCTCAACGGAGCGCGGTCCCGTGGTGTGTCCTCGTTCATACTCTCCCTCACTTCTCGTCTGTGTGCGGCTATGCCGGACCGGAGGCGGTGTGCTGCTCCACCCGGCTCCGCGCGGGTTCGCCGTCGCACCGGAGCAGGTGCCGCACCAGGTTGAGGACCGTGAACCGCGGCCGGTCATCCGCGGCCGCGCCGGCCCGCCGCACCAGCCCGCGGGAGAACAGCACGTGGATGGAGCGCAGCGCGTCGGGCGGAGTGCTGCGCAGCACGCCGACCACCTCCTCCAGCGTGCACGCGCCGGCCTCGGCCAACTCCCGCAGGGCTTCGGCGTCCTCCGCCGACAGCGAGGCCACTGTCGCCCGCAGCCAGGCGGTCAGCGAGCTGTCGCCGGTGGAGGCCGAGGAGGAGGTGAGCATCAGCGGCGATCGCGCGGCGACGTCCAGGAGTTGGGCGGGTTCGTAGACGAGCAACCAGGAGGCGGCGGATTCGAGCGCGGAGGGAATGCCGTCCAAATGCCGGCAGATGTCGGCGATGGCGGCGAGGGACTGGGCAAATCCGATTTCCGGGTAGAGCTGCGCGCAGCGGGCGACCATGAACTGCACCGAGGGGAATTCGGCGAGCGCCTTGGCCCGGGCCTCCTGCGGTGCCCGGTCGGGCACGGCCAGCGGCGGCACCGAGAATACCGTGTCGCTCGATGTCAGCGGGGTTTCGCGGGTCTCGTAGAGCACCCGCAGTCCGGGGCAGCGGCGGACCAGCAGACGGAGCGCCAACTCGCCGTCCTCGTCGAGGTCCGCGCCGTCCACGACGAGCAGGGCGTCATTGGCGGCGATGGCATCCGTGACCGCTTCCAGCGCGGGCTCGCACTTGAGCAGTCCGGAGATCCGCGCGACGAGCCCGCGGGCCGCCTCCTGCGGGGCGCCGGAGGCCGGCGCGTCCCGGTCGAGGTAGATGACGGGCAACCGCCCGCTGCGGTGCAGATCGCTCGCGACCTTCTGGATCAGCCGGGTCTTGCCCACCCCGGGCAGTCCGACCACTTTGACCAATCGGTGCCCGGAGGAGACCAGGAGGCCGGTCAGCGAGTCCGTCTCCCGTTGCCGGCCGACCAGCGACCCCAGCGGGGCCGGCGGCGTCGCGAGTTCGAGGAGGCATTCTCTGGTGGCCAGCCCGGCCGCCGCCTCCAGTTCCGCCCGCCTGGCCGTGCCCAGGCGTAAGGCGTCGGCCAGCAGCGCGATCGTCTGGGTGCGGGGCGCCTGGGTGTGCTCCAGCTCCAGGTCGCGAATGGCCCGGACGCTGACGGTGGAGAGTTCCGCGAGCTGCCGCTGGGTCATCCCCGCGCGCTTGCGAGCATTCCGCAACAGGACACTGAACCGTGAATTCGATGTGTGAGTAGCCACGATTTTTGCCAGCCTCCAAATATTGTGCGCCCCGTTGTGCACCGAATCGAAGCGACGGATTCAGTGCGTCCCGGACCTCAATGACAGGCAGGAAGTGTTTGTGTTGCGGCGGCTGGTCGATGGGCCAGCGTAATCTACGAAAAACTTGTCAGAAGCGATCGGATAAAGTCTCGGACAAATACCAGCCCCCTGTAGGAAACAGCGGAATCCCGCTATTCGCAGCGCTGCCCGCTCGGCCCTGAACCCCTGCCCCTGCCACCGCTCCCTGCGCAAGTCACCTGATCCGTCCGCGCACCGTCACGGTATGCGGCCATTCCCGGCTGCGCAAGGGCTGGTATTCCCGGTCCGGCCGCGCCGCTATCCTCTGTGTCCCTAGTGTCCAAATCGTGGACCGCTACTTGTCATGTTGATCATCATGTGCTTGCCAAGTGTGGGGTGGGGGCAGGACATCGTGGGCCGCGAATGGCTGCCGCTCCAACTGCCGCAGAAAGTGCCGCTGCGCCAGGAGCCCCGCGGCTAGCGTTACGAAACATGGCAATCGCCGCCCGGAGCCCGCTGCGGCGGCTGTCCGAAACCCACCCCTAGTGGCGATTCGACTAGTATGATCACATCTTCATGAATATCTTTTTCAATCGTGGCTACGCCAAACTCTGGCTGGCTTCCGGAGCGTCCGCCCTGGGGGACGGGGTCACGGTCGCGGCCGGCCCGTTGCTGATGGCGAGTATCAGCCACGACCCGGCCGTCGTCGCCGGGGCCGCGTTCGCGCAGCAACTGCCTTGGCTGTTGTTCTCGCTCTTCAGCGGCGTGCTGGTCGACCGCCTCGACCGCCGGATGATCATCGGCGCGGTGAGCATCCTGCGCACCGCGGTGATGGGCGGACTCGCCGTGCTGGTCTGGCAGGGCTGGGCGACCGTCCCCGTCGTCTTCGCGGCGGTGTTCCTGATCGGTACCGGTGCCACCCTGTCCGACAACGCAGGCCAGGCGTTCTTACCGGCCGTGGTGGACGACGACGTGTTGCCCCGGGCCAACGCGGGCCTCTCCGGAGTCCGAATGGCCTGCAGCCAGTTCGGCGGCCCCCCGCTGGGCGGCTGGCTCTTCGCGGTCGCGGCCGCCGTGCCGTTCGGCGTGGACGCGGTCTGCTTCGCACTCGGCTCGCTGCTGGTTTTCTCCGTGCGGCTCCGACCACAGGAGGCCGCCGCCCCGGTGGCGGATCCGGCGCCGCGCCCGTCGGTCTGGCAGGAGATGGCCGAGGGATGCCGGTGGCTGTGGAACCACCAGGCGCTGCGGATGCTCGCGGTGACCATGGCCCTGATGAACCTCACCTACGGCGGCACCTACGCGATCTACGTGCTGTACGCGCGCGAGCGCCTCGGACTGACCGGGGTCGGCTACGGCGTCCTGCTGGCGACGATGGCCGTGGGTGGCCTGGCCGGTACCGCCGTGGTCGGGCGGCTGATGGCCAGGTTCGGTTCGGTCACCCTGCTCCGGTGCGGGCTGGTCGTGGAGACGCTCACCCACCTGGTGCTCGCGCTGACCCGGTCGCCGGGGGTGGCCATGGTGACCATGGTGCTCTTCGGCGCGCACGCCGCGATCTGGGGCGTGCTGGGCGTCACCCTCCGGCAGCGGGCCACGCCCGCCGAGCTCCGGGGCCGGATCAACAGCGTCTACATGCTCTTCAGCATGGGCGGCGGCGCCATCGGCGCGCTGGCCGGCGGCTTCGTCGCCCGCGGCCTCGGCATCACCGGGCCGTTCTGGATCGCCTTCGCCGCGATGTCCCTGCTGACGCCGGCCGCCTGGCGGAGCATCACCTCCTCCGCGTTCACCCCCGAGCGGGTGCCCGTGCCCGTCCTCGACTGATCCCCGCCCGTTCCACCGTCCGTCCGACCGACCCCGGGAGAGAACCGACATGACCGCCGAGCCCCCCGCCCCCGCCGCGGCCGCCGCGCTGCGCGAACTCTTCGCCGAACTGCTGGAGCTGACGCCCGAGCAGGTCGGCCCGGAGGACGACTTCTTCCACCTCGGCGGGAACTCGCAGCTCGCCATCCGGCTGGCCGCCCGGGTGCGCAACCGGCTCCAGGTGAAGCTGGCCGTCGCCGACGTCTTCGACGCACCCACGGTCGCCGGGCTCGCTGATCGGGTGGCCCAGGCGCCCCCCGCGGCGGCGCTGCCGAAGCGCCACGCCGGGAACGCCACCGGTCTCTGACAGGCCGTCGGGGGGGGGGGCCCCCGGGCCCCCCCCGGGGGGCCCCCCCCCCCCCCCCGGCGGGGGCGGGGGGGGGGCCGGGGGCGCCCGCCCCCGGGCCCCGCCCGCCCGGGGGCGCCCCCCCCCCCCGCCCCCCCCCCGCCCCCCCCCCCCCCCCCCCCCCCCCCCCCCCCCCCGCCCCCCGGCGCGGGGGGGGGGCCCCCCCCCCCCCCCCCGGGGGCCCCCCCCCCCCGACGGCCTGTCAGATCGGCAGCGCGAGCCGGCGCTCGCCGGCCTCGTGCCACAGCCGGCGCGGGGAGCCCAGCTCGCCCGGCAGCGCACCGGCGGCGCGGAACAGCCGCACGACGTGCGGATCACTGGTGCCGGCCGCCCCGAACACCTGCACCACCGCGTCCGCGCAGTCCAGCGCCGCGGACAGGCAGGCTGCTGCCGCCGCCGGTGCGCGGTGCCCGGCCCGCTCGCCGGTGTCCTCGCCCAGGGCTGCCCGCCAGAGCCCGACTCGCGCGAGGGTCAGGTCGACGGCACACCGCGCGATGCGGTGCCCGGTGCCCTGGTGCTCCAGCAGCCGTCGGCCGGCCACCACCCGCCGGCCGGCCCGCTGCTGCGCGGACTCCAGGCACTGCCGGGCCACTCCGCAGGCGTAGGCGGCGAGTACCAGCAGCTCGCGGTCGTCGACCGCGCGGGCCGCGGTCGGGTCGAGCCCGACGGGGCCGGTCAGTGCCCCGGACATGGACGGCAGCGCGGCGGCGATCCGCCAACCGCCTCCGGCCGTCCGCCGGACCAGGACGCCGTCGGCCGCCGGCATGGCCCGCTGCCCGGCGGCCCAGGCCCGGAACGCCGCCGCCGCCGGCCGCCCGTCCGCCGCGAAGACGTCGAGGAAGGTGCGGACCGACCGGATCTCCGCGTGCGAGCGGCAGCCCGCGCCCAACTCCTCCAGTACCAGGCACCATTCCAGGGTGCCCAGGAGCGGGCGGCCGCCCGGCTCCGGCACCAGGAGGTCCGCCAGGCCGAGGGCGTCGAAGACCTCCCAGCCCGAGGCCCCGGGGGCCGCCGCCGCCTCGCTCTTCGCGACGGCGTCGACCAGTTGCCGCTGTGCGCCGTCCAGTCCGAGGTTCACCGGATGGTCCTGCCGATCACGAGGTCTCCCGCAATGAGGTCGAGTTGGAGTTCCTGCGCGCCACCCGAGACGGTCAGCTCCGGCGCCTCGGCCACCGCCGCGCGCAGCGCCGCCCGGTGCGGGCCGTCCGGGCCGGCGCCGAGCAACTCCTCGGCGGCCCACCGGGTGACGGCCTGCGCGGCCAGGCCGCTGGCGAGCTTCGCGTAGGCGGTGACGATCTCGTCCGACTCCAGGCCGTCGGCGTCGGCCGCGGCGTGGTAGGCGAGCGCCCGGGCGTTCTCGACCAGGAGTTCGCAGCGCACGAACTCCCCGGCCAGCGGCTCGCGGTCGGCGGCGGGCAGGTCGGTGAAGGCCGCGCCGGCGGCGGCCAGCCAGGACTGCGCGCGGGTGAGGTAGTCGAAGCCGCCCCGCTCGAAGCCGATCACCGTGGGCAGCAGCGCCCAGCCCCGGTGCAGCTCGCCGACAAGCGCGTCAGCGGTCACGTGCACCCGGTCCAGGGTCACCGTGTAGTAGGGCTCGCCCGCGGCGCGCGGGGCCGGTTCGATCCGCACCCCGGGATCGCCCAGGTCGACCAGGAAGAGCGAGATGCCGTCGTACCGGCTGCCGTCCTGCCCGGTGCGCACCGAGCAGAGCGCGATCCCGGACCACGGGGTCAGCAGGCTCCAGGACTTGCGGCCGCTGATCTCCCAGCCGTCCGCACAGGGCACCGCCGTGGTCGTGATGCGGGTCAGGTCGCTGCCGGCCCCCTGCTCGGAGAGCAGCAGGCTGGCGAGCAGCCGGCCGGCGGCGATCTCGGGCAGCCAGCGCCGGCGCTGGGCCGCGGTGCCGAAGACCAGCAGCGGGCAGCCGACGCCCTGAACGGTGATCAGATGGGCCACGTCCGGCAGGCCCCGCAGGCCCAGGCACTCCGACACCGCCGCGTGGTGGGCCAGGCTGAGACCCCGGCCGCCGAACTCGGCGGGGTAGTGCACCGCCAGCAGCCGTTCGGCGCCGAGCGCGGCGAAGGCCGCCCGGAAGTCGGCGTCCGGGCCGAGTCCGTCGAGCACGTCGTTGACCGAGGCGACCACGGCCGCCTGGCTCGGCTCCAGCTCACGTCGCACTGGCGGCACCCTTCGCAGCGCTCAGCGCGGCGGCCAGCGGACCGGTGGGCCCGGCGTCGGCCCCCGCCCGCTGCCGTGCCCGCTGCTGCTCGACCTGCTCGGCGAAGTCCGACAGCACCGGGTGGTTGAAGAGCAGCGACACGCGCAGCCGCAGTCCGGTCCGGCGGGACAGGTGGCCGACCAGGTGCATCGCCAGGATGCTGTCGCCCCCGGTCCGGAAGAAGTCCTCGGCCGGGTCCACGTCGGTGCGCTCCAGCAATTCGTTGGCGAGGGACAGCACCAGCGCGGGAACATCGCTGTCCACGCCGCTCGGCTGCGCCCCGTCCAGCGGGTCCGGGTTCAGGTCCTCGGCACGGTCGTTCATGCGGGTGGGACTCCACTTCTTCGGTCCGCGTCCCGGACGGGCCCGGGTCGGCCCGGTGGGACTGTCCAGATGGTCGGTGGATCAGGCGCGCAGCGCCGAACCCACGGTGGTCGCCTCGGCCTGCAGCCGCAGCCGGTCGACCTTGCCGCCCGCGGTCAGCGGCAGCGCGTCGACCCGGCGCCACAGGGCGGGCAGCATGTAGGCGGGCAGCCGGCGCGCGGCGAAGGCCGACAGCTCGCCGGCGCCCGCAGCGGCCGCTGGGGCGAGCACCGTCACGGCCACCAGTCGGACGCCGGTGAGGCCGCTGTGCGGGACCACGACGGCGTCGAGCACCTCGGGGTGGGCCAGCAGCCGGGCCTCGATCTCGCCGAGTTCGACGCGGTGGCCGCGCACCTTGACCAGGTGGTCGGAGCGGCCGTGGTAGACCAGCCGGCCCGCCCGGTCGATGTGCCCCAGGTCCCCGGTGCGGTACATCCGCTCGCCGGGGCGGCGCGGATCGGGGCAGGCGGTGAAGCGCTCCGCGGTCAGCGCGGCCCGCGCCAGGTAGCCGCGGGCCAGGCCGGGGCCGGAGAGCCAGATCTCACCGGTCTCGCCGGGCGCGGCCGGTTCGAGCCCGTCGGTGAGGACTTCGGCACGCAGGCCCGCGACCGCGGTGCCGATCGGCAGCCGCGGGCCGGTGTCGGCGCCGGTACACCGGTGCGTGGTGGCCCAGACGGTGCTCTCGGTCGGGCCGTACTCGTTGTGCAGCTCGACCTGCGGCACCTCGGCGAGGTGCTGCCGGAGCAGCGGATGGGGCAGCGCCTCGCCGCCGAGGATGACGCAGCGCAGCCCCGCGGCGGCCGCCGGGTGGAAGCCCAGCAGCGCGGCGTACTGCGAGGGCAGTCCGTCCAGGTGGCTGATCCGCTGGGCCGTCAGGAGGTCGGCCAGCAGCTGCGGGTCGCGGATCTCCTCCTCGCCGGGCAGCACCACCCGGCCGCCCAGCGCGAGGGTGTGGTAGAGCCCCGCGGCCGCCGCGTCGATGGAGAGCGGCGCGAGTACGGCGTAGGCGGAGGGCTCCGGGTAGACGCCGAACCGGGCCGTGGTCGATCCGACCACCGACCGGTGGGAGATCACCACCCCCTTGGGGCGTCCGGTGGAACCCGAGGTGAAGATCGCGTAGGCCGCCTGGTCGGGATGGATCCGGGGCGGCTGGAACGCCTCCGCCCCGGCGGCACCCGACGGGCCGTCGACCGGGACGAAGACCGCGCCCGCCGCCTCGGCCACGGAGGCGTCCACGCCGGTCACCAGCCGCAGCCGCGCGTCGGAGGCGATCTGCCGGACCCGCTCCGCTGGCAGGTCGGTGGCGATGGGCACGTACGCGGCGCCGGCGAACAGGACGCCGAGCAGGGCGACCACGGCCTGCGCGGAGCGGTCCACGGCGACCCCGACGAAGGTGTCCGGCCGGGCGCCGGCCCGGACCAGGTCCCGGCCGAGCCGCTGGGCCCGGGCCACCAGGCGGGCGTAACCCACCGACTCGTCGGGCGCGCTGACGGCGACCGCATCGGGTACCCGGGCGGCCGCCGCCTCGATCAGGGCGTGCAGGGTGCCGGCGCCGGTTTCCGGGACGCGTTGCAAGGGCTCACGCTCCTTCGTGTGGTCCGGCGGCCCGCGGGGCGTACCGGTCGACCAGTTCGGTCAGCAGGCGGCGGACCTCCGGCGAGTCGAGCAGCGCGATCGCGGCCCCGGTCCGGTGCGGCCCGACCCGGTGCAGCTCGGCGCGGGACGGGTCGGCGAGCAGCAGCTCCAGCCGGGGCTCCGGCCTGGCCGTGATCGCGACCACCGGTGCGGCGGTCGTGGCCGGCTCGGCGCACCGGCTGGCCTGGAGGAAGCGCAGCCAGGAGCGGTAGCGGTCCAGCATGTCGTCGACCAGCTCGTAGGCGACCTCGTCACCGCCGTGCTCGGCCGCCATCCCGTCGCGCGCACGCCACAGTTCGGCGGCCCAGGCGGCCGGGTCGGGCTCGGCGGCGAGCACCTGGCCGGCCGGCTCGACGCCCGCCGAGGCGCAGAGCCCGGCGAAGTCCCGGCGCATGTCCTCGGCCGTCACCGGGTACGGGTCCACCAGCACCGAGGGCGCGCCGGTCAACGCGGCGACGTGCAGGGCGAGCGCGGCGGTGCCGCAGTACGCCAGCACCAGCGCGGGCGGCCCGGACCGATGGCCGCCGAGCAGCCGGGCGTGCTCGGCGAGGGTGAGCGGCCGGTCGAGGTGGTGCACCAGGGGGTCGACGCGCAGAAGTTCGGCCGGGCCGCCGGACTGGCGGAGGAAGGCGAAGTCCGCCCGCTCGCCGACGCCCTTGAACTCCAGCGCGAGGACCGTGGCGGCGTCGGTCACGCCGGGTCCGCCGCGGCCCGCTCGACGGCCGCGACCAGTGAGGCCGGGCGCAGGTCGGTCCAGTGGCGCTCGACGTGGTCGAGGCAGTTCTGCCGGGTGTCCGGGCCGTGCGTCCGCTCCCACCCCGCGGGCACGTCGATGCCTGCGGGCCACAGGGAGTGCTGCCGCTCCCCGTTCACCAGGACGAGGAACTCGCCGTCCGCATCGTCGAAGAGAGCGCTCATGGATTCACACCTCGGGTGTCTCGGGCCTGCGGTCGGGTACGACGCCTCACGACCGTAGGAGTCCGCGCGGAGCCGGACCGGCAGAGTCGGCGGCGGCCTGGCGGCAGCTCGGTGCCGCCCGGGGACCCGGTCACCGCCAGCTGACCGGAAGGCGGACCGGGCCGCGCAGGAAGGCCTGACGCCAAATCAGCTCCTCGGTGTGGACGGCCAGTTCGAGGCCGGGTAGGCGGCTCAGCAGCAGGGTGAAGGCGGTGTCCGCCTCGGCCCGGGCCAGAGCGGCGC
Source organism: Kitasatospora sp. NPDC006697 (assembly GCF_042869935.1). Taxonomy (NCBI): domain Bacteria; kingdom Bacillati; phylum Actinomycetota; class Actinomycetes; order Kitasatosporales; family Streptomycetaceae; genus Kitasatospora; species Kitasatospora sp. NPDC006697. The sequence goes on from NZ_JBIAGU010000056.1 coordinate 20,675, forward strand.
CGAGGCAGAAGTGGATGCCGTGCCCGAAGGCCAGGTGGCTGCCCTCCCGCCGGGTGATCCGGAAGGACTGCGGGTCCGCGAACCGGGCCGGATCCCGGTTGGCGGCGGCCAGGTTGAGCATGACGGTGCTGTGCGCGGCGATCCGCACACCGCCGATCTCGAGCGGCTCCAGTGCGTGCCGGGTCGCGATCTCGATCGGCGCCATGTACCGCAGGACCTCCTCCACGGCCGGGGCCATGAGATCGCCGTCGGCACGGATCCGGGCGAGCTGCTCAGGGTGGCTCAGCAGCAGGAAGGCCCCCGTGCCGAGCATGTTCACCGTGGTCTCGACGCCCGCCTCCAGCAGCAGGAACACCATGGAGACCACCTCGGCCTCGGAGAGCCGGTCCCCGGAGTCGCGCACCCCGACCAGCGCCGACAGCAGGTCCGGGCCGGGCTCCGCCTGCCGGCGGCGGACCAGGCCGCGGACCAGCCGGAAGAGGTCGCGGTACGAGGAGGCGTGGCGTTCCTGGAGCGCCGGGTTGCTGACCACGACGTGCCGGGCCCAGGTCCGGAAGTCCTCGCGGTCCTCCTCGGGCACGCCCAGCAGTTCGCAGATGACGGTCAGCGAGAGCGGGTAGGCGAAGGCGTTCACCAGATCGGCGCGGCGGTCGCCGGCGAAGCCGTCCAGCAGCTCCCCGGTGATCTCCCGGATGCGCGGCCGCAGCGCGTTGATGCGCCGCATGGTGAACTCCCCGGAGACGAACTTCCGCAGCCGCCCGTGATCCGGCTCGTCGCTGCGGAACATGTTCCGGTGGAAGTACTCCGCGACGTCCGCCGGGATGCGCTTGGCCGCCGCGAGGTCGAGGGCCGTGTTCTTCGCGGGATCGTTGCTGAGCCGCGCGTCGCCCAGCGCGGCCCGCACGTCGTCGTGCCGGCTGACCAGCCAGACGAAGGTGCCGTCGTGGAAGCGCACCCTGGTGACCGGCCGTTGCTCGAGAACGTCCCGGTAGGTCGCGTACTGGTCGACGTGGAAGAGTTCGCTCGTCAGGTCCAGGACCTCGGGCAGCTGCTGGGGTTGCATGACGTCCTTCCGGGTTCGTCCGCGGCGGATTCATCGGGATCATCTCCGCGATGTCCGCCGCCGGTCCGGGGGAGTGCCGAAGCTGCCCCAGCGGCGGGGAGTTTCGCCGCACTCCTGCCGCACGGAGTGCCGCTTTCGGGTAACCCGCCACCTAGCTTCGGAGGAAACGGCGCGGACGCCGACACCGGGAGGGCACCTGTGATTCCTGTTTCGTTCGGCCAGCACCGGCTCTGGCTGCTGGACCGCTTCGAGCGCACCGGATGGACCTACAACACCGTCGTCCGGGCCAGGATCGCCGGACCGCTGGACGTGGCGGCGCTGGACGCGGCGGTGTCGGACGTGGTCGCGCGGCACGAGGCGCTGCGGACGAGCTTCCCGGCCGAGGACGACACGCCGTACCAGAGCGTCGAAGCCGTCGACTCGGTCCGGCTGCGGGTGGCGGAGCTGCCCGGCGAGGACGCCGGGAAACTGGCGGCGGACTGCCGGCGAGTGTTCGACCTGGCCCGCGAACCACCGGTCAGGGTCACCCTGTTCAGGGTCTCGGAGCAGCGGCACGTGCTCCAGCTGGTGCTCCACCACATCGTGGTGGACGGCTGGTCGGTGCGTCCGCTGATGCGCGACCTCGCCCAGGCCTACGCGGCCCGCCGGGCGGGGGCGCAACCCGACTGGGAGCCGCTGCCGGTGCAGTTCGGCGACTTCGCCCAGTGGCAGCGCGAGGTGCTGGGCTCGGCCGAGGACCCGTCCTCGCTGATGTCCGGTCAACTGGACTTCTGGCGCTCGGCGCTGGCGGGCCTGCCGGTGGAACTCACGCTGCCGGCGGACCGGGACCGGCCGGAGCGCGCCGGCTACCGGGGAGGCGCCGTCCCCGTTGCCACGGACGCCGAACTGCACCGCCGGCTGCGGGAGATCGCCCAGGAGTGCGGTGCCACCCTGTTCATGGTCGTGCACGCGGCACTGGCCGCGCTCTGGCACCGGCTGGGAGCGGGTGAGGACATCCCCGTGGGCACCGTCGCCGCGGGCCGGGTGGACCGGTCGCTCGACGAGCTGGTCGGATTCTTCGTCAACACCCTGGCGCTGCGGACCGATCTGTCCGGCAATCCCGACTTCCGGGAACTCATCGCGCGGGTACGGGACTTCGACCTGGACGCGTTCGACCACCAGGACGTCCCGTTCGAGCAGGTCGTGCACGCGGTGTCCCCCGAGCGCCGGCCCGGGCGGCACCCGCTGTTCCAGACGATGCTGGTCGTCCAGAGCTTCGAGCCCGCCGAACCGCGCTTCCCCGGGCTGTCCGTGGAGATGGAGCAGGTGGGGAGCATCGACCTCCACTCGGCCAAGTTCGACCTGAACCTCGACCTGGCCGAGACCTGGGCGCCGGACGGCAGCCCGGCCGGCGTCAAGGGCCACCTGATCTACGCCGCCGACCTCTGGGACGAGCGGTCCGCGCAGGCGGTCGCCGAGCGGTTCCTCGTCCTGCTGACGGCGCTGGCCGCCGACCCCGGTGCCCGGATCCGCGACCCCGACCTCGTGCTGGACCGGGAACGGCCGCTGCTGCTCGGCGAGGTACCGGCCGAAGCCGTCGGGCAGGGCGCCCCGTCGGCGGACCCGCGCGACCTGGCCATCGAGGGCGAACTGCCCCCGGTCGACACCCTGGTCGCACTCCTGGACGAGCGTCCCGGACGGCGGATCCGCTACGCCCCCTCGGGCGGGAGCGGCCGGGCGATCCGGATCCTGGACTCCGAGCACCGCCTGGCGCCGCCCGGGGTGCTCGGCGAACTCCACCTCCCGGCCGGGCCCACCGGGCTCACCGCGCGCCGGCGCGCCGACGGCTGGATCGAGTTCGCTCCCCGCCACCCGGCCGAGGAACCCGCCCGGACCGCCCCGCGGACCGGCCCCGCACAGCCGATCACCGCCGACCAGCAGGTCCTCTGCGGGATCTTCGCCGACATCCTGGGCGTCGAATCGGTCGGCATCCACGAGGACTTCTTCGACCTCGGCGGTCAGTCGCTGATGGCCGTCCGGGTGGCCGGCCAGGTCCGCAAGCTCTTCGACGTCGAGCTGGACCTCAGCTCGGTCTTCCGCGCGCCGACCGTGGCGGAACTCGACGCCCTGATCCGGCAGGCGACCCGGCGGACCCGGCTCGTGCCGCAGCGGGGCGTGCCCCGCCCCGACCCGCTGCCCCTGGCGCCTGCTCAGCTGCGCCTGTGGATGCTCGACCAGATCCAGGGACCGAGTGCCTCCTACAACGTGCCGCTGGGCCTGCGGCTGCGGGGCGAGCTGGACGCGGAGGCCCTGGGCCACGCGCTCAACGACGTGATCGGGCGGCACGAGGCGCTGCGCACGGTCTTCCCCGACCACCTCGGCGAGCCGTACCAGCACACCCTCGCCGCACCGGAGGCACAGGTCGAACTGCGGCGGGCCCGGTGCGGCGAGGGTGGCCTCGCGGACCTGCTGGCCGGCTACGTGGCGCACGTCTTCCGGCTGGACGAGGGACCGCTGCTCCGGGCCCACCTGGTCGAGGTCGGCCCGCAGGAGCACGTGCTGCTGCTGCTGATGCACCACATCGTCAGCGACGGCGGGTCCATCGCACCGATGCTGACGGACCTCGCCGCCGCGTATGACGCCCGCCGCACCGGGCAGGCGCCCCGGTGGACGGGCGGCGAGCCGCTGCAGTACGCGGACTACACCGTCTGGCAGCTGGCGGTGCTCGGCGATCCGGCCGACCCGGACTCGACGGCCGGCCGTCAGCTGGACCACTGGCGCCGGGAACTGGCGGACCTGCCGACCGAGGTGACGCTCCCGCCCGACCTCCCGGGAGCGGCCACGGCCGCCTCCGGGAGCGGAACGGTCCCGGTGTCCGTGGACCGCGAACTCCACCGCGGCCTGGCCCGCGTCGCGCGGGAGACGGGCACGACGCTCTTCATGGTGCTGCATGCGGGCTACGCGGTGCTGCTCGCGCGGCTCGGCGCGGGCACCGACCTCCCGATCGGCACCCCGGTGGCCGGCCGGCCGGACGAAGCCTTCGACGAGCTGGTGGGATTCGTCACCAACACCCTCGTCCTCCGGTCGGACCTGTCGCAGGACGTCCCGTTCCGCCGGTTCCTCCAGCAGGTGCGGGACACTGACGTCGCGGCCTTCCGGAACCAGGACCTGCCCTTCGACCAGGTGGTGCAGGACCTCAACCCGCCCCGATCGGCCACCCGGAACCCGTTCTTCCAGGTCGGGTTCGCGCTGGAGCACCATGCGCCGCTCGCCTTCAGCGCGCCCGGCCTGGAGGTGCGCACGGAGATCGTGCCCGGGGTGGCCGCCAAGCTCGATCTGGACCTGACGCTGACCGAGCACTGGGCCGGGGACGGCGAGCCGGGCGGGATCACCGGCATCCTGGACTTCCCGGTCGCCCGGTACGACCGGGGGACCGTCACCAAGGCCGTGGAGGAGTACCTGACGGTGCTGGCCGGCATCGTCGCCGACCCGGACGTTCTCCTGTCGGCACTGGGCGTCGGCCGGGACCGAGCCTGAGGCACGCGATCGGCGTGGGGGCCCCCCCCCCCGGGGGCCCCCCCCCCCGCGGGGGGGGGGGCGCCCCCGGTGGGGGGGCCCCCCCCCGCCCCCCCGGCCCCCACGCAGCCCCCGCGGCGCGCGGAGTACCCGGGGTTGTGGTG
>NZ_JBIAGU010000057.1:0-21754 GCF_042869935.1 Kitasatospora sp. NPDC006697
TCCGCCGCTACATCATCTGGCGGAACAAGCACGCCGCTGATCAGCGCCTACGCGAGGTCATCAGCAGGGCGAACGTTGCCTGATGCGGCACTAGCCGGGAATCCGCGCCGCGAGGTCGTTGAGGTGGGCCGTGAGGATGTCCGCGAAGGCGGCCTCGCGGTCCGCGCCCATCGGGCGGATCTCGCGGGCGAAGTGGGACAGGGCCGGGAAGTGGGCCGGGTCGGCGCCGAGGACGGCGACGCGGAACTGTTCGGTGCCCTGGGTGAACTCCGCGGGGGTGATGCTGCTCAGGCCGGCCTCGGAGGTGATCAGGGCGACGAGCAGGATCACCAGGCGGTGGTAGTGGACCGGGATCTCCTGGTCGGGGAGGCCGGAGGCGCGCAGGGCCTGGAGCATTTCCTCCATGGCCAGGCGGGAGCCGGCGCCGCCGGAGCCGTAGCGGCCCCAGATCGCGGCGAGTTGGGGCTGCTCGCCGAAGGCCTCGCGTAGGTGCAGGGCCAGGGCGGTGATGCGGTGCCGCCAGTCGCCGGTGGGGTGGTGGCCGGTCATGGTGGCGAGCAGGACCCGGTCGGCGACCGCGCGCAGGAGCTCGGTCTTGTTGCGGAAGTGCCGGTAGAGGCTGGAGGAGTCGGTCCCCAGCGCCGTGGCGAGCTTGCGCACGCTGAAGGACTCGGCGTCGCCCGTGCGCAGCAGGGTTGCGGCCGCCTCCAGGATCTCGTCGGTCGACCATCGCCTACGGCCAGTCATCTTGCTCCTCCCAGCTGCCTTTCGGGTTCAGCCTAGCTCATGCACTTGCTGTTGCACGCGGTGCGCGCATAATGGGGTGCAAGGCACTGTCCGAGCGCGATGACACCCGGCGACAGGCCGGGAGGGGGAGCACGGAACATGAGCGAGCTCAGCACGGCGGCACGCCCGCCGGAGCCGGACCTGGAGACGGTCACCACCGAGGAACTGCTCGTCTACCGCGAGGCGGAGAACCGCTTCCGGGCGTCCGCGGCGGCGCGGGCGGTGCTCGGCGAGCCGGACCCGGGGGCCCTGATCGAGTGGCAGGCGATCGCCCTGCCGGACCGTGAGGTCCCGGTCCGGGTCTACCGGCCGGCGCTCGCCGAGCCGGGCGCGGCGGCGCTGCCGCTGGTGGTCCACGTGCACGGCGGCGCCTTCGTCGGCACCGCCACCCAGTGCGACTGGACCAGCAGCCATCTCGCCGCCCGGCTGCCGGCGGTCGTCGTCTCGGTCGAGCACCGCCTGCTCGCCCCCGCCGACCTGATCCGGCACGCCGCCGACGACGGCTGGGAGGTGCTCGAGCACCTGGTGCGGCATGCCGAGCGGTGGGGCGTCGACCCGGCGCGGATCGCCGTCTTCGGCGAGAGCTTCGGTGGGCTGATCACCGCCCTGACGGCGCTGCGGGCGCGCTCCGCCGGACTGGAGTTGAGGGCGCAGGTCCTGGTCAACCCCGTGGTCGACGTGACGGAGACAATGGCCGACTATCCGTCAGTCGTGGAGTTCGGCCACAGCCCGAGCCCTGTCCTGCCCGTGCTGCGGTTCATCCAGCGCCACGCGGTGCCGGCGGGCGGCGATGCCCGGGCGCTGTCGCCGCTGTACGCGGAGGAGCTGGGCGGGCTGGCTCCGGCGCTGCTCGTGGTGCCCACGCAGGACGCGGTCGCCGACCACGGACGCCGCTACGCCGAGGAGTTGAGGGCGGCGGGCACGCCGGTGCGGCTCTCCGAGTACCCGGGCGCGAAGCACGCCTTCCTCACCCTGCCCGGTGTGGAGCCGCAGGCCGTGGCCGCGCAGGCGGAGATTCTGCGGTTCCTGGCGGAGGCGCTGGTCACAGCCGGTTCGCCGCCTGCTTGACGGTGCGGATCACCGGCGCCGTCTCGATGTGGGTGATGGCGGGCAGGGCGGCGACCCGGGTGGTCAGGTAGCGGTAGAGCGCCCGCTGGTCCGAACAGACCACGCTGGCATAGAGGTTGGTGGTGCCCGTGGTGGCGGCCGCGAAGGCGATCTCCGGGTGCGCGGCCAGGGCGTGCCCGGCCTGCGTGAGGTGGGCGGGCGCGACGGAGAGCCAGAGCAGGGTGCGGGCGGTGAGGCCGAACATCCGCCAGTCGACGTCGAGTTCGAGGTAGAGCACGCCCTGCTCGCGCAGTTCGGCCATCCGGCGCCGGACCGTGGTCGGGGACCAGCCCGTCGCGGACGCCAACTCCTCGAAGCCGGCCCGCCCGTCGGCGGCCAGCAGGGCGAGGAGCCGGCGGTCGCCGTCGTCGAGCCGGGCCGTGGTGGTGACGGCCGGCGGCCGGGGCGGGCGCAGGCGTTCCACGGACTCCCGGTCCAGGGCACCGAGTTTGCCGATCAGGCTGTCCGGCCCGCCGTAGAAGGCGTGCAGCACGGAGTGCGCGGTCACGCGCTCCACGCGCGGGGTGCGGGGGAGGGTGGTGAGCAGCAGGGCCTCGCTGTCCGCCGCGCTCTCGGTGCGGACCACGCAGGTGATCTCGGTGCCGCCGGAACTGAGGCTCACCCAGGAGGTGTCGGGCCGCCGGGCCAGCGCCTCGGCGACCGGCAGCGAGGCGGCGGGCGTGCAGCGCACCCGGACCATCCAGAGGACGGCGCCGAGCACGGTCGGGTCCACGCCGCCCACCACGCGCACCGCCCCGGCCGACCGCAGCCGGGCGTAGCGGCGGGCGACGGTGCGGTCCGAGACGCCCAGCACCTCGGCGATGGTGCTGAACGGCGCCCGCCCGTCGAGCTGCAGGGCGTGCACGAGCCGGCGGTCCAGGTCGTCGTAGCGGGAGTCGGATTCCACTGGCCCGAGGGTAGGAGGTGTCGGATTCCGACGCAATCGGGACTGTCGATGGCTCGGGGAGGCCGGTGGGCGGAGCGTGGGTGGCGTCGCGATCGACAGAGCGAGCAACCCGAGGAGAAACCCATGGACACCACCGACGTCCTCATCGTCGGCGCCGGACCGACCGGCATGACGCTGGCCAACGAACTGCTGCTGGCCGGGGTTTCGACCGTGCTGGCCGACCGGCTCACGGAGCGCGGCGAACTGTCCAAGGCGGGCGGCGTGCAGGCCCGCACCCTGGAGGCGCTGGACCAGCGCGGCTTGCTGGAGCCGCTGCTGGCCACCGGCGAACACCCCTCCGCCGTCGGCCACTTCGCCGGCATCCCGCTCCCGTCGCAGGCCGAGCGGCGCCGGCTGTCGTGGCGGTCGGTGCCGCAGGTGGTGATCGAGGAGTTCTTCGAGCGGCACCTGGAGACCGCCTACGGGGTCCGGGTCCGGCGCGGCCGGGAACTGATCGGGCTCGACCAGGACGGCGAGGGCGTGACGGCCATGTTTGCGGACGGCAGCGCCCTCCGCTCCCGCCACCTGGTCGCCGCCGACGGCGCTCACAGCACCGTGCGCTCGCTTCTGAAGGCTGAATTCCCTGGCGAGCCAGGAAGGTTGACGATCGTCGCGGCCGATGTGCGACTCGGCGGCGAGGAGCCGGCCACCTCGCACACCTGGAAGGAGGACGGGCACTGGGCGGCGCTCTTCCCGATCGGGACGGACGCGCAGGGCCGGCCGCTGCGCCGGCTGGTGCTCGGCGGACCGGGCCGCTCACTGCCGCGCGAGACCCCGGTCGGCGAGGCCGAGATCCGCGAGGGGCTGGACACGGTCTTCGGCACCCGGCTGGAACTGCTGGAGCTGCGCTACGCCCGCCGGATCACCAACGCCTCCCGGCAGGTCGCGCAGTACCGGCACGGGCGGGTGTTCCTGGCGGGCGACGCCGCGCACGTCCATCTCCCGCTCGGCGCCCAGGGCATGAACACCGGCATGCAGGACGCGCTCAACCTCGGCTGGAAGCTCGCCGCCGCCGTGCACGGCTGGGCGCAGCCGCAGCTGCTCGACAGCTACCACGCGGAACGGCACCCGGCCGGGGCCGCCGTGCTGCGCAACGTCCGGGCGCAGAGCCTGCTGATGGACTGGTCCGGGACGCGCGATCCGGAGGTGCTGGCGACCCGGGACATCTTCCGGGAGCTGACCCGGATCCCCGCCGTGCAGGCGCAGTTGGCCGACCTGATGTCCGGCATGGCGCTGCGCTACCCGGTCCCGGGCGCCGAGGCCCACCCGCTGGTCGGCCTGCCCGCGCCCGACCTGCCGCTCGGCCCCTCGCGGCTGCACGAACTGCTGCGCTCCGGGCGCGGCGTGCTGGTGGACCCGGAGGATGCGTTCGCCGAGGTCGCCGCTCCCTGGGCGGACCGGGTGGACCGGGTGGGACGGGCGGGACTCCTGGGACAGGAGGGTCAGGGTGAGCCGATGCTGGTCCGCCCGGACGGCTACGTCTGCTGGGCGGGCGACGCCAAGGGCGCGGACGGCGCCGCCGAGAACGGCGACCCGGCGGCGGCGCTGCGGCACTGGTTCGGCGAGCCGCGCTGAGCAGTCGTCCTAGGTGGCGCCGTGCCGCTCACCACTGGAGCCGGTCGGGCGAGGGGAAGGTGGTGATCGGCTCGTCCGACCAGAAGTAGATCTCCAGCAGGGAGAGGTACCCGCCGGAGACGAAGACCATGGCGCCGCCGATCGGCTCACCGGCGGCGTCGAGCACGGTGGCCTCGGCGGCGGGCGTGGCGGTGCCGGCGGGCGCGGGCGGGACGGCGTCCGGGTCGGGGACGGCGACGTCGATGCTCGGGCAGGGGCACCCGCAGCGCCCGGTGACGCGCAGGTGCGGGATCTGCGCGCGCAGGGCCCGGAAGGCGGGGGTGTCCTCCCGGAGCAGGGCTTCCAGGAGGACGACCGCCTCACGGGGAAGGGGTTCGTCGGGCGCGCGGGTGTCCATGGGGTGAGCCGATCACCTTGGAGGACGGTCGGTCAATCGGTTTGCCGATGGGTGGCCGTGGAGGATGCGGTCCGCCACCAGGGCCGGCTGGTCGGTCGGCAGTGCGTGGCCGGCGTCGGGCACGATCTCCACCCGGGCCGAGGGCACGAGCGCGGCGAGGCGGGCGGCGACCTCGCGCGAGTCGTGCATGGCGCTGCGCCCGCCGAGCAGGAAGAGCGCGGGGACGGTCAGGCGGCGCAGCTCCTCGTCGGAGAAGACCGGCGGCGCCGGCAGCGCGCGGCGGAAGCCGACCGAGGCGCGCATCAGGCGCATCAGCTCGCTCTCCAGGATCGCGCTGTTGCCGACCAGGCGCGCCAGCCCCGGCCGCAGCGGGCGCGGCGCGGCCGAGGCGAGACCGCCGGCGATCAGCCAGGCGTAGAACCGCAGGCCGTAGTCGGCGAGGCCGGCCGGGTCCACCAGGGTGAGAGAGGCCGCCCGTCCGGGGTGGTGCAGGTGGTGGCTGAAGGCCAGCCAGCCGCCGTACGAGCAGCCGACCAGGTGCGCGGCCGGCAGCTCCAGCGCGGCGAGGAGTTCGTCCAGCCAGGCGGCGCCGTCCCGGCCGTCCGCGATCGGGGCGGTCTGCACGCTGGCGCCGGGCTCGCCGACGGTGTCGACGGCGTAGACCGGGCGGTGGCGGGTCAGCGCCTCGATGTACCGGTGCCACATCAATGCGTTCCCGCCGGAGCCGGGCAGCAGCACGATCGGCTCGCCGCCGGGCGGCCCGGCCCGGTAGACGCGCGTGGTGCCGAAGGCGGTCGGGAGGTCGAGCGCGATGCGCTCCGTCGGCCACAGCTCCGCGAGCGCGCGCTCGTAGGCGGCTCGGAACCGGTCCTCGGCGCGGGCGTTCTTGAACTGGCTGATTCGCATGATACATGTGTACCACGGCATGATACGGGTGTACCACGAGAGGGAGGTCGAGCGCGTGCAGGTCGATCACGAGGAACGCCGGCGCCAGATCGCCGAGGCGCTGCTGCGCATCGCCGACACCCAGGGACTCCAGTCGGCGAGCATGCGCGCGGTCGCCGCGGAGGCCGGCGTCTCGCTGCGCCTGGTGCAGTACTACTTCGAGACCAAGCAGGGCCTGCTGCTGGACGCGCTGGCCCGGCTCGGCGCCCAGTTGCAGGCCCGGATGGAACGCTGGATCACCGCCGCGGGCTCCCCGCCCACCCCGCGCGGCACCGTGACGGCCGTGCTGTCGTGCATCCTGCCCACCGACCCGGAGAGCCGCCGGATCACCAGGACCTACGCCGCCTACTACGCGCTGGTGCTGAGCGACCCCGACACCCTGGAGAAGCACGGCGCGGCGCAGCCGGCGCTGCTGGAGGGCTTCCTCGCGAAGCAGATCCGCGCGGCCCAGGAGGCGGGGGAGGTCGCGGCGGAGCGCGATGCGCAGACGGCGGCCGCCGGGTTGCTGGCGATGGTCAACGGGCTGGGGTCGAGCGTGCTGGGCGGGCAGCGGAGCGGGGAGGAGGCGGTGGGGATCCTGGAGCGGCACTTGGGGGAGCTGTTCTCGGCGCGCTGATGTGAGCTGACCCTCGCTCACCGATCCCGCCTCGTGGGCCGGCGGTTCCATAGGTGGCCGGGGACGCCGATCCGCGCCACGACCTCGGGCGATGCGGTTCGTTTCGTCGACCCAGAGACAAGAGACTGAAGACGCTTCATGCTGGGGGGGAGTTGAGGGTCGAGATCCTGGGGGACAGCGTGACTGGCGCCAAATTCGACGATTCCGAGTCGCGAGCGCGGCAGAGTGCGCGAGGGCGAGGCGAGGGCCGATCGCGAGCGTGGGACGGCGACGCGGACCACCCCGCTCGAGTCAGCGCTCGCGCCGTGATCATCGCTGCCACGATCACTGCCACGGGCGCCATCATCGCCGCGCTGATCAGCGCGAAGGGGTGATCGGGCGGGCCACGATCGCCCGCACGATCGGGCCGTGAGCCCCTGGGCGGAAGCCGCTGACCGTTCCGTGGCCGTAGCGGGCCTCGGCTGTCCGTGGCATGGGGCAGGATGGCGCCGAGGTCGGCCGGTGGGCCGTGCCTTGAGCTTCCGTCCCAGGAACAGTCCAGGAAAACCAGGAAGGCACCGTCCCGTGAAAGCCCTTCTCACCTCCTCCGGTATCAAGAACCCCACCATCGAGTCCGCCCTGGTGGACCTGCTGGGCAAGCCGATCGCCGAGGCCAACGCCCTGATCATCCCCGCCGCGATCCACCCCTTCCCCGGCGGCCCGTACATGGCCTGGAAGGCGGTCACCGGCAAGGGCGCGTCCCCGCTGGCCGATCTGGGGTGGAAGAACCTCGGACTCCTGGAGCTCACGGCGCTGCCGCACATCGAGGAGTCCGCCTGGGTGCCGACCGTGCGGGAGGCGGACGCCCTTCTGGTCTGGGGCGGCGACCCGCTCTTCCTGGCCACCTGGCTGCGCCGCTCCGGCCTGGCCGCGCTGTTCCCGAGCCTGCGGGCCGAGGCGGTGTACGTCGGGGTGAGCGCGGGGAGCATCGCCACCGCCGGCACCTTCGTGGAGACCTACACCGAGCCGCCCCTCGGCCAGACCGAACCCCTGAAGTCGGAGCCGGTCACCTTCACCACGCCCGATGGCGACGTGGAGCGCCTCCTGGTGACCGGGCAGGGAGTCGGCCTGGTCGACTTCGCGGTCATTCCGCACCTCGAGAACCCGAACCACCCCGACGCCTCGCTCCCGAACGCGGAGAAGTGGGCCTCCCACATCCCCGTGCCCACCTATGCGCTCGACGAGCACAGTGCGATCAAGGTGGTCGACGGCGCGGTGGAGGTCGTGTCGGAGGGGCAGCAGTGGAAGCTCTTCAACCCGACGCGCGGGTAGCGGGCGCCAGGTGACGGGGAATCAGGAGGAGACCAGGGCCGCCTACGACGGGGTCGTCGAGCTCTACGCCTCGCTGTTCGCGAACCGGCTGGAGGAGCAGCCGTTCGGGCGGGCGATGATCGGGACGTTCGCCGAGCTGGTGCGGGCCTCCGGTCGGCGGCAGGTGGCGGACGTCGGGTGCGGGCCGGGGCATCTGACGGCGATGCTGGACGAGTTGGGGCTGGACGCCTTCGGGGTCGACCTCTCGCCGGGGCTGGTCGAGCACGCGCGGCGGGCCCATCCGGGGCTGCGGTTCGAGGTCGGGCGGATGGAGGCGCTGCCGGTTGCGGACGGGCGCTCGGCGGGGTGCTGGCGCACTACTCGCTGATCCACACGCCGCCCGGCGATCTGCCGGGCGTGGTGGCGGAGTTGGCGCGCGTGCTGGCGCCCGGCGGGCTGTTGCTGGTGTCGTTCTTCGGGACGGACGGGCCGGAGCCGGTCTGGTTCGACCACAAGGTGACGCCCGCCTACAGCTGGCCGGCCGACCGCCTCGCCGGGCTGCTGGCGGACGCCGGGCTGACATCCTTCGCCCGGCTGTTGCACGACCCGGCCTCGGAGCGGGGGTTCCTCGACGCGCACCTGTTGGCCCGCGCCGGCGTGCCGGCCCCCGCCCCGGTCCGCGCTACGCCGTGAGCAGCTGCCAGGTTCTCCGCGAGGGCGCAGCCATGCTGTGATCGGACCGACCGCCTACCAGAACAGTCGTCGGAACAGCGATCTCCGTTCCGCAGGCCGCCGGTAGGCGGCCAGGTTGTTCTGGGCGTTCAAGGTGTCTGGGTGGTCGACGCCCAGCAGCCGTTTCCGGGCCTGGACGACCGCCTCGTTCAGGGCGATCGCCTCGGACGTCCGTCCTGCCGACTGGTAGGAGGTGGCCAGGTGGAGGCGGGCGTTCAAGGTGTCGGGGTGCTCGGTTCCGAGCAGCCGTTCCTGGGCCTGGACGACCGCCTCGTTCAGGGCGATCGCCTCGGACGTCCGTCCTGCCGAGCGGTAGGAGACGGCCAGGTTGAGCCGGGCGACCAAGGTGTCGGGATGCTCGGCTCCGAGCAGCCGTTCCTGGGCCTCGACGACGGCCTCGATGAGAGTCGTCGCGTCGGCCTCGCGTCCCGTCGAGCGGTAGGAGATGGCCAGGTTGAGGCGGGCGATCAAGGTCTCGGGATGCTCGACGCCGAGGAGTCGCTCTCGGGCTTCGAGGACCGATTCCTCCAGGGTGATTGCCTCGGATGTCCGTCCTACCGACCAGTAGTAGACGGCCAGGTGGAGGCGGGCGGTCAAGGTGTCGGGATGCTCGGCTCCGGAGAGTCGTTCCCGGGCCTCGACCACCGCCTCGTCCAGGGCGATTGCCTCGGATGTCCGTCCAGCCGACCAGTAGCAGGCGGCCAGGTGGAGGCGGGCGGTCAAGGTGTCGGGATGGTCAACGCCCAGGAGCCGTTCCCGGGCCTCGACGATCGCCTTCATGAGAGTCGTCGCTTCGGCTTCGCGTCCCACCGACCACAAGAAGGCGGCGACGTGGTCGCGGCTGATCAAGGTGTCTGGGTGCTCAGGTCCGAGTACCCGGCTCCGCACCGTCAGCACGTCATCGAACAGGGCCGACGCCTCGGCTCTGCGGCCCGCCTCCCAGTACGATTCGGCCACGTCGCTGCGCGTGGTCAGAGTGTCGGGGTGCTCGGGCCCAAGTGTCCGGGCGCGCACCTCCAGTACCGCCTGGCGCAGGGCGAGCGCTTCGGCCGTGCGCCCCGCCGCCTGGAAGGATCGCGCGAGGTTGTTGCGGGCGGTCGAGGTGTCGGGGTGTTCCAGCCCGAGGACCTGCTCCTGGTGCCGGGCGATCCGTTCGTGCAACGGCGTTGCCCGGGCCAGCAGTTCGACCGCGCGCAGAATCGCGGCGGCGTGCTCGTACAGCGGCAGCGCGTGGGTGTCCAGCCCGGCCGGCGCGGTTTCCGCCAGGGCGATGACGTGGGGCATGCACAGCTGCCACACCGGGTCCCCGGCCGGGTCCGCGTCCGTGCCCTGCGGGTACAGCGCCCGCAACAGCAGGTCCTCGGCCTCTCGCCGGCCCCGAGGGGCGGTGTCGGGGCCGGCAGCGAGCAGTGACGGCGCGGAGCGCTCGCGCAGGACCAGTTGCAGCAGGCGGTGCACGCGCACGCTCTGATGTGCGGTGCTGATCAGGTTGTAGGACGCCAGCACCCCCAGGGCAGCGCGCAGGGCTGTCCCGGTGGGGAACAGCGGGGCGAGCAGTTCCTCGGGGCAGTTGTCCGGAGCGAGCCACGCCAAGGCGTACAGCACGTCGACCGCCGGTTCGCTGCGTTCGAGGACGGTGTCCAGGGAGATGTCCCAGATCCGGGCGATGGTGCGCTCGGGGTCGATCCCGGTGGCGGCCTCGCCCAGGAGCAGCCCGAGGTCGTTGAAGAATCCCGCGAAGGTGGAGTTGGTCTCGTGGATGGTGGCGCCGGCCTGTTCCAGGGCCAGCGGAAGGCAGCCCAGCACCTCCGCCAGCACTTGGGCGTCCGAGCGCTCCGCCGCTGTGGGAGGCCGGTCGTCCAGGGCGATGGCGCAGAGCAGGTCGGTCGCGTCGTGCTCGGTGAGCAGGGGCAGGGCCACCGCCCTGGCCACCGTCCAGCCGCGGGCGCGGCGGCTGGTGATCAGGCGGTGTCCGCCGGACAGGCCGCCCAGGTAGGGCTCGACGTGGCGCGGGTCGTCCACGTTGTCGAAGATCAGCAGCCAGCCGGGGTTCCACTGCAGCCAGGTCATCGCCCACGCGCAGCGCTCCTGCACACCGGCGTTCTGCACCCAGGAGGTCGGCGCCAGACGTGTCGCCAGTTCGCCCAGCGACGCCTCGATGAGGGCAGGGGAGTCGGCGGTGACCCACCACACCAGGCCGTAGTCCTTCGCGTGGACGGCCGCGTAGTGCAGGGCGATGGTGCTCTTGCCCAGGCCGCCCATGCCGTGCACCACGTACGACCGCGTCTCGCGCGCGCCGGCGCCGCCCGGTTCCAGGATCCGGGCCAGATCGCGCATCGCCTCCTGGCGTCCGGTGAAGTACCGGCTCACCGGGCGCGGCAGGTTGCTCAGGCCCGGCGGCGCCGACACCGTGCGCACCGACTCCCGGCCCGCCTCGGACAGCACCGACAGGTTGAAGCCGTTGCCGGTGGAGATGATGCCGTGGTTGGGGCCGGTGGCCACCGAGCGTTCGCCGAACGCCCCGGTGCCGCCGCCGAATCCGTCCGGGTCGAAGCCTCCGGCGGTCATGACGCGTGGCCCCCCGGACCGCCCGTGTTCCGGAAGCCGTCGCCGGTGCTGATGATCCCGTGGTTGGTCCGGGTGGCGACCGACCGCTCCCCGGCAGCGGTGATCGCGCCGGGGCCGGCGGCGCGAAGCCACTGGGCCAGTTCCGCGGCGAGTTCGGCGTCCTCGCGCAGGGCCCGCCTGATCTGCTGCCGGAGTGCGGCGGCCGCATCGGCGTCGCCGGGCTCGTCCACCGCCTCGCGCACGGCGGTCTGCAACGCCTCCTGCTCGGAGGCCCGCCCGCGGCGGAACACCCGCTGCACGATCCGCAGTCCGAGGTTCGCGGTGGCGCCCACCGCCGCGTCCTCCGCCCGGTGCAGCACTCCGTTCCCGTATGCGGCCAGAGCCGCGGTCACGTACGGCGCCACTTCCGCCAACTGAACGACCTCGCCCGCCATTGACGCTTCCTCCAGGCACGATGGGCACGATGTGCTGCCATGCTAGGAGGCCTTCGGTGCCGTTGTCGGGTAATCGGGGGACTCCTGTGCCGCCCGAGCGGTCCCGGGGCCTCAGAGGCGGAGTTGCCTCAGTTCTTCGGCGGAGAGCCGCAGTTCGCCCGCTGCCAGGTTCTCCGCGAGGTGCCGCGGGTCGCCGGTGCCGGGGATGGCGAGGACGTGGGCGCCTTGGTGGAGGGTCCAGGCCAGGCGGACTTGGGCGACGGAGGCGCCGTGGACGGCGGCGACGGCGCGGACGGCAGCGCCTGCGGAGGGCGTCGGTCCGGAGTCGCGGCCCGGGCCGGCGATGGCGGAGAACGGGACGTAGGCGATGCCGAGGTCGCCGCAGCGGCGGAGGAGGGCGTGCTCCTCGGCGGGGGCTTCGAGGCCGAAGGAGTTCTGGACGCTGACGACGGGCGCGATGGCGAGGGCCTGGGCGAGCTGGTCGGCGGTGACGTTGGAGATGCCCAGGTGCCGGATCAGCCCCGCCTCGCGCAGGGCGGCCAGGGCCTCGAAGTGGGCGCTGATCGAGCCGGTGCGGTTGCTCGGCGGGATGCGGAGGTTGACCAGGTCCAGGTGGTCGCGGCCCAGTTGGCGCAGGTTCTCCTCCACCTGGCCGCGCAGTTGGCCGGGGGAGGCCCACCACCAGGAACCCGAGGAGTCGCGGGCCGGCCCGACCTTGGTGGCGATGACGAGGCCGTCCGGGTAGGGCGAGAGGGCGTGGTTGATCAGCTCGTTGGCGGAGCGGGTCGCCGAGAAGTAGAAGGCGGCGGTGTCGATGTGGTCGACGCCGAGGTCAACGGCCCGCCGGAGGACGCCGATCGAGGTCGCGCGGTCGCGGGGGAGGCCGTGGTCGAAGGGTGCGGTGCCGGTCAGCCGCATCGCGCCGAGGCCGATGCGGTGGATGGGCAGGTCGCCGAGGAGCCAGGTGGGGGGAGTGGAGGAAGGCATGAAAAAAGCCTCCCCGGCCGGATGGTGACTTCGGGCTGAGGAGGCTTGCGTGTGAGGGAATTCTAGCAGGCTCAGGCGGCGAAGGGCTGGTGCGGGGGGTGGCCGGCCTCGGGGGCCGGGTGGTGGACAGCGGAGCGGAGAGCGGCGATGGCCTGCTGGTGCAGGGCTTTCATGATGCTGAGCTTGGCGTCGAGCTCGGCGACGGTGGCGTGCCCGTTGGCGAGGGCGTGGAGCTCGCGCCCGTTGGCGTAGAGCGCGGCGCGGGTGACGTCGAGGTCGATGGCGGCGGGGGTGGTGGCGGGGCGGACGGTGAGCTTCATTCGGGGTCCTCTCGCGGAGTGGTGAGGAGGTGTCAGGTCGCGGGCAGGCCGGCGACGGTGAGGGCGGCGGAGCTTCCGGTGAGCTTGGCCAGCGCCGCGTGGACGCGGTAGAGGTGGTGCGGCGCGGTGAGGTGGGCGAGGTCGGCGGTGGAGACCCACTCGTACCCCGCGACGTCCTCGCCGACCGGCCGGAGTTGGGCGGTCCGGGAGCGGCTGAGCTGGCGGACGAAGACGAAGCTGAAGCCCTCGGGCTCGGCACGCTCGGGTTTCGGGAGGGTGTAGTCGATCACCGCCAGGTCGGCGCCGGTGAGCGGGACGTCGAGGGCGAGTTGGCGCCGGGCATGGCGCCGGGTCGCGTGGTGCGGCGGCTCGCAGGGTTCGGCGTGGCCGCCCGGGAGCCAGAGCCGGGGCCGGGGCGAGGTGTCCAGGAGGAGGACGCGCTCGCCGTCCGGGTGGACGAGGACGAGCTGCCCGGAGATTCGGCGCTGCGGCTGGGTGGCGGGGAAGAAGGGGTGCTGGTCCCGGGCGTCCGTGGGCATGGTGAACACCCGGTCAGGAGGAGGCGAGCTGCACGGAGTTGGCGTCGCGCGGCTTGCTGCGCCTGACGGCGGGCTGCGCCGGGCGGGCGGGGAGGGGGTGCGGGACCGGGCGGAGGTTGGCGGGGGAGGTGGTCCACTCGACGCCGCCTTGGAGGGGGCGGAGGTAGGCCTCGCCGTCGAGGGTGTCCATGTAGAGGCCGTGGATGTTGTTGTTGCCGGCGTCGGCGACGAGCTCGCCACGGCGGGGCTGGTGCTGGGGAGCCGAGGGGATGGGCATGTGATTCCTCTCTGTAGTCATTTCGCTACTCAGGAGACTCACTTTGGCGTAGGGTCTCTTGCAGCTCAACTCTTCAGAGAGGGAAGTGGAGGGGCCTGTGAACAAGCTCGAACTCGACCCGGAGGCATCGCCGCGGGCCCGTTTCGGGGTCGAACTGCGGCTCTATAGAGAGCAGTTGGGTATGACCCAAGTCGAGTTCGGGACGCGCTTGGGTCGGTCGGGCTCGCTGATCTCGGCGGTGGAAACTGGTAGCAGATCTCCAACTCTACAATTTGCACGTAGAGTTGATCAGAAGTTCGATACGGGCAACCGATTCGCAGAGCTGTACTGGGACGTGCAGGCGAGTGCGATGCTCCACGGCTTCGCCGACTACGCCTCGCAGGAGGCCAGGGCGGTCGAGATCCGGGTTTTCGAGATCGGGATCATCCCGGGACTCCTGCAGACACAGGCCTACGCGGAGACGCTGGCTGCTGCCGCACTCGCGAGGGGTGCCATCACCCCAGCGCAGGCAGAGGAGCGCGTGGCGCTGGTGCTCGGGCGGCAGAGAATCTTTGAGCTGGTCCCGGCGCCACGTATCTATGTGATCTTGGATGAGAGTTGCATCCGACGACCGGTGGGTGATGCGGCAATATGGGGAGATCAACTCGATCAACTCGTAGCTCACGCCCAGCGGCCGAATGTGACGCTACAGGTTGCCCCGTTTTGCATCGGTGAGGCTCGGAGTCTCAATCTTCCGGTCTACCTGCTCGCGCTCCCGGATCGGTCGGTGGCCGCGTACTCGGAGAGCGCCCAACAGGGGTTCTTCGAGCGTGATCCCGACGCGGTGGCCCCGCTGCTCAGCGCATACCATCATCTCCAGGTAGAGGCGCTGCCACAGGCCCCTTCCGTTGAACTGATTCGCACTGCGCGGAAGGACGTCCACCCATGACTCCCGACTGGTTCAAGTCGAGCTACAGCGATAACGGCGGCGCGTGCATCGAGGTGGCCGCCAACGTGCCGACTGTTGTCCCGGTTCGCGACTCCAAGGACCCCGAGGGGCCGTCCCTCACCTTCTCGGCCGAGGGCTTCACTGCCTTCATCGCCGGCGTGAAGGGTGGCGTGTTCGGGGAAGCCTGAGCCCCCATCACCACGGAGCCCCGCCACTTCTTCCGCGAAGTGGCGGGGCTCCGGCGTTGCCGCGTCCTACCATCGAAGCATGAACAAGCCCGAGTGGTTCAAGTCCAGCTTCAGCAGCAATGGTGGTGAGTGCATCGAGGTTGCCGCCAACCTGCCGGGTGTCGTCCCGGTTCGTGACTCCAAGGACCCCGAGGGGCCGTCCCTCACCTTCTCGGCCGAGGGCTTCGACGCCTTCATCGCCGGCGTGAAGTCCGAGGACCTCCACCAGCTCTGACACGCTTCCGCTCAGAACTGGAACACGTCACCCGTCGTCTTCGCCAGGTACGACGCGTTCTGGAACGTCTGCGAGTAGTTCACCGCAGTGTTGCCCCAGTTCCCCGTCGCCGTGACGCTGACCGGCGCGTCCCCGGCGAGCGGCATCCAGGTCGGGTGCACGGCCAGCTTGGTGAAGTCGCCGCCGACCGCGTTCAGCTCCTGGCAGGCGGCGTCCGCGTTGGTCACGGTGCCGTTGCCCGACACGTACACCTGGCCGTACACGTTGATCCCGCGCACGCAGTTCAGCGAAGCGGTGGTGGTCACACCGGTGGTGTCATCCGTCTTCGCCAGCTGTAGCGAGCCCAGCAGAACCGGCGTGGTGACCCGCGCGGGCGCGGCCTGCGCCGCGCCGGTGGCGAGGGTGAGGGTGGCCAGGGCGGCGGCGATGGTGGTGGAAGCCGCGACGATGCTCTTGCGCATGGTGGTGCCTTTCGGTCGCCCCGGGCATGTGGGACGACGACTCGATGAGAACCGGGAAAGGTCAAGGAACACTGCGAAAAGTTGCAGGCAGGCAGACGCGCACGGCGCGTCGATGCCCGTGGTGAGGTGCTGCGGAAGCCGGTGCCTTCGCGGCCCTGGACGGCTAGGGCGACCCGTTCACTTCCATAAACAGAATAACACACCAAGATCGTTAAGTGATCAACATCTCGCAGAGGAAGCGACCCTGACGCCCAGTCAGCTCATCACGCCTGCCGGAACGGCCTGCCGCCCACGCGGCAGCAGCAGCGGCGACGCGAGGATCAGCACCCCCGCCACCACCAGCGTCGTCCGGGGCCCGGTGACATCGGCGAGCAGCCCGCCCAGCGCCGTACAGACGGCGATCGCGGCCTGGGAGCCGATCGACCAGGCCGACAGCGTGCGCGCGACCAGGTGCTTCGGCGTCCGTTCGAGCCGGTAGGTGGCGAGCACCGGGCTGTACAGGCTCATGTTGACGATGATCGCCAGCTCGACCGCCATCACCGTCAGCAGCCCGACCACCCCCGGCCCGACGAAGGCCAGCCCGATCAGCCAGACCGCGCGCAGCGTGCCGACCACCCGGAACACCCAGTCCCGCCCGTAGCGGGCCAGCACCCGCCGGGCCAGCCGGGAGCCGATCAGCCCGCCCAGGCAGGGCGCGGCGAAGGCGAGCCCGTACTGCCACGGGGGAAAGCGGAGCTGCCGGAGCAGCAGCACGGCCAGCACCGGTTCGGTGGCCATGATCAGCCCCGACACCGCCATGTTGTTGAGGTAGAGCCCGCGCAGCCCGGAGTCGCCCAGGATGTGCCGCCAGCCGTCCAGCAGCGAGCCGCTGCGTGCCGTATCCCGGCGGCCGCCGACGGCCGGCGCCTCCTCCCGCCCGCCGATCGCCGTGATCCCCAGCGCCGACAGCAGGTAGCTGAGCGAGTCCGCCACCACCGTGGTGACCGGGCCGAGGATGCCGATCGCCGCGCCGCCCAGCGGCGGGCCGATCGCGATCGAGCTCCAGTTGGTGGACTCGAAGCGGGCGTTCGCCACCAGCAGGTCCTCCGCCGGCACCAGGCCCTTGAGGAAGGCGCCGCTCGCCGCGTTGAACGCGATCTTGGCCGCCGCGACCACCGCCGAGACCACCAGCAGCTGCGCGAAGGAGAGCCACCCCAGCCCGTAGGCGACCGGGATCGAGCCGACGGCGGCGAACCGGACCAGGTCCATCCCGATCATCACCGGCCGCTTGCGCCGGAACTCCACCCACGGCGCGAGCGGCACCGCGATCAGCGCGCCCACCGCCGGGCCCACCGCCGAGAGCGCCGAGACCTGCGCCGGACCGGCGTGCAGCACCAGCACGGCGAGCAGCGGCAGCGCCCCGAACCCGAGCCCCGAGCCGTACGCGCTCACCGCGTACGCTGCCCACAGCCAGCCGAACCGACGGCCCAACCGCCTCCTGCCCACGGTGCTCCTCCGACCCTCTCCCGTACAAACAAGCGTTGACCCGGGAGAGCAAACCCGAGCGGCCATCCGCTGGTCAAACAACCGGTCCGCCCTCGCGCCACAACCATCCGTTGTTCAGTAGGGTGGCTCGCCATGGACCTCGAAGCCGTACGCACCTATGTCGCCGCTGCCGAGGCGGGCCAGTTCCAGAAGGCCGCCACCGACCTGGCGATCACCCAGCAGGCGGTCTCCAAGCGGATCGCCGCGCTGGAGCGCGAGCTGGGTGTGCGGCTCTTCACCCGGACGTCGCGCGGCGCCGAGCCGACCATCGACGGGCAGGCGTTCCTGCCGCACGCGCGCGAGCTGCTGCGGGTCGCGGACCGGGCGGTCGGATCGGTGCGGGCCGGGCGGCGGCCGCTGCGGGTGGACGTGATCAACTCGCGCGGGGCGGCCTCCGGACTGCTGCGCGGGTTCCACCGGGCGCATCCGGAGATCGAGCTGGACGTGGTGATGCTGCTCGACATCGAGACCGCCGTCGCCGCCATCCGCTCCGGAACGGTGGACGCCTCGTTCCGCGCCGTCGCCGCGCCCGGCCGGCCGTTCCCGGAGGACTTCGCCTCCGCCCGGGTGCTGGACGAGCCGCTGCACCTGCTCACCGGCCCCGGGCACGCGCTGGCGGGCGCCCGGTCGGTGACCGTCGCGCAGCTGGTCGGGCACCGGATCTGGATGCCCGGGATCGTGCCCGGCAGCGAGTGGGCCGCCTACTACGAGGACCTGGTCGCCGAGTTCGGCCTCACCATCGAGGCGACCGGCCCGAACTTCGGCTCGGACGCCCTGCTCGACACCATCGCGGACACCCCGGCGCTGGCCACCTTCATGAGCGAGGGGACCAGGCTGGTCTGGCCTGCCGGGCACGGGCTGCGCCGGATCCCGGTGACCGACCCGGTGCCCGTGTACCCGCACTCGCTGCTCTGGCACCGCGACAACCCGCACCCGGCGCTGGCCACGCTGCGGGCCCACCTCGCGGCGACGCCGGGCGGGGTGCCGCACGGCTGGTCGCCGGGGTGGGTGCTGCCGAGTTGACGGGCCGTCGGGCCGTCAGTCCGGCAGGCCCGTCGGTCCGGCGGCCGGTCAGCCTTCGCGGGCCAGCCAGCCGCGCCAGGTGCGCGAGGTGTTCGGCAGCTCGGGCCGCTCCAGCAGCCAGCGGACGTAGCCCGCGTGGGTGCGGGCCCAGGGGGAGTCGGCCTCGGCGACGCGGTCCAGCCGGGCGCGCAGCTCCGGGCCGTCGACGGCCCGGGCCACCCGGACGTACTCGCGGTCCTTGCAGCGGTAGGCGCGGCTGACGACCAGTTCGACCAGGTCGGTCAGCTTGGCCCGGACGACCGGCCCCGGGCTGGTCTGGGCCAGGGCGCGGATCAGGCGCTGCTTGGTGCCCCACGCTTTCGCGTGCGTCGTCCACTCCTGGGGGAAGCGGGCCTCCCACTCCAGGAAGAGCAGCGCGTAGGGGAGGCCCGACCAGGTGCCCAGGTTCCGCGGGGCGGGGTGGGACCAGAGGGCCTCGGGCAGCGAGTGGCGCTGGGCCTGGAGGTAGACCCGGCGGGCCCGCAGCAGGCCGGGCTCCCGCATCTGCTCCTCGCGGCCCAGCGGGAGAGTCACCCGCCACATCTCGTTGTACCTGCTCAGCGCGTCCGTCACGGTCGCGCGTGCTTCGGCCAGCCGGGCGGCGGCCACGGCCCGGTCCGCCGGGTCGTCGGCTATCAGCCCGAACGCCCAGCCCAGTCGCTCCTTCCACGCGTCGGCATTGTCCGTTCCCGTACCTGCGTGCTCAGCCACGCTGGTGATCATCCCCCGGTGCGGGCAGGGCATTCCACCGGATTCGGGTGGCGCGCGGCTGTCGGCGGGCCGGCCGGTCGACGTCGACGGCGGGCGGTCCGGACCACGCGAACCGGCGCCGCACGACGCCTGCCGGGGGCGGCACAAATCGGGTTGCCGGGACTTGATCGTCTCGGGTAGGAAGCTCGTATGCTGACGGGTAGTAAGGTCGGGCTCCGGGCCCGGCACGACGAGGACATTCCGATCCTTCTGGACGAGCTCTACAACGACTCGGTCAACGGCTCCCGGGCCGAGGGCTCGCCCTGGAAGCCGCTGACACCCGGGACGAAGGACCCGCGGCTGGTGGTCGACGACAGCCGGACGGAGCTGGTCCAGTTCTCGATCGTGGAGCTGGCGGGCAACTCGCTCATCGGCGCCGCGAGCTTCTGGGGCATCGACACCCACAACCGCACCGCGCACATCGGCCTGGGTCTGCGCCCGTCCGCCCGCGGCAAGGGCTACGGGACGGACGTGGTCGCGGTGCTCTGTCACTACGGCTTCACCATCCGCGGCCTCCACCGGATCCAGATCGAGACGCTGGTGGACAACCACGCGATGCTGACCGCCGCCGAGCGCAACGGCTTCACCCGCGAGGGCGTGCTGCGGCGCTCGGCGTGGGTGCTCGGGGAGTTCATGGACGAGGTGCTGCTCGGCCTGCTCGCCGAGGAGTGGCAGCAGCGCGGTTAGCCGGTCTCCTCGGCGGGCATCCCGTGCTGTTCGGGTGGTGCCTCAGTTGGGGCTGCCGCCCCGGCTCTGGCCGCCCGCCAGGACCTGCCGGGCCAGCAGCAGGGCCGGATCGCGGTGCTGGGCGAGGTCGGTGTCGGTGAGGGTGGCCAGCGGCAGGTCCGGGGGGATGCCGGCGCCGTCGAAGGTGCGGCCGGTGCGGGTGCGGTACTCCTCGTTGGGGAGGACGGCCATCCAGGAGTCGGAGAGCTTGCGGGTCAGCACGTCGGAGAAGACGCCCTGGGTGTTCTCGCCGATCCGGGTCACCGCCGGCTGACGGCCCATCAGGGCCTGGGTGAAGGTCTCGCCGGCGCTGACCGTGCTGCCGCTGGTCAGCACGGTGACCGGGCCGAGGAAGCGGGCGGTGCCGGCGGCGGGCTGGACGGGGATGCGGTCGGGCGGGGTGAAACGGGTCGGATCGTCGGGGCAGTCGCGGGCCACCTTGGTGTAGGCGGTGTAGGGGTGGTCGGTGAGGCGGGCGGCGATCCGCAGGCCCAGCTCGTCGGACCCGCCGCCGTTGAGCCGGAGGTCGAGCACCAGGCCGCTCAGCTCCTGCGGGTGGCCGGGGGTGCCGAGCAGGACGTCCAGGGCGCGGTCCAGCTCGGCGGCCTGCTGCTGGTACGTGCCGTCGGGGACGTAGCCGTCGAAGGAGCCGACCCGCAGGTAGCCGATCCGCCCGGGGAGCCGGCCGACGCCGAGCTTGCCCTGGGCGAACTGCTGCTCGGGGGCGGTGAGCTGCTGCGCCACCGCCGCCTGGGCCGCCGCGCGCAGCTCGGGGGTGGCCGGCCGGGTGCCGGGGCGCAGGCCGAAGTAGACCGGGCTGCCCTGGAAGACCAGGGCGGTATGGGCGTCGTCGAGCGGGCGGATCATGTCGGTCAGGATCTGCTGCAGCTGGGCGTCGGTGGTGGCGGCGGTGACCTGCGGGCGGTACCGGGCGCGCACCGCCGGCCAGTCGATTCCCTTGGCGGCGAAGAACGGGTAGTTCTCCGCGAAGGTGGCCCAGAAGCGGTCGAAGACGGCCACCGGCCCCTGGTCGGCCGGCGCCAGGCAGCGCGCGGGCAGGGCGGGGATGCGGATCAGGCGCTGGATGCCCGCCGCGTCATCGGCTTTCAGCACCGCGCGGGCCGGGCCGCGCGGAGTGATCGTCAGACCGTCCGGCCCGCTGGTGAAGCGGAGGGCGCCGCCGGGCTGCGGCGGGCCGGAGCTGGTGGCGGTCAGGTAGCCGGGGAGGCAGCTGACGGTGGTGGTGTCGTAGGAGGTGAGCACGCCCTGGTGGACGGTGAGCAGGGTGCCGTAGCCGTCCAGCTGCCAGGTGCCGTCGAGGGCGGTAGTGGTGTCAGTGGCGGTGTCGGTGGTGGTGTCGGTGCTCGTGGCGGCGGAGGCGGGCGTGCTGGTGAAGGGGGGGAGCACGCCGAGGGCGAGCGCCCCGATGGCGGCCGCACGCAGCGCGCCGGGCCTGCGGTGCCGGTGGATCGTACGCATGGGTGTCTCCCGTCGGGGTCGATGGTTCGACTACTGAGGAAACGGTATGCCGAGCGGGCTGATGGTTCGTCAACCCACGGGTGGAGATCGGGATCGGGGTCGTTCTCGGGGATCTCCACCCATGGGTTGATCTGCGACTCAGGGGCGCGCGGCATGCTGATCCGCAGGCGGGACCGGACGGTCCGGCGACCTCGGAAGGAGGCGGCAGGATGAGCGGGATCGACGTGGCGGTGGTCGGCGGCGGAGCCGTCCGGCTGCATTTCGCCGACGGGCGGACGGCCACGGCGGGCCTGCTGGTGGGCGCCGACGGCGTCAACTCCGTCGTGCGGCAGCGGCTGCTGCCGGCCCCGCTGGAGGAGGGGAGCTGGCACCGTTCGCGCGCCTCTCGCCCGCCCCCGACTACCTGATGTGGTCACTGGCCGGCCCCGAGGACCGGTTCGGCCTCCCGCCCGGGCGGCTGGCCGAGCTCGACCCGGCCGGGCTGCACGGCGTGGTGCGGCGGGCGATCCGTGGCTGGGACCCGGCCCTGCGCGAACTCGTCGCGCTGGCCGAGGTGCCGGACACCTTCCTGCTCCGGGTCCGCTCGGCCGCACCGGTGGAGCCGTGGGAGCCGGGCCGCGTCACCGTGCTGGGCGACGCCATCCACGCGATGAGCCCGGCCAGGGGCTCGGGCGCGAACACCGCCCTGCAGGACGCGGCCCTGCTCGGCCGCCGTGGGCGCCGCCCCGGGGGGGGGCCCCGCGGCCCCCCCCCCCCGGGGGCGCGGGGTGGGGGGCGGGGGTTTACCGCGCGTAGGCACAACCAAAGCCCCGGTGGCCCGATAAAAATCCCAAAGCCCCCGCG
>NZ_JBIAGU010000058.1:0-20386 GCF_042869935.1 Kitasatospora sp. NPDC006697
CGGCGCGGGGGGGGCCCCCCCCCCCGGGGGGGGGGTGGGCGCGTGTGGCGGGGCCGGCCGGGCCCCCCCCCCCCGCGGGGGGGGGGGGGGGGGGGGGGGGGGGGGGGGGGGGGGGGGCGCCCCCGCCCCCCCCCCCCCGCCACCAGCGGCTGACGCCCCGTCAGTCCGCCATCGCGTCCCCGGTCAGCGCCGCCAGTTCGGTGAAGGCCGCCCGGGTGCGGCCGCGCAGGCGGTCCAGGACCGGGTCGCCGCCGTCCGCGAGGTGGGCGTCGGCGGGGACCAGCAGGACCGAGCGGAAGCGGCCGGCGAAGTGGGCGGAGAGCTCCTCGCCGGGCAGGGCGCGCTCGTTGCCGCGGACCGGGGCGACCACCAGCAGGCCCGCCGCGACCCGGTCGGCGAAGCCCTCGGCGGCCAGCCAGCCGAGCAGCGCGTCCGTGCCGGCCGCGCCCCGGACGGTGGCGCCGGCGCAGATCACCAGCTGGTCCGCGGCGGCCAGGGCGGCCCGCACGGCGGGGGCGCCGCCGCCGGGGTCGGTGAGCACCACGGGGTACTGGCTGGCGGCCGCGTCCAGCAGCCGCCGGTGCCCGGCCTCGTCGGCGGCGCCGGAGGCCAGCAGCTCCAGGCCGCTCGGGCGAAGCTCGGTGAAGCGGCGGAAGTCCTGGTGGGTGGGGGCGGCGGGCAGCCCGACCGGGCCGGTGCCGGTGCCGAGCGCGAGCGCGATCACCCGGTCCGGGCGGTGGGCGGCGAGCAGGTCGCCCAGCAGCGTGGTGGTGACGGTCCGTCCGGTGCCCGGCCCCGCGCCGAGCACCGCGACCCGGTGGGCCCGCCGCAGCGGGGTGCGGATCCGCTCCGCCTGCCGGGCCGGCTCCCGCTCCCGGTCGCCGCCGCGGGTCAGCCGCTCCGCCGCCGCGGCCAGCCGCCGCCCGCGCGGCAGCCGGCGGCGGACCAGCCGGTCGGCGCTCAGCTCGAGGTCGGCGGCCCGGCCCAGCGAGGGGTCGGCCTGCGGGGCCGGCGCAGGTGCCGCCGCGGCCGGAGCGGCGGTCGGGCGCGGCGCGACCACGGCGCGCACGGCCGGCGGGATCAGCACCGTGCCGAGCGGGTCCAGCGGCCGCAGCGGGCCGAGCGGTTCGGGCCAGGCGTCCGGCGCGTAGTCCGGCGAGCTCCCCACGAGCCCGCCGGGCGCCGCCCGGAGCACCACCGCGGCCGTGCCGCCCTGACCAGTCATCGCCTGCTCCGCCCTCTCCGCGCGACGCACCGCCCCGCAAGGCCCCCAGCCGGCCGGAGGGGGTCCGGCCGGCCGGGGCGAACCCGGAGTGCCGTGCGCGCGCCGGGGAAGCGCCACGCGGTCCGACGAGGCCCCAGCGGAGGGACCCCGGTCCGGCCCGCCCACAAACGGACCGTCCCGCTCCGGTGTCCGGCTCCGCCCACACGGTGCCGTTCCGTACCGGTAGACGGCCGGGGGGCACCGCCGCGTTCACCTGATCGGCGGCCGCCGGGTCCGGTCGGTGGAATTCCGGGTGAACCCGGCTACTTCCCGGTACCGTCCTACGGATGGCGGCCCGGATGGCACGGCTGCCGCGGCCCGGTGACAGGGCGGTGGCGGCCCGTGCGGCCTTGGTGCGGTGGCCGGGGCGCGGCCTCGGGGAGTGCGGAGCGAGGTCCCGGGGACCGGAGAGAGGGAGCGCATGTCCGAGGACGGGTCGGCGGCCAGAGCCCGTCAGCTGATCGCGGACCTGATGACCGGGCCGGCCGAGGCGCTGCCCGGCCTGCCCGGACTGGCGGTGCCGCCGGCGCCGGCCGCCGAGGTGGTCGCGGCGGCCCGCCGGGTGCTGCACGGTCACAGTGACGCCGTGGAGGAGCGTCCGGTTCCACCGGTCGCGCTGCTCCCGCTGGCGGCGGCGCTGGTGGTGGACGAGCACCCGTCGGCGCGCTGCTGGAGTCGGCAGGAGCGGGCCGAGGTGCTGGGCTGGGTCGCGGTGCTGATCGAGCGCCAGGGCGAGGACGGGGTGCAGCGGCTGCTCGCCGAGCTGCTGCCGGACCGGGCCTGAGCGGCCCGGACGGCCCCCGCCAACGACGCGCCGCGCCGCTGACGCGGCGGCGTTGGCCGGTCCTTGGCGCGACGTTGGCGGTCGCGGCGAACCTGGTGACCGGCGGGATCGGGCACTACCCCTGGTGCCGGATCCCGCCCGGCCGCCCACACGGCCGGTTCGAGCAGCAGCCCCCCAGACTGGACCGAAGAGGTAGCGCGTGACCATGCAACCTGCCGTCCCGACCCAGCCCCGGTCGGCACGTCCCACGCTCGACCAGGAGACCCTGGCCGAGCTGTACCGCCTGCACGGCGGCTATCTGCTGCGGGCGCTGCTGCGGGTCACCAACGGCGACCGGGGCAAGGCCGAGGACATCCTCCAGGAGACCCTGCTGCGCGCCTGGCAGCACCCCGAGTCGATCTCCCGCGGTGCCGCGCAGAGCCGCCCGTGGCTCTTCACGGTGGCCCGCCGGATCGCCATCGACCACTTCCGGATGGCGGCCGCCCGGGCCCAGGAGGTGGCCGGCGAGGTGCTGGAGGACCGGCCGGTGGCCGACGACCCCTACGAGGCCGTGCTGGCCGGGCGGGACATCTCGGCGATGCTGGACACCCTGCAGCCGCACCACCGCGAGGTGCTGGTCGAGCTGCACCTCGAGGACCGCTCGGTGGTGGAGACCGCGGAGCGCCTGGGGGTGCCGCCGGGCACCGTCAAGTCCCGCAACTTCTACGCGATCCGGGCGCTGCGCCCGGTGCTGGCCGCGCAGCGCGAGTACGCCCCGACCCCCGCGCCCGCGGCCTGACCCGCCGTCGGCCAACGGACCGTCACGGTGCGTGCAGCGCCCGCTCCACCCGGGCCAGCAGGTCGGTGACCGCCGCCGCCAGGTGGCCGTGCGAGCGGTAGAGGCTGATCGCCGAGCGCAGGTGCTCGGCGGCCTCCGCCTCCCGCCCCTGGCGCAGCAGGAACTCGGCGTAGGACTGCTCGGCGGCCGCGTGCAGGTGCAGGAAGCCGGCCTGCCGGCAGATCGCCAGCAGCTCCGACCAGGCCGCCTCCGAGGCCTCGAACTCGCCCAGCAGCTGCAGCGACTGCGCCTCGCTGAGGATCGCCCAGGCGTGCACGGTGGCCGACGGGTGGGCGGCCAGCAGGGCTCTCGCCTCGCGGGCCCGGGCCAGCCCGGTGACCGGGTCGCCGGCCAGCACCGACATCGAGGCGGCGTAGGCCAGCGTGGCGCCCACCCGTTCGGGCGGGTCGCCGACCCGGGAGAGCGCCAGCGCCCGCCCGGCCAGCCGCTCCGCCTCGGCCGGCCGCCCCGCCACCGCGGTGGCGAGCGCCAGCGTGAAGAGCACCCGGACGTGCACGAACCCGTCCGCCGGGGTGGTGTTCAGCAGCGCCCGCTCGCCAAGCTCGACCGCCTCGACGATCCGCTCGACGCCGATCAGCGCATTGGCGATGTTGGCCTCCAGGGCCGCCACCGCGCGCGGGTTGCCGGTCCGCTCGGCCGCCCGCAGCCCGGAGCGCAGGTAGCCGAGCCAGTCGATCAGCCGGCTGGAGCCGTAGTAGAGCCCGCTGGCCACCATCGCCAGCCGCCAGGCCCGCTCCGGGTCGGCCTCCGCGGCGGCGGCCACCAGCGAGCGGATGGTCGGCTCCTCGGAGACGAACCAGACCAGCGCGGCCCGGGCGTCGGCCGGCTGCGGCAGCGCCCGCGGCGGGTGGGCGAGCGGGCCGTACGACTCGTGGCCCGGGTCCAGGTGCTCGTTGCAGTGCCGGGCCGCCGCCAGGTAGTAGTCCAGCAGCCGGTCGGTGCTCTGCCGGCGCAGCGCGGCCGGCAGCTCGCCGAACAGCTCCATGCCGAACAGCCGGATCAGGTCGTGCCGGGTGTAGCGGCCGGGGGTGGACTCGCTGAGCAGGTGGTAGGCGGCCAGCTCGCCGAGCGCCGCGCGCGCCGTGCCCAGGTCGGTGCCGAGCAGCGCGGCGCCCGCGTAGGCGTCCACCTCGCGGCCCGGGTGGGCGGCCAGCAGGGAGATCAGCTGACCGGCCGTCACCGAGAGGTGGCGGTGGGTCAGGGCGAGCGCGGTGCGCACGCTGACCGCGCCGTGGGTGTCCAGCGAGCGCAGCCGGGTGCGCTCGTCGGAGAGCTCGGTGACCAGGTCGGCGATGGTCCAGCCGGGCCGGGCGGCCAGCCGGGAGGCGGCGATCCGCAGCGCCAGCGGCAGCTGGTCGCAGAGCGCGGTCAGCTGCTGGGCGGCGGCCAGCTCGGCCCGCACCCGCTCGGGGGTGAGGCTGCGCTCCAGCAGCCGCAGCGCGTCGTCGTCCGGCAGCGCGGCCAGCCGCAGCAGCGCCGCGCCCTCGGTGACCACCAGGTCCTCCAGGGTGTTGCGGCTGGTCACCACGGCGGCGCCGGCCTGCCCGGCCGGCAGCAGTTCGGTGACCTCCTCGGCGCCGCGGGCGTTGTCCAGCACCACCAGCAGCCGCAGGCCCTCGGTGGTGGCCCGGTAGAGCGCGGCCCGCTCCGCCCGGTCCTCCGGGATCGCCGACTCGGCCACCCCGAGCGCCTTGAGGAACTGGGCCAGCACCTCGCCCGGGTCGGCCGGGCCGGCCGGGTCGAAGCCGCGCAGGTCGACGAAGAGCTGGCCGTCCGGGAAGCCCTCGGCCACGGCGTGCGCCCAGCGGATCACCGTGGCGCTCTTGCCCGCGCCGGCCGGGCCGACCACCAGGGCCAGGCCGTCCCCGGTGCGGTCCGGGCCGCACTCGCGGTCCAGCCAGACCGACTCGCTGCCCCGCCCGACGAAGCCGGCGGGCTGCCGGGGCAGCTGCCGGGGCACATTGGCGCGCGGCGTGCCGGAGTCGGCGGGTCCGGCGAAGGCGGCGAAGGCGGGGACCGGCGGCGGAACGATCTCCTCCGCTTCCTCTCCGGCCCGCAGCACCTCGGCCAGCGCGGCCTGCAGCGCGGCCCCCGGCACCACGCCCAGCTCGGCCGCCAGCCGCTCCCGGGCGTGGTGGTAGACCGCCAGCGCGTCGGAGAGCCGCCCGGCCTGGTGCAGACAGC
Source organism: Kitasatospora sp. NPDC006697 (assembly GCF_042869935.1). Lineage (NCBI taxonomy): Bacteria > Bacillati > Actinomycetota > Actinomycetes > Kitasatosporales > Streptomycetaceae > Kitasatospora > Kitasatospora sp. NPDC006697. Next base: position 5,071 of record NZ_JBIAGU010000058.1, read on the forward strand.
GGATCAGCAGCGCCACCACCGGCTCGCGCAGCCCGTCCGCCCGCACCCGCTGCTCCAGCGCCGGCACCGCCACCGCACCGCTGCCCAGCCGCAGCCGCCGCTCCGCCCAGGCGGTCAGCACCGTGGTCCGGGCCGCGTCCAGACGGTCCACCAGCGACTGCCGCAGCTCGGTGTCCGGCAGGTCGGCCAGCGCCGCGCCGGTCCACAGGCCCAGCGCCTCCTCCAGCAGCTCCGCCGCCGGGCCGTCCTGCGCCTGCTCCTCGGCCGAGGCCGCCAGCGCCTCGAACCGCCGCACGTCGATCAGTTCGGCGCCGCCGGTCAGCAGGTAGCCCGGTGCCCGGGTCAGCAGCTCGAACGGCGACCCCGCCAACAGCTTGCGCAGCGCGGCGACATGACCCTGCAGCGCGGCCCGCGCGCGGGCCGGCGGATCGTCGCCCCAGAGCAGCTCGAAGAACCGCTCGATCGGCACCACCCGCTCGGAGCGCAGCGCCAGCAGCGCCAGCACCGCCCGCCGTTGGGCACCCCCCAATTCGGTCGGCCTGCCGTCCGCCGTGCGCAGCTCCACCGGTCCCAGGAGCCGGATACCCATGACGTTCCCCACCTCGACAGGCCCGGCGGCCCGGGCTGCTCCCTCGGCGGTCAGTGTAGGCCAGCCCGACGTGGCCACCTCAGCTGCCCTGAACGGTCTGGTTCACACCCCTACCTGCGAGGACACCGGCCGGGCCGCCCCCGGCGGGCTCGACCGGCGGTCCGCGGCCCTATCCTTTCAAGCGGTCGAACAGGGCGGGAACCGGGCGCCCCCGCCCGAGCGACCCCGTTCCTGAGAGGTCGTCCACCGTTCGCAGGGAGGGTGCGGATGCGGATCAACCTGCTCGGGCCGATCACCGTGCAGACCGACTGCGGAGCCGCGGTCACCCCCAGCGCGCCCAAGCGCCGGGCGCTGCTCAGCGCCCTCGCCCTGGAGACCGGCCGCCTGGTGCCGACCCACCAACTGCTCGACACCGTCTGGGAGGGCAGCCCGCCGCCCACCGCCCGCGCCGCGCTGCACGGCCACATCGCCGAACTGCGCCGGCTGCTCGACGACCGGCTCACCCTGACCACCCGGGACACCGGCTACCAGCTCGACGGCGACCCCGAACAGGTCGACGCGCTGCGCTTCGAACGGCTCTGCGCCGGCGCCCGGGCCGCCGATCGCGGCGAGGACGCGCTGCCGCTGCTGCGCCGGGCGCTCGGCCTGTGGCGCGGCCCGGCGCTGGCCGACTGCGGCTCCAGCCTGCTGCGCGATGCCGTCGCGCCGCGCTTCGCCGAACTGCGGCTGCGCGCGCTGCAGCAGCTCGGCGAACAGCTCTGCCGGGCCGGCCGGGGCGCCGAACTGGTGGAGGAGCTGGACGCGGCGCTGGCCGCCGACCCGACCCGGGAGCAGCTCGCCGCCCAGCTGATGGACTGCCTGGACCAGGCCGGCCGCCGGGCCGACGCGCTGGCCCTGCACCAGGCCACCGTGCGGCGGCTGCAGACCGAGCTGGGCGCCGCCGAGTCGCCGGCGCTGAAGGCCGCCCGGGAGCGCCTGACGGTCCGCCGGAGCGTCTCCCAACTGCCCCGGCAGAACCGCCGGTTCGCCGGCCGAACGGCCGAGCTGGCCCGGCTGGACGCGGCCACCGCCGACCCGCAGCCCGGCCAGGCCGAACGCCACCCGGTGCTGGTCACCGGCCCGGCCGGGGTCGGCAAGACCAGCCTGGTGCTGCACTGGGCGCACGGCGCCGTGGACCGCTTCCCGGACGGCCGGCTCCACGCCGACCTGCGCGGCTTCGACGAGACCGAGCCGCGCGACCCCGCCGAGGTGCTGGCCGGCTTCCTCACCGCGCTCGGCGTCTCCGAGGAGCAGCTGCCCGCCACCCTGGACGAGCGCTCCCGCCGCTACCGCGACCTGCTGGCCGGCCGCCGGGTGCTGGTGGTGCTGGACAACGCCCGCGACTACGGCCAGCTGGCCCCGCTGCTGCCCGCCGCCGAGGACACCCCGGTCACCGTGATCACCAGCCGCAACCGGCTCGGCGACCTGCTGGTGCAGGCCGGCGCCGTCCCGCTGCCGCTGGACGTGCTGCCGCCCGCCGAGGCGCTGGAGCTGCTGCGCCGGGCGCTCGACCCGCAGCGGGTGGACGCCGAGCCGGTCGCCGCCGCCGAGATCGCCGACCGCTGCGACCACCTGCCGCTGGCCCTGCGGCTGGCCGCCGCCCGGCTCGCCGCCCGCCCCGACTGGACCCTGGGCCACCTCGCCGAGGAGATCTCCGACGAGCAGTCCCGGCTCGCCGCGCTGAGCACGGCCGGCTCCGGCTCCCTGGGCATCGCCGCCACCCTCAACCTCACCCGCCGGGCACTGGGCAGCGACGCCGGACGCTTCTTCGGCTACCTCGGCCTGCACCCCGGCGCGGTGATCGACCCGCACGCCGCCGCCGTGCTGGCCGACGTGCCGCCGGTCGAGGCCCGGATGCTGCTGGCCCAGCTGGACGCCGCCCACCTGGTCGAGGAGACCGCCCCCGGCCTGTTCGCCCGGCACGACCTGGTCCGGCTCTACAGCGCGGGGCTGGCCGCCGAACTCAGCCCCGCCCAGCGCGAGGCGGCGATGGAGCGGATGCTCGGCCACTACCTGGACGCCACCGCCGCCGCCTGCGCCGCCCTCAACACCCGCAGCGTGCTGCCCGAGCGCGGCGCGCCGCCGCCCGGCGACACGCTGCCCGCGCTCGGCACCCCGGGCCAGGCCATCGACTGGTTCCGCCGCGAGGAGCGGGCGGTGCGCGGCCTGGTGGTCTGCGCCGAGCAGCACGGCCGCCCCGCCCTCGCCTGGCAGCTGGCCCACCAGGCCTGCGTGCTCTACTACAACGAGAACCGCCGGTGCCGCGAGTGGCGCACCACCGCCGAGGCCGGCCTGCGCGCCGCCCGCGGCTGCGGCGACACCGAGGCGCTGGTGCGGATGCACGCCGACCTGGCCGTGGTGCAGATCGAGCAGGGCGACTTCGCCGCCGCCACCGCCCAGCTCGACCGGGCCACCGCGCTGGCCGGCCAGCTGGGCGACAGGATGCTGCTGCACCAGTGCCGCACCCGGCTGGCCAACGGCCTGGTCCGGGCCGGCGAGCACGCCCGGGCGATCCCGCTGATGACCGGGATCGTGGCCGACGCCCGCACCGTGCCCGACCCGCGGCTGCTCGCCCAGGCGCTCAACAACCTGGCCAACGCCCTGGTGGTGGCCGGATGCCCGGACCAGGCGCTGGAGCACGCCACCGAGGCGGTGCGGCTGCTCGCCGGACACCCCGAGGACCCCCGGCTGATCATCGCCACCCAGACCCGCGCCGAGGCGCTGCACGCCCTCGGCCGCCACCACGCCGCGCTGGCCGCCGCCCGGCACGCCCTCACTCTCGGCCAGGCCCAGGGCAACCCGCGGATCGAGGCGCTCACCCGGGACTTCATCGCCACCGTCCGCACCGCCCTCCACCAGCAGTCCGGGGGACCAGCGGCATAGGACCGCGGACCCACGCCCGCCCCGCCCGGCGCCCGATCCGCCGCGCCCGTCCGGCGCGCTACCGTGGCCGCATGGTGGAGATCGACGGCGCCGCGATGGACGGCCTCGAGGCGGTGAGCGAGGCCGTGCTCGCGATGAGCGGGCACCTGGAGGTGCGCGAGGTGCTGCGGCGGATCACCGCCTCCGCCCGCAGCCTGCTCGGCGCCGAGTACGCGGCCCTGGGCGTGCCCGACGACCACGGCGGCTTCGCCCAGTTCGTGGTCGACGGGGTCAGCGACGAGCAGTGGAAGGCGATCGGCCCGCTGCCCCGCCAGCACGGCGTGCTCGCCACCATGCTGCACGAGTTCACCCCCACCCGGCTGGCCGACGTCCGCCGCGCCCCCGCCTTCGAGGGCTGGCCGGAGGCCCACCCGGAGCTCAAGGACTTCCTCGGCATGCCGATCCCGGACGGCGAGGAGATCCTGGGCGCGATCTTCCTGGCCAACAAGGCGGGCGGCTTCACCGACCAGGACGAGCGGCTGCTGCGGATCCTCGCCGCGCACGCCTCGATCGCGCTCGGCAACGCCCGGCTCTACGAGCGCAGCCGCGAGCTCACCCTGGTCGGCGAGCGGGCCCGGATCGCCCACGAACTGCACGACGCCGTCTCGCAGAAGCTCTTCAGCCTGCGGCTCACCGTCAAGGCCGCCGCCACCCTGCTCGACCGCGACCCGGCCCGGGCCCGCACCGAGCTGCAGGAGGTGGCCCGGCTCGCCGCCGAGGCCGCCGACGAGCTGCGCGCCGTGGTGGTCGAGCTGCGCCCCGCCGCCCTCGACGAGGACGGCCTGGTCGCCACCCTCGCCTCCCAGGTGCAGGTGCTGGACCGGGCGCACTCCGCCACCGTCTCCTTCGACGAGGACGGCGGCGTGCGCACCCTGCCGCCCGCCCAGGAGGCCGCGGTGCTGCGGATCGCCCAGGAGGCGCTGCACAACGCGCTGCGGCACGCCCGCCCCGGCCGGGTCGAGGTCACCCTGCGCGGCACCGCCGGCCGCGGCGCCCTGCTGACCGTCAGCGACGACGGCCGAGGCTTCGACCCCGAATCGGTCCGCCGGGCCGGCCGCCACCTCGGTCTGGTCTCGATGCACGACCGGGCGCAGACCGTCGGCGGCCGGCTCACCCTCAGCTCGGCCCCCGGCCGGGGCACCGTCATCGAACTGGAGGTCCCCGGTGCCTGAGCAAGCGTCAGCCCGGATCCGGGTGCTGCTGGTGGACGACCACCAGGTGGTCCGGCGCGGCCTGCGCACCTTCCTGGAGGTGCAGGACGACATCGAGGTGGTCGGCGAGGCCGCCGACGGCGCCGAGGGCGTCCAGAAGGCCTGCGAGCTGGAGCCGCACGTGGTCCTGATGGACGTCAAGATGCCCGGCATGGACGGCATCGAGGCGCTGCGCCGGCTCAAGCAGCAGGGCAGCACCGCCCGGGTGCTGATCGTCACCAGTTTCACCGAGCACCGCACCGTGGTGCCCGCGCTGCGGGCCGGCGCGGCCGGCTACGTCTACAAGGACGTCGACCCGGAGGCGCTGGCCGGGGCGATCCGCGCGGTGCACGCGGGCCACGTGCTGCTCCAGCCCGAACTGGCCGGCACCCTGCTGGCCGAGGACGCCCCGCGGGCCTCGCAGGGCCGCGGCTCCACCCTCACCGAGCGCGAGCGCGAGGTGCTGGGCCACCTCGCCGACGGGCGCTCCAACCGGGAGATCGCCCGGGCGCTCAGCCTCTCCGAGAAGACGGTCAAGACCCACGTCTCCAACATCCTGATGAAGCTGGACCTGGCCGACCGCACCCAGGCCGCCCTCTGGGCGGTCCGCCACGGCACCACCGAGGGCGCCTGACGGACCGCCACGGGCCCCCGGCGTCAGCCGCCCGCCTCGTCCGCCAAGGCGTTGTAGGCGGCCACCTGAGCCCGCCGGGCGGTCCGCCGCAGGGGGGTCAGCACCGCCGAGCGGGCGGCCATCTCAGCCGCGCTCACCGCGGAACCGTGCCCGCCCGCCGCGATCGCCAGCAGCGCCGACACCTGCCGGGCCGACTCCAGCACCCGCACCGCCCGCGGCGGGTAGCCCGGCGCCAGCACCCGGCTGTGCCCGCGCCGGCGGTACTGCTCCAGCGCCCGCATCGCCTCCGGGCCCGCCCCGGCCACGTCCAGCCGGGAGAGCAGCACCGTCGCCTCGCGCAGCCCGTCGGCCAGCTCCCGCTCCGCCTCGTGCAGCGAGGGCACGTCGGCCGGCGGCGCCTCCCGCACCTCGTGGCAGTGCCACAGCACCGTCACCGACTGGTCCCCGGGCGGACCGTAGGCCGTGACCTCGGGCACCAGCCCGACCGCCAGGCCGACCGCCAGCACCGCCTCGCCCGCCGCCATCGCCGCCGCGTTGAACTCCGCCGGGCCGGTCAGCCCCAGCAGGTGCCCCTCGGTGGGCAGCGCGAGCCGCAGCCCCTTCGCGCCGAGCACCCGCAGCCGGCCGAGTGCCCAGCTCAGACCATGCTGCTCGCCCGGCTCCGGGTCCCCGGGCAGGCCGGTCACCCGGTGCCGCTCGTCGCCCCCCACCACCTCCTCGACCACCTGGTCGGGCGGGGCGTGGCCGGCCAGCAGGGAACTGCCCCAGGCGGTCAACCGGGCCGAACGGGGTTCGGCGAAGTAGTCGGGAGCGGCGGGAGTCAGTGGCATCCCGCCAGCCTACGGACAACCCGGCCACCTGCGTGGCGTAGGTTTGCCCTGTGCTGCGTCGGCAGCCGCGCGGTCGCGCCCGTGGCCGTGCTCCCTCCCCGCCTACCGGACGGGCGGAGTAGGCTGCCCGGCCGCACCGACTTGTCGACACGAGTGGCATCCGAAGTTGGGGAAGGCAGAGGCATGAGCGACGTGCTGGAGCTGGTTGACGTTTCCGTGGTCCGGGATGGCCGCGCGCTGATCAGCCAAGTCTCCTGGTCGGTGGCCGAGGGCGAGCGCTGGGTGATCCTCGGCCCGAACGGTGCCGGCAAGACCACGCTGCTGCAGGTCGCCAGCAGCTACCTGCACCCGACCACCGGGACGGTCGCGGTGCTCGGCGAGAAGATCGGCTCCGTCGACGTCTTCGAACTGCGCCAGCGGATCGGCCTGGCCGGCGTCTCGCTGCTGGACCGCATCCCGCGCGAGCAGACCGTGCTGCAGACCGTGCTCACCGCCGCCTACGGCATGACCGCCACCTGGCAGGAGGAGTACGAGGCGCTGGACGAGTCCCGCGCGCTGCTGCTGCTCGACCGGCTCGGCATGGGCGGCTACGAGCAGCGGCTCTTCGGCACCCTCTCCGAGGGCGAGCGCAAGCGCACCCTGATCGCCCGCGCCCTGATGACCGACCCCGAACTGCTGCTGCTCGACGAGCCCGCCGCCGGCCTCGACCTCGGCGGCCGCGAGGACCTGGTCCGCCGGCTCGGCGCGCTCGCCCAGGACCCGCAGGCGCCCGCCATGGCGATGGTCACCCACCACGTGGAGGAGATCGCCCCCGGCTTCACCCACGTGCTGATGCTGCGCCAGGGCAAGGTGCTGGCCGCCGGACCGATCGACACCGAACTGACCGCCCGCAACCTCTCGCTCTGCTTCGGCCTGCCGCTCACCCTGGAGCGCCACGGCGACCGCTGGTCGGCCCAGGGCCTGCCGCTCGGCTGATCCCCGACCCGCCGACCCGACGTCAGACGCCGCACAGCTGACCGGTTTCCGGCCGTCCACCTGCGGGAAGCCACCACACCGGATGTCGTTTCCTCCCTAGGATGGGGTTCCGTGGACAGCTGGTTGTGGTGGCTGCTGGTGGCCGGACTGCTCGGCGTGCCGATGGCGGCGACCACGCTGCTGGAGTTCGGGCTCTTCGCGGTCGGCGCACTGGGCGCCGCCGCGGTGGCCGGGCTCGGCGCGGACCTGGTCTGGCAGTTCCTCACCTTCCTGGTGGTCTCGGTCGCCATGCTGGTGGTGGTGCGGCCGTTGGCCTACCGGCGGCTGCGGCGCGGTCCACAGGTCCGGATGGGGATCGAGGCGCTGGTCGGAGCCAGGGCCGTGGTCCAGGAACGGGTCGACGGACAGGACGGGCGGATCAAGCTCAACGGCGAGATCTGGTCAGCACGCACGCTGCACCCCGACCGGGTCTACGAACCGGGCCAGCAAGTGGATGTGATCGAAATCCAGGGCGCCACCGCCCTGGTCGACTAGCCGGCCGCCCGCGCCGGAGCGTCGTGCGAGTCATGGCCAGTCGTTCGAGTTGTCCAGGGGAGACACCGTGGAACCCGTCCTCATCGTGCTGATCGTCCTGGTGGTGCTGGCCCTCTTCGCACTGATCCGGACGATCCAGGTGATCCCGCAGGGCAGTGCGGCGATCGTGGAGCGGTTCGGCCGCTACACCCGGACCCTGAACGCCGGGCTCAACATCGTGGTGCCCTTCGTGGACACCATCCGCAACCGGATCGACCTGCGCGAGCAGGTCGTGCCGTTCCCGCCGCAGCCGGTGATCACCCAGGACAACCTGGTGGTGAACATCGACACCGTCATCTACTACCAGGTCACCGACGCCCGGGCCGCCACCTACGAGGTGGCCTCCTTCATCCAGGCGATCGAGCAGCTGACCGTCACCACGCTGCGCAACATCATCGGCTCGATGGACCTGGAGTCCACCCTCACCTCCCGCGAGGTGATCAACGCCGGGCTGCGCGGGGTGCTGGACGAGGCCACCGGCCGCTGGGGCATCCGGGTCAACCGGGTCGAGCTGAAGGCGATCGAGCCGCCGACCTCCATCCAGGACTCGATGGAGAAGCAGATGCGCGCCGAGCGGGACAAGCGCGCCGCGGTGCTCAACGCCGAGGGCGCCCGGCAGGCCGCGATCCTGCGCGCCGAGGGCGAGAAGCAGGCCGCCGTGCTCAGCGCCGAGGGTGAGGCGCAGGCCGCCGTGCTGCGCGCCGACGGTGAGGCCGCCGCGATCCGCACCGTCTTCGAGGCGATCCACGAGGGCGACGCCGACCAGAAGCTGCTCGCCTACCAGTACCTGCAGACCCTGCCGGAGCTGGCCAAGGGCGACGCCAACAAGCTCTGGATCATCCCCAGCGAGGTCGGCGACGCGCTCAAGGGCCTCGGCGGCGCCTTCGGCGGCCTGACCGGCGCCGGCGCCCCCGGCGGCGGCTCGCCCGCCACCGTGGCCGGCCCGCCGGACCTGACCAAGCCGGCCGCCGACGCCACCGTGCCCCGCCCGGTCGGCTCGGCCAACGGCCCGCGCCCGCTGGACACCGACGACTCCGGCGCCACCCGCCCGCGCACCAACCCCACCCGGGAGTATCCGCAGATCGACCCGGAGTGACCGGGCGTCCCGGGTTCCGTCTCTCATCCTGGAAAGGGCTGGGCACCCGGGAAGCCGTCCGGAATGATCGCGAAGGCCGCCACCATCCCTCCGGGGCGGACACGCGAACAGTAGGGACGAGGCCATGACTCCTTGGGAAGACCTGGCGGTGCTCGCCGCCGGGGCCGGCGCGGGCGCCATCAACGCCATCGTGGGATCGGGAACGCTGATCACGTTCCCGGTCCTGCTGGCGCTGGGCGTGCCGCCGGTCACCGCGAACGTCTCGAACACCCTCGGGCTGGTCCCGGGCTCGCTCAGCGGCGCCTACGGCTACCGCCGCGAACTGGTCGGCCAGCGCGGCCGGCTGCTCCGGCTCGGGGCGGCCTCGCTGGCCGGCGGCCTGATCGGCGCGATGCTGCTCACCAAGCTGCCCAGCTCGGCCTTCGCCGCGATCGTGCCGGTGCTGATCCTGCTCGCCCTGGTGCTGGTGGTGATCCAGCCCCGGGTGGCCCGGGCCGTCGCCGCCCGCGGCGGCGCGAGCAGCCACCCCGACGGCAGCCCGCTGCTGGTCGCCGGGGTCTTCCTCACCGGCATCTACGGCGGCTACTTCGGCGCCGCCCAGGGGGTGCTGCTGCTCGCCCTGATGGGCATGCTGCTCCGCGACGACCTGCAGCGGATGAACGCGGTCAAGAACGTGCTGGCGGCGCTGGTCAACGGCATCGCCGCGGTCTTCTTCCTGTTCACCACGCACATCGACTGGCTGGTCGCGCTGCTGATCGCGATCGGCTCGACGATCGGCGGCCTGGCCGGCGCCAGGATCGGCCGCAGGCTGCCGCCGGTCGCGCTGCGCGGGCTGATCGTGGTGGTCGGCCTGATCGCCGTCATCAAGCTGCTGGTGGACTGAGCGGGGCACACCGGCTGACGGTCCGTCAGTTCCTGCTCCAGGGCCGGTAGGCTCGGCGCCGAGGACCCGCCCGCGGGGGCGGGCCCGGCGACCACGCGGACCGGGAGCACACCGATGAGCAGTACGAACCTCCTCACCGAGGACGAGATCGCCGCCGCGCTGGACGGACTTCCGCACTGGCGGCGGTCCGGCTCGGGGGAGTCGATCACCAGGACCGCCGACGCCGCCGACTTCCCGACCGCGATCCGGGTGGTGGTGGCCGTGGCCGAGGAGGCCGAGCGGCTGGACCACCACCCGGACATCGACATCCGCTGGCGGACCCTCACCTTCACCCTCTCCACCCACAGCGCGGGCGGCCTGACCAGCCTGGACTTCCAACTCGCGGCCCTGATCGACCGGGTGTTCGACACCGTCTGACCGGGCCGCCCCGGAGGGCGTGAGATGCTGGCCCGGCCGGATGCAGTCGGACGAACGGGAACTCATGAGTCAGGACGGGTACGACCAGCAGCACTCCTGGTACCCCACCGACCCGCAGCAGCAGCCCTATCCGGACCCGCAGCAGCACCTCTACGCGGACCACCACCAGCAGCAGTTCGCGGACCCGCAGCAGCAGTACCAGCAGGGCTACGCCGAGCAGCAGCCCTACGGAGACCAGCAGCCCTACGGAGACCAGCAGGCCTACGGTGAGCGGCAGCCCTACGGCGAGCAGCTCTTCGGCGAGCAGGCGGCCCACCCCGGCTACCCCGCCGAGGGCACCGAGCAGCAGCCCTGGGCCTGGCCCGGCTACCAGCAGGGCGACGAATCGGCCTACCCGCAGGAGATCTACGCCGCCCAGACCGCCGCCCTGGCCGCACCCTCCACCGACGCCGAGCAGGCCGGCGACTCCGCCTACCCGCAGGACATCTACGGCGCCGCGACGGCCACCATGGCCGCCGTCCCCGCCGACGAGGAGCAGGCCGAGGCCCCCGCCGAGCCGGCGCCCGCCCCCGGCCGAGCCGCCCGCCCGGGCGGCTCCGGCGGCTCGCTCGCCGACCGCGCCAAGAGCGCCGCCGCCAGGCTGCTCCGCACCGAGGGCACCCCCGACCGCCGCGCCCTGCTGATCCGCAGCGGCGCCGGCGTGCTGGCCCTGGGCGTGCTGGTCACCGCCGGCCTGCTCGCCACCAGCGGCGGCAGCGGCCACCACGGCGCCGCCGCGGCCCCGCCGCCCAGCAGCGACACCGGCTTCGCCGTCGCGCACAACAAGATCTGGACGGCCCAGCCCGCCGCCGCCCCGCAGCAGGGCGGCGACGACACCCTGTCCGGCGGCTGGCTGCTCGCCGACACCGTGGTCCGCGCCGACAGCACCGGCGTGCACGCCTACGACCTGGCCACCGGCAAGCCCACCTGGACGGTGGACGCCCCCGCCCAGGGCGCCGTGCCCTGCGGCCTGTCGCCCACCGTCAACGCGGCCGGCGTGGGCGTCGCGCTCTACCGCACCGGCGCCGACCCCAAGAGCCCCTGCTCGCTGCTGGCCGCCGTGGACACCAAGGCCGGCAAGGCCGGCTGGACCAAGCAGCTCTCCACCACCACCAACCCGTACGCCGCGCACGTCAGCGTGCTCGACGACAAGGTGATCGCGGTCGCCGACGACAAGGTCGCCGCCTGGGCCTCGGCCGACGGCAAGGACCTCTGGCAGTACCCCGGCCCCGGCAAGTACTGCACCCTCAGCGGCGGCGCCGGCCCCACCACTGTGCTGGTGCACGCCAGCTGCGCCGACAGCAGTCCCGGTGACCAGATGGTCGCGCTGGGCACCGCCGACGGCAAGCAGCTCTGGACGCACGGCCTGGACGGCCCGCCGAAGACCGTCACCGTGCTCTCCGCCGACCCGGCCGCCGTGCTCACCACCGGCGACCAGCCCACCGACGCGAAGCTGCTCTCCTTCGGCCAGAACGGCGACCCGGCCGGCAGCATCCCGGTGGTCTCCGACGCCGGCCGGCTGGCCGCCGACACCGGCATCTTCGACCCGGCACCCGCGATCTTCTTCCAGGACCACACCGCCGTCACCACGGTCACCGGCAAGGACGGCAGGACCAGCGTGGTCGCCTACGACCTGACCACCGGCAAGGCCGGCTGGCAGACCCCGGTCGGTGAGAAGGGCAACGTGCGCGCGGTCGGGCTGGACAACGGCTCCCTGGTGCTCGCCACCGAGGAGCGCGTCGACCAGCCCGCCCACCTCAGCCGGTTCGCGCTGAACGGCGGCCAGGAGGCGGTCGGCGGCAACTTCCCGCCCGCCACCGGCTCACTGCTCACCTCCGGCCGGGTGCTGATCGGCGGCGGGCGGGTGCTGGTGATCCCCGAGCACTCCACCCACTTCGGCATCGCCACCGCCTTCCAGGCCAAGGGCTGACGGCCCGGAGCCACCGCGCACGGCCGGCCGGACGCCTCAGGCGGCCGCCGGCTGCGGCAGCCACTGCGCCAACTCCGCGGCCTCGCCCGCCCGCAGGCCCAAGGCCAGCATCAGCGAGGCCTGCGGGGTCGGCTCGAACGGGCGGCGCAGCAGCACCATCCCGGCCTGCTCCGGCGTCCGGTCGGCCTTGCGCTGGTTGTCCTCGGCGCAGGCCGCCACGGTGTTCAGCCAGCTGTCGGCGCCACCGCGCGACCTCGGCACCAGGTGGTCCACGGTGGTCGCCCGCCGGCCGCAGTAGGCGCACAGGTGCTGGTCCCGGACCAGCACGCCGCGCCGCGACCAGGCAGCCCGTTGTCGGAACGGCACCCGGACGTAGCGCCGCAGCCTGATCACCTTCGGCACCGGCACCGACAGGCCGGTCGCCCGCACCGCACGCAGCGGATGGGCCTGCTCGATCTCCGCCTTCTCCTGCAGCACCAGGACCACCGCTCGCTGCAGCGACACCGTCGACAGCGGCTCGTAACTCGCATTCAGCACCAGCGTGTTGCGCACTTCCGGGCACCTCCCCAAGCCGTTGCCGCCGGTCGGCGGACCCGACCACTGTGACCCCGGCGATCGCCCCCCGACAAGGCAATTTCCCCGCTCGGCCGGGCTGTCGGCGCCCCGTCATAGGCTCGGCCCGTGGCCAACGACGACGCCGGCACCCCGCTGCCCCGCACCTTCTACGACCGCCCCGCGCCCGAGGTCGCCCCCGACCTGCTCGGACGCACCCTGCGCTGCACCCTTCCCGAGGGCACGGTCGAGCTGCGGATCACCGAGGTGGAGGCCTACACCGGTCCCGACGACCCCGCCTCGCACGCCTACCGCGGCCGGACCGCCCGCAACGCCGTGATGTTCGGCCCGCCCGGGCACGCCTACGTCTACTTCACCTACGGCATGCACTTCTGCGTGAACATGGTCTGCGGCCCGGCCCTGCATCCCGGCGGGGTGCTGCTGCGCGCGGGACAGGTGACCGGGGGAGCGGACCTGGCCGGAAAGCGCCGCAGCAGCAGCCGCCGGGAGCACGACCTCGCCCAGGGCCCGGCCCGGCTCGCCGTCGCCCTCGGCATCGACCGCGCCCAGGACGGCGAGGACGTGGTGGCCGGCCCGGTGCTCCAGCTCTTCACCGGCACGCCGCCCGCGCCCGAGCTGATCCGCAGCGGCCCGCGCACCGGCGTCGCCACCGGCGCCGACACGCCCTGGCGGTTCTGGATCGACGGCGACCCGACCGTCAGCCCCTACCGTGCGCACGTCCCCCGCCGCCGCCGCACCGGCTGACCTTCCGGCCTGCCCGACGGGCTCACCGGGTGAAACCCGCTGGCGCCGACCGCGTACCCTCGGACACGCTGGACCCAGCCATCCCACCGCCCCGCCGACGGGCGGCGCGGACCGACCAAGGAGAACCGTGACCGTGACGGACATCGTCGACGAGCTGACGTGGCGCGGGCTGATCGCCCTCTCCACCGACGAGGACGCTCTGCGCAAGGCGCTCGCGGACGGCCCGGTCACGTTCTATTGCGGCTTCGACCCGACGGCGCCCAGCCTGCACCTCGGCAACCTGGTCCAGCTGCTCACCATGCGGCGGATCCAGGACGCCGGCCACCTGCCGCTCGGCCTGGTCGGCGGCGCCACCGGCCTGATCGGCGACCCCAAGCCGACCGCCGAGCGGGTGCTCAACGCCCCCGAGACGGTCGCCGCCTGGGTGGACCGGCTGCGGGTGCAGGTCGGCAAGTTCCTCGACTTCGAGGGCGAGTTCGCGGCCCGGCTGGTCAACAACCTAGACTGGACCTCGGGCCTGTCCGCGATCGGCCTGCTGCGCGACGTCGGCAAGTACTTCCGGGTCAACCACATGATCGCCAAGGAGGCGGTGGCCCGTCGGCTCAACTCCGACGCGGGCATCAGCTACACCGAGTTCAGCTACCAGATCCTCCAGGCCATGGACTACCTGGAGCTGAACCGCCGCTACAACTGCACCCTGCAGACCGGCGGCAGCGACCAGTGGGGCAACCTGACCGCCGGTACCGAGCTGATCCGCAAGGCCGAGGGCAAGTCCGTGCACGCCCTCGCCACCCCGCTGATCACCAAGGCCGACGGCACCAAGTTCGGCAAGACCGAGTCCGGCACCATCTGGCTCGACCCCGAGCTGACCACGCCCTACGCCTTCTACCAGTTCTGGCTGAACGCGGACGACCGGGACGTCTCCAACTTCCTGCGGATCTTCTCCTTCCGCTCGCGCGAGGAGATCGAGGAGCTGGAGCGGGAGACCGCCGAGCGCCCGCAGGCCCGGCTGGCCCAGCGCGCCCTCGCCGAGGAGCTGACCACCCTGGTGCACGGGGTGGACCAGTACGAGCGCGCGGTCGCCGCCTCCAAGGCGCTGTTCGGCCAGGGCGACCTGGCCGAGCTGGAAGACGCCACCCTGGCCGCCGCCCTCGCCGAGGTGCCGCGGGCCGAGGTGGCGGAGCTGGCCCCGATCGCCGACCTGCTGGTCGCGGTCGGCCTGGCTCCCAGCCGTTCGGCCGCCCGCCGCACCCTCAAGGAGGGCGGCGCCTACCTCAACAACACCAAGGTCGCGGACGAGGACGCCGTCCCCGCCGAGGCCGACCTGCTGCACGGCCGCTGGCTCGTGCTGCGCCGCGGCAAGCGCAACCTCGCCGCGGTGGAGCTGGTCAAGAACTGACAGCTCCTCACTCCACCGGCCGCTGAGACTCGGTCAGGTGGCCTGAAACAGCTCCCCGTTGAGCTGGTACGACACCCCACAGGGGCCGGATCCGGTCAGATCCGGCCCCTGCGTGTTTGACGTTGCCGCCCAGCTGGCCTAACGTAGTCCGAGTCGCCAGAACCGGGCGGACGCGAGGGACAGCCGAGAGGCCGGCCCGAATCCGTTCGGAGCGACCATCACACTTACTGATTTACCAACCACGCTCTTTTCCTTTCGGAATCGGCATGGTCCGGACCAGTGCCGGAAATACGGTAGAGTGACGGTCGCCGCGAAAGCAGAAAGCGGCCCTGGCCAGCCAGGTGAGCGGAAAAAGCGAAAAGCTGGATCTGCTAAGCTGGAAACACGAAAGAACGAAGCGCCCGGAGAGAACGCGAGAGCGGGATCGAAGGAAGTGTCCGTTCCTTGAGAACTCAACAGCGTGCCAAAAGTCAACGCCAGATA
>NZ_JBIAGU010000059.1:0-18010 GCF_042869935.1 Kitasatospora sp. NPDC006697
GGTGGAGGCCGTGCTGGCGGGTCACCCGCTGGTGGCGCAGGCGGCGGTGGTGGCGCGTGAGGACGTGCCGGGCGACAAGCGCCTGGTCGGCTACGTGGTCCCCGCCGACGGTGCCTCGGCCGAACAACTCCCGCTGCTGCTCGCCGGGTTCGCCGCCGAGCGGATGCCCGCGCACATGGTCCCGTCCGCCGTCGTGGTGCTCGGTGCGCTGCCGCTGAACACCAACGGCAAGCTGGACCGCAAGGCCCTGCCCGCCCCGGAGTACGGGACGGCGACGGCCGGCGGCCGGGCACCGGAGACGGTGCAGGAGGAGATCCTCTGCCGGGTCTTCGCCGAGGTGCTGGGCCTGCCTTCGGTGGGCGTGGACGACAACTTCTTCCAGCTCGGCGGGCATTCGCTGCTCGCGGTCTCGCTGGTCGAGCGCCTGCGGGTGCGCGGCCTGCCGGTCTCGGTGCGGGCGCTGTTCGCCTCGCCGACCCCGGCCGGGCTGTCCGCGGCCGGCGGTGTGGGCGAGGTGGTGGTGCCGCCGAACCTGATCCCGGCCGGCGCCACCGAGATCACCCCGGAGATGCTGACCCTGGTCGAGCTGACGGCCGCCGAGATCGCCGAGGTGGTCGCCGTCGCGGGCGGCGCCGCCAACGTGGTGGACGTCTACCCGCTGGCCCCCCTCCAGGAGGGCATCTTCTTCCACAACCTGGCTGCCGGCGACGGCTCCGGGGACGCCTACCTGCTGCCCTCGGTGCTCGGCTTCGACTCCCGGGAGCGGATGGACGCGTTCGTCGCGGCCGTCCAGCGGGTGGTGGACCGGCACGACATCCTGCGCTCGGCGGTGGCCTGGCGCGGGCTCCCTGAGCCGGTGCAGGTGGTCTGCCGACAGGCGGTCATCCCGGTCACCGAGGTCCGACTGGCCGAGGGCGAGGACGTGGTGGCCGGGCTGCTGGCCGCCGCCGACCCGGTGATGGACCTGAGCCGGCCCCCGCTGCTGCGGGTCCACCAGGCCCAGGAGCCGGCCACCGGCCGCTGGTACGCGCTGGTGCAGGTGCACCACCTGGTGCAGGACCACACCGCACTGGAGGTGATGCTGACCGAGGTCGGCGCCTTCCTGGCCGGCACCGAGGAGAAGCTGCCGGAGCCGCTGCCGTTCCGCGACTTCGTCGCGCAGGCCCGGCTCGGCGTCTCCCGCGAGGAGCACCTGGCCTTCTTCACGGGCCTGCTGGGCGATGTCACCGAGCCGACCGCCCCGTTCGGGGTGCTGGACGTGCACGGCGACGGCGAGGCCGCCGTCGAGGCCTGGCTGCCGGTCGAACCGGAGCTGGCCGCCAGGGTGAAGGCGGCGGCCCGCGACCTGGGTGTCAGTGCCGCCACGCTCTTCCACCTGGTCTACGCCCGGGTGCTGGCAGCCGTCTCCGGCCGGCAGGACGTGGTGTTCGGGACGGTGCTGTTCGGCCGGATGCAGGGCGGCGCGGGCGCCGACCGGGTGCCCGGGCTCTTCATCAACACCCTGCCGATGCGGGTCGACACCGGTGCCCACTCGGTGGCCGAGGGCGTCCGGGCGGTGCAGAACGAGCTGGCCGACCTGCTGGTGCACGAGCACGCGCCGCTGGCCCTGGCCCAGCGGGTGGCCGGACTGCCCGCCCAGGCACCGCTGTTCACCGCGCTCTTCAACTACCGGCACAACCCGGTGAAGGAGGACGCGAGCGAGGACCCGTTCCGCGACATCGAGATCCTGCTCCGCGAGGAGCGCACCAACTACCCGCTGGTCGTCTCGCTGAACGACGCCGAGACCGGCTACAGCTTCACCGTCCAGGCGGTGGCGCCGATCGACGCGGCCGGGATCGGCGCGATGCTGCACGCAGCGACCGAGAGCCTGGTCGAGGCGCTGGAGACGGACCCCGCGGCCCGGCTCGGCGGCCTGCCGGTGCTGGACGAGGCCGAGCGCCGCCGGCTGCTCACCGAGTGGAACGACACGGCGGTCGAGCTGCCCGAGGTCACGGTGCCGGAGCTGTTCGCGGCCCAGGCGGCCCGGACGCCCGACGCGGTGGCGGTCACCGGCGACGGCGTCGAGCTGGGCTACGGCGAGCTGGACGCCCGGTCGAACCGGCTGGCCCGGCTGCTGGCCGAGCACGGCGTCGGCCCGGAGTCGGTGGTCGCGGTGGTGCTGGAGCGCTCGGCCGAGGCGGTGGTGGCCATGCTGGCCGTGCTCAAGGCCGGCGCCGCCTACCTGCCGGTGGACCCGGCCTACCCGGCCGAGCGGGTCGGCTACCTGTTCGAGGACGCCGCGCCGGCGGCCGCGCTCTGCACGGCGGACACCCGGCACCTGCTGCCGGCGGACGCCACGGCCCCGGTGATGGTGCTCGACGAGCCCCGCACCCGGGACCGGCTGACCGGCTTCGACGAGGCCCCCCTGGCCGTCCGGCCGCGCGCGGACCACCCGTCGTACGTGATCTACACCTCGGGCTCCACCGGCCGGCCCAAGGGCGTCGTCGTCACCCACGGCGGCTTCGCCAACTACGTGCTCTGGGCGGCCCGGGCCTACGGGATGGACGGCACCCAGGGCGCCCCGCTGCACTCCTCGCTGGCCTTCGACCTGACCGTGACCAGCGTCTTCCTGCCGCTGGTCACCGGCTCGGCCGTGACGGTCAGCCGGGCGGGCGGTGCCGAGGGGCTGGCCGCGCTGGTCCAGCAGGGCTCCGCCTTCGGGCTGATGAAGCTGGTGCCCGGCCACCTGCCGCTGCTCGGCGAGCTGGTGCCGGCGCCCGGCCTGACCGGTGTGACCCGCCGGGCCGTGGTCGGCGGCGAGGCGCTGGCCGGGTCGGACGTGCGGGCCTGGCTGGAGCGGGTGCCCGGCTCGGTGGTGGTCAACGAGTACGGGCCGACCGAGACGGTGGTCGGGTGCTGCGTCTTCGAGGTGTCGGCCGGCCAGCCGGTCGGCGACTCGGTGCCGATCGGCCGGCCGATCGCCAACACCCGGCTCTACGTGCTGGACGAGCACCTGCAGCCGGCCCCGGTGGGCGTGCTCGGCGAGCTCTACATCGCCGGTGCCGGCCTGGCCCGGGGCTACCTGGGCCGGCCCGGGCTGACCGCGGAGCGCTTCACGGCCTCGCCGTTCGCGGCGGGCGAGCGCCTCTACCGCACCGGCGACCTGGTCCGGTGGAACGCCGACGGCCAGCTGGAGTACGCCGGCCGGGTCGACGAGCAGGTGAAGATCCGCGGCTTCCGGATCGAGCCCGGCGAGGTGCAGGCCGTGCTGGCCGCGCACCCGCGGGTCGCCCAGGCCGCGGTGGTGGCCCGCGAGGACCTGCCGGGCGACAAGCGCCTGGTCGCCTACGTGGTCCCGGCCGAGGGCCAGTCGGACGGTGAACTCCCCGGCGTCCTGGCCGGGTTCGCCGCCGAGCGGCTGCCCGCGCACCTGGTGCCGTCCGCCGTGGTGGTGCTGGAGGCGCTGCCGCTCACCGTCAACGGCAAGCTGGACCGCCGCGCCCTGCCGGCCCCCGACTACGGGACGGCGGCCGGCGGCCGGGCACCGGAGACGGTGCAGGAGGAGATCATCTGCCGCGCCTTCGCCGAGGTGCTGGGCCTGCCCGCGGTCGGCATGGACGACAACTTCTTCCAGATCGGCGGGCATTCACTGCTCGCGGTCTCGCTGGTGGAGAAGCTGCGGGTGCGCGGGGTGCCGGTCTCGG
This sequence comes from Kitasatospora sp. NPDC006697, assembly GCF_042869935.1. Lineage (NCBI taxonomy): Bacteria > Bacillati > Actinomycetota > Actinomycetes > Kitasatosporales > Streptomycetaceae > Kitasatospora > Kitasatospora sp. NPDC006697. The sequence continues at coordinate 3,684 of NZ_JBIAGU010000059.1, forward strand.
TCCGCGCGCTGCTGACCTCGCCGACCCCGGCCGGGCTGGCGGCCAACGGTGGCACCGGCGAGGTGGTGGTGCCGCCGAACCTGATCCCGGCGGACGCGGTGGCCATCACCCCGGAGATGCTGACCCTGGTCGAGCTGACCGAGGACGAGATCGAGCAGGTGGTCGCCGTCGCGGGCGGCGCCGCCAACGTGGCGGACGTCTACCCGCTGGCGCCACTGCAGGAGGGCATCTTCTTCCACCACCTGCTGGCCGCCGAGAGCGGGGACGACGTGTACGTCCAGCCCTCGGTGCTCGGCTTCGACTCCCGGGACCGGCTGGACGCCTTCCTGGCGGCCTTCCAGCAGGTGGTCGACCGGCACGACATCCTGCGCACGGCGGTCGCCTGGCAGGGCCTGACCGAGCCGGTCCAGGTGGTCTGCCGGCGGGCCGCGGTGCCGGTCCTCCCGGTGGCGGTCGAGCCCGGCGGCACGGCGGTGGCCGCGCTGCGGGCCGCGGCCGACCCGGTGATGGACCTCGCCACCGCGCCGCTGGTGCGGGTCTACCAGGCGCAGGAGCCGGCCACCGGCCGCTGGTACGCGCTGGTGCAGGTGCACCACCTGGTGCAGGACCACACCGCGCTGGAGGTGATGCTCGCCGAGATCGGGGCCTTCCTCTCCGGCGAGGCCGACCGGCTGCCCGAGCCGCTGCCGTTCCGCGACTTCGTCGCGCAGGCCCGGCTCGGCGTCTCCCGCGAGGAGCACGAGCGGTTCTTCGCCGGCCTGCTGGGCGACGTCACCGAGCCGACCGCGCCCTACGGGATGCTGGACGTGCACGGCGACGGCGCCGGCGCGGTCGACGCCCGGCTGATCCTGGACGGCGAGCTGTCCGAGCAGGTGAAGGCCGCCGCCCGCAGCCTGGGCGTCAGCGCCGCGACCCTGTTCCACCTGGTCTACGCCCGGGTGCTGGCGGCCGTCTCGGGCCGCACCGACGTGGTGTTCGGCACCGTGCTGTTCGGCCGGATGCAGGGCGGCGCGGGTGCCGACCGGGTGGCGGGGCTCTTCGTCAACACGCTGCCGATGCGGGTCGACGTCGGCCGCCACTCGGTGGCCGAGGCGGTCCGCGCCGTGCAGGGCGGCCTGGCCGACCTGCTGGTGCACGAGCACGCCCCGCTGGCGCTGGCCCAGCAGGCGGCCGGACTGCCGCCGCAGACCCCGCTGTTCACCTCGCTCTTCAACTACCGCCACACCCCCGAGACGGACCGGAACTCCGGCCGGGGCCTCGGCGAGATCGAGCTGATGCTGCACGAGGAGCGCACCAACTACCCGTTGGTGGTCTCGGTGGACGACACCGGTGCCGGCTTCGCGCTCACCGTGCAGGCGGTCGCCCCGATCGACCCGCAGGAGCTGTGCACGATGCTCCGCACCACCACCGAGCGGCTGCTCGCCGCGCTGGCGGAGGACTCGGCGCGGCCGCTCGGCTCGGTGGGTGTGTTGGGTGAGGTGGAGTTGCGGCGGGTGGTGTCGGAGTGGAACGACACGGCGGTGGAGTTGCCTGTGGTGACGGTGCCGGGGTTGTTCGCGGCGCGGGTGTCGGAGGCGCCGGATGCGGTGGCGCTGGTGTGTGACGGGGTGGTGGTGAGTTACGGGGAGTTGGATGAGCGGGCGAATCGGTTGGCGCGGTTGCTGGTGGCTTCGGGGGTTGGTACGGAGTCGGTGGTGGCGGTGGCGATGGGTCGTTCGGTGGAGTTGGTGGTGGCGTTCTTGGCGGTGTGGAAGGCGGGGGGTGCGTATCTGCCGTTGGATCTGTCGTATCCGGCGGAGCGGTTGGAGTATGTGTTCGCTGATGCGGCGCCGGTGGTGGTGGTGTGTACGGGTGTGACGCGGGGGGCGGTGCCGGGTGGGTGTGAGGTGCTGGTGGTGGATGAGCCGGCGGTGGTGGAGCGGTTGGCCGCCTACTCCGATGAGCCTTTCCTGCGGGCGGGGTTGTTGCCGGCGCATCCGGCGTACGTGATGTACACCTCGGGTTCGACGGGGTTGCCGAAGGGTGTGGTGGCGACTCAGCGGGATGTCGTGGAGCTGGTGTCGGACCGGTCCTGGGGTGTGGGTGCGGGTGCGCGGGTGTTGTTCCACGCGCCGCATGCGTTCGATGCCTCGACCTACGAGCTGTGGGCGCCGCTGGCCGCCGGCGGCACGGTGGTCACGGCCTCGGCGATCCGGCTGGACGGCGCGGCGGTCCGGGCGCTGGTGGGCGACCTCCAGCTGACGCACCTGCACGTGACGGCCGGTCTGCTCCGGATGCTGGCGGAGGACGACCCGGGCTGCTTCACCGGTCTGCGCGAGGTGCTGACGGGTGGTGACGTGGTGCCGGCCGCCGCCGTGCGGCGGGTGCTGCAGGCCTGCAAGGGCCTGACGGTCCGTCATCTCTACGGGCCCACCGAGATCACCCTGAACGCGAGCCGGCATCTGGTGGTCTCGCCCGAGGGGGTGGGCGACCCGCTGCCGATCGGCCGGCCGATGGACAACACCCGGCTGCTGGTGCTCGACGAGTTCCTGCTGCCCGTTCCGGTGGGCGTGGCAGGTGAGTTGTACGTCGCGGGCGCCGGTCTGGCCCGTGGCTACCTGGGCCGGTCGGCGCTGACGGCAGAGCGGTTCGTCGCTTGCCCATTCGGAGCCGGGGATGGGCCCCTCCTGCCCGCTGGCGGGCAAGGAGGGAGGATGTACCGCACGGGTGATTTGGTGCGGTGGAACGCCGAGGGCGAGCTGGTCTTCGCCGGCCGGGCGGACGAGCAGGTGAAGATCCGCGGCTTCCGCGTCGAGCCGGGCGAGATCGAGGCGGTGCTCGCCGGGGCCGAACAGGTCGGCCAGGTCGTGGTGGTGGCCCGCGAGGACGTGCCCGGCGACAAGCGCCTGGTCGCCTACGTGGTCCCCGCCGAGGGCATCGATCCGGCCGGACTGGCCGAGCCGGTGGGCGAGTTCGCCGCTGAACGGCTGCCGGCGTTCATGGTGCCGGCCGCGCTGGTGGTGCTGGAGGCGCTGCCGCTCACCGTCAACGGCAAGGTGGACCGCAAGGCCCTGCCCGCGCCGGACTATGCGGCGGGCGCGGCGGCCGGACGGGAGCCGTCCACCCCGCAGGAGGTGGCGCTCTGCCGGATCTTCGCCGAGGTGCTGGGCCTGGCCACGGTCGGGGTGGACGACAGCTTCTTCAAGCTGGGTGGCCACTCGCTGCTGGCCACCCGGCTGGTGAACCGGGTGCGCGCGGTGATGGGTACGGATGTGCCGCTCAAGGTGCTCTTCGAGGCGCCGACGGTGGCGGGGCTGGCAGGCCGACTGGGCGGTCAGTCGCAGGTTGGACAGCAGAAGGCCAGGCCCGCGTTGCGGCCGATGCGCCGTCAGCAGGAGGAGAACTGATGTTTCCGTTGTCATTCGCGCAGCGCCGCCTGTGGTTCCTGGCCCAGCTGGAGGGCCCGAGCGCCGCGTACAACATCCCGTCCGTGCTGCGGCTGACCGGCGGGATCGACCTGCCGGCCCTGCGGGCCGCACTGCGGGATCTGCTGGGCCGGCACGAGGTGCTGCGCACCGTCTTCCCGACCGCGGACGGCGAGCCCTACCAGCAGATCCACCGACTGGCCGACCTCGAATGGGAGTTGGAGCACGTCCTGATCGGTGACGGCGACCTGCGCGCCGCCGTCGCCGGGGCGGCCGGCCACCGGTTCGACCTCGCCGCCGAAGTGCCTGTGCGGGCTTGGCTGTTCGAGGTGTCGCCGGTCGAGCACGTGCTGGTGGTGGTGGTGCACCACATCGCCGGTGACGGGTGGTCGATGGGGCCGCTGGCCCGTGACGTCTCGGCCGCGTACGCGGCCCGGAGTGCGGGCCGGGTGCCGGAGTGGGAGCCGCTGCCGGTGCAGTACGCGGACTATGCGCTCTGGCAGCGGGAGCTGCTGGGCGACGGGGACGATCCGGAGAGTCTGCTGTCGCAGCAGGTCGGGTACTGGCGCGGGGCGTTGGCGGGGGTGCCGGAGGAGCTGGAGCTGCCGACGGACCGGGTCCGCCCGGCCGTCTCCAGCCACCTCGGCCACCGGGCCGGGCTTCAGCTCTCCGCGGCGGTGCACGCCCGGCTGGTGGAGCTCGCGCAGCGGCAGAACGTGACGCTGTTCATGGTCTGCCAGGCCGCGCTGGCGATGCTGCTCTCCCGGCTCGGCGCGGGCACCGACATCCCGATCGGCTCCGCGATCTCGGGCCGGGTCGACGAAGGGCTGGATGAGCTGGTCGGCTGCTTCGTCAACAGCCTGGTGATCCGCACCGACCTGTCCGGCGACCCGGAGTTCATCGAGGTGCTGGACCGGGTGCGGCTGGCCGGGCTGGAGGCCTTCGCGCACCAGGACGTGCCGTTCGACCGGCTGGTGGAGGAGCTGGCGCCGTCCCGCTCGCTCTCCCGGCACCCGCTCTTCCAGGTGATGCTGACCGTCCAGAACAACGCCGAGGCCAAGCTCGACCTGGGCGGCACGCAGATCGGCGGCCCGGCCGCCGAGGGCTCCGCCGACTCCGGCGGGCCGGCGGCCCGGCTCGCGCCCCGCACCACCGTCTTCGACCTCGACGTCATCGTGGAGGAGGCCTTCGACTCGGGTGCCCCCGCCGGTATCCGCGGTTCGGTGATGGTTGCGGCGGACCTGTTCGACGAACCGGCCGCCGAGGTGCTCGCCGCGCGCCTGGCCCGGGTGCTGGAGACCGTGGCGGCCGACCCGGCCGTCCGGCTCGGTGCGTTGGATGTGTTGGGTGGGGAGGAGCGTCGGCGGGTCGTTGCGGAGTGGAATGACACGGCGGTTGCGGTGTCGGGTGGTTCGGTGCCGGAGTTGTTCGCGGCGCAGGTGGTGCGGTCGCCGGAGGCGGTGGCTGTGGTGTGTGGTGGGGTGGCGCTGTCGTACCGGGAGTTGGATGCGCGGGCGAATCGGTTGGCGCGGTTCCTGGTGGGGCGGGGTGTGGGTGCGGAGCGGGTGGTCGGGTTGGTGTTCGACCGGTCGGTGGAGATGGTCGTTGCTCTGTTGGCGGTGTGGAAGGCGGGGGGTGCGTATCTGCCGGTGGATCCGGGGTATCCGGCGGACCGGATCGAGTACGTCCTCGCGGACGGCGGCGCGGCGCTGGTCCTCGGCCAGCAGGCGCGGCTCGCCGAACTGCCGGCGCTGGTGGTCGAGACGGTCGCCGTGGACGAGCCCGCCGTGGCGGCGGAGATCGCGGCCTGCGGGGCGTCGGCCCCGGAGGTGTCGGTGGCTCCCGAGGATCTGGCGTATGTGATCTACACGTCGGGGTCGACGGGGTTGCCGAAGGGTGTGGCGTTGGGCCATGGGGGTCTGGTGAACCTGGTGGCGGCGTTGGGTCCGCTGTTCGGGGTTGGTGCCGGGGTGGGGGTGTTGCAGTTCGCCTCGTTCAGTTTCGATGCGTCGGTGCTGGATGTGGCGGTGTCGCTGGTGTCGGGGGCGCGGTTGGTGGTGGCGGATGCGCGGGAGCGTGCGGAGCCGGCGCTGCTGGCGGAGCTGGTGCGGGAGCAGGGTGTGGGGGTGGCCAGTGTGGTGCCTTCGCTGCTGGGTGTGCTGAGCCCGGAGGACCTGGCGGGTGTGGAGACACTGGTCGTGGGCGCGGAGCCGACGAGTGCGCAGTTGGCCCGGGCCTGGAGTGCGGGGCGTCGGTTGGTGAACACCTATGGTCCGACCGAGTCGACCGTGATGGTGACGGCGGGGGTGGTGGACCCGTCCGGTTCCTCGGTGCCGATCGGTGCGCCGATCGCCAACACCCGGATGTACGTGCTGGATGCGGAGCTCCAGCCGGTCCCTGTGGGAGTCGCTGGTGAGCTGTACGTTGCGGGCGCTGGTCTTGCGCGTGGTTATCTGGGTCGCACGGGGCTGACGGCGGAGCGGTTCGTCGCCTCGCCGTTCGGGGGCGCTGGTGAGCGGATGTACCGCACGGGCGACCGGGCGCGGTGGAACGCTGACGGTCAGCTGGTGTTCGCCGGCCGGGCGGACGAGCAGGTGAAGATCCGCGGTTTCCGGATCGAGCCGGGCGAGGTGGAGTCGGTGCTGGCCGCGCACGAGCGGGTGGCCCAGGCCGCGGTGGTGGCGCGTGCGGATGGCGCGGGTGAGCAGCGGCTGGTCGGCTACCTGGTTCCGGCCGGTGACGCCGATGGCCTGGTGGCGGAGCTGAGGGCCTTCGCGGCCGGCCGGCTGCCGGAGTTCATGGTGCCCTCCGCCTTCGTGGTGCTGGAGGCGCTGCCGCTCTCGCCCAACGGCAAGCTGGACCGCAAGGCCCTGCCCGCCCCCGAGTACACGGCGGGCGCCGCCGGCGGCCGGGCGCCGTCGACCCCGCAGGAGGAGGTGCTCTGCCGGGTCTTCGCCGAGGTGCTGGGACTGCCCTCGGTGACGGTGGACGACAACTTCTTCGAGTCGGGCGGCCACTCGCTGCTCGCCACCCGGCTGGTCAACCGGATCCGCGCCGAACTCGGCGTCGAGATCGCCCTGAAGACGCTCTTCGAGACGCCCACGGTGGCCGGCCTCGCCGCCGGCCTGGCCTCGGCCGCCGGTACCAGGACGGCCCTGACCGTCCGTCAGCGCCCCGAACTGCTGCCGCTCTCCTACGCCCAGCAGCGCCTCTGGTTCATCGGCCAGCTGGACGGCCCGAGCGCCGCCTACAACCTCCCCACCGCGCTGCGGCTCTCCGGCGGACTCGACAGCCGGGTGCTGGAGCAGGCCCTGCGCGATGTGCTGGGCCGGCACGAGGTGCTGCGCACCGTCTTCCCGACCGCGGACGGCGAACCCCACCAGCTCGTCCTGGCGCCCGAGGAGCTCGACTGGACCCTGCAGACCGTCGAGCTGCGCGGTGCCGACATCGCCGCGGCGGTGGACCGGGCGACCGGCCACTGCTTCGACCTGGCGGTGGAAGTGCCGGTGCGGGCTTGGCTGTTCGAGGTGTCGCCGGTCGAGCACGTGCTGGTGGTGGTGGTGCACCACATCGCCGGTGACGGGTGGTCGATGGGTCCGCTGGCCCGTGACGTCTCGGCCGCGTACGCGGCCCGGAGTGCGGGCCGGGTGCCGGAGTGGGAGCCGCTGCCGGTGCAGTACGCGGACTATGCGCTCTGGCAGCGGGAGCTGCTGGGCGACGGGGACGACCCGGAGAGCCTGCTGTCGCAGCAGGTCGGGTACTGGCGTGAGGCGTTGGCGGGGGTGCCGGAGGAGCTGGAGCTGCCGACGGACCGGGTCCGCCCGGCCGTCTCCAGCCACCTCGGCCACCGCACGCCGCTCGCCGTGCCGGCCGACCTGCACGCCCAGCTCGCCGAGCTGGCGCGCCGTCAGCAGGTCACGCTCTTCATGGTCTGCCAGGCGGCGCTGGCGATGCTGCTCTCCCGGCTCGGCGCGGGCACCGACATCCCGATCGGCTCGGCCGTGGCCGGGCGCACCGACCAGGCGCTGGACGAACTCGTCGGGCTCTTCGTCAACACCCTGGTGCTGCGCACCGACCTGTCCGGCGACCCGGAGTTCATCGAGGTGCTGGACCGGGTGCGGTTGGCCGGGCTGGAGGCCTTCGCGCACCAGGACGTGCCCTTCGACCGGCTGGTGGAGGAGCTGGCGCCGTCCCGCTCGCTCTCCCGGCACCCGCTCTTCCAGGTGATGCTCACCCTCCAGAACACCGAGGAGGAGGAACTGGACCTGGCCGACACCAGGATCGGCGGCGTCGCCGTCGAGGCCGCGATCGCCAAGTTCGACCTGGACGTGGTGCTGGAGGAGTCGTTCACCCGCGGTGCGCCGGCGGGCCTGCGCGGTTCGGTGATGGTCTCGGCGGACCTGTTCGACGAGTCGGCCGCCGTGGAACTCGCCGAGCGGTTCGGGCGGGTGCTGGCGGCGGTGGTCGCCGACCCGGCCGTGCGGTTGAGCGCGTTGGATGTGTTGGGTGGGGAGGAGCGTCGGCGGGTCGTTGCGGAGTGGAATGACACGGCGGTTGCGGTGTCGGGTGGTTCGGTGCCGGAGTTGTTCGCGGCGCAGGTGGTGCGGTCGCCGGAGGCGGTGGCTGTGGTGTGTGGTGGGGTGGCGCTGTCGTACCGGGAGTTGGATGCGCGGGCGAATCGGTTGGCGCGGTTCCTGGTGGGGCGGGGTGTGGGTGCGGAGCGGGTGGTCGGGTTGGTGTTCGACCGGTCGGTGGAGATGGTGGTGGCCTTGTTGGCGGTGTGGAAGGCGGGGGGTGCGTATCTGCCGGTGGATCCGGGGTATCCGGCGGACCGGATCGAGTACGTCCTCTCGGACGGCGGCGCGGCGCTGGTCCTCGGCCAGCAGGCGCGGCTCGCCGAACTGCCGGCGCTGACCGTCCCGTCGATCGCGGTCGACGAGCCGCTGACGGCCGCCGACATCGCCGCCCGGGCCGCCACCGCCCTGCCCACCCTGCCGAGTTCGGAGGATCTGGCGTATGTGATCTACACGTCGGGGTCGACGGGGTTGCCGAAGGGTGTGGCGTTGGGCCATGGGGGTCTGGTGAACCTGGTGGCGGCGTTGGGTCCGCTGTTCGGGGTTGGTGCCGGGGTGGGGGTGTTGCAGTTCGCCTCGTTCAGTTTCGATGCGTCGGTGCTGGATGTGGCGGTGTCGCTGGTGTCGGGGGCGCGGTTGGTGGTGGCGGATGCGCGGGAGCGTGCGGAGCCGGCGCTGCTGGCGGAGTTGGTGCGGGAGCAGGGTGTGGGGGTGGCCAGTGTGGTGCCTTCGCTGCTGGGTGTGCTGAGCCCGGAGGACCTGGCGGGTGTGGAGACACTGGTGGTCGGTGCGGAGCCGACGAGTGTGCAGCTGGCCCGGGCCTGGAGTGCGGGGCGTCGGTTGGTGAACACCTATGGTCCGACCGAGTCGACCGTGATGGTGACGGCGGGGGTGGTGGACCCGTCCGGTTCCTCGGTGCCGATCGGTGCGCCGATCGCCAACACCCGGATGTACGTGCTCGACGAGAACCTGCAGCCCGTGCCGACCGGCGTGGCCGGCGAGCTGTACGTCTCGGGCGCGGGCCTGGCCCGCGGCTACCTCGGCCGGTTCGGCCTGACGGCGGAGCGGTTCGTCGCCTCGCCGTTCGGCGGTCCGGGTGAGCGGATGTACCGCACGGGCGACCGGGCGCGGTGGAACGCTGACGGCCAGCTGGTGTTCGCCGGACGGGCGGACGAGCAGGTGAAGATCCGCGGTTTCCGGATCGAGCCGGGCGAGGTGGAGTCGGTGCTGGCCGCGCACGAGCGGGTGGCCCAGGCCGCGGTGGTGGCGCGTGCGGATGGCGCGGGTGAGCAGCGGCTGGTCGGCTACCTGGTTCCGGCCGGTGACGCCGATGGCCTGGTGGCCGAGCTGAGGGCCTTCGCGGCCGGCCGGCTGCCGGAGTTCATGGTGCCCTCCGCCTTCGTGGTGCTGGAGGCGCTGCCGCTCTCGCCCAACGGCAAGCTGGACCGCAAGGCCCTGCCCGCCCCCGAGCACTCGGCGGGCCGAGCGGCCGCCACCGCCCAGGAGGCCCTGCTCTGCGGCCTGTTCGCCGAGGTGCTGGGCCTGTCGGCGGTGGGCGTGGACGACGACTTCTTCGATTCGGGCGGCCACTCGCTGCTCGCCACCCGGCTGGTCAACCGCATCCGCGCCGAACTCGGCGTCGAGATCGCCCTGAAGACGCTCTTCGAGACGCCCACGGTGGCCGGCCTCGCCGCCGGCCTGCCCTCGGCCGCGGCTGCCCGCAACGAACTGACTGTGCGTCAGCGGCCGGAACTCGTGCCGCTCTCCTACGCCCAGCAGCGCCTCTGGTTCATCGGCCAGTTGGAGGGGACGAGCGCCACCTACAACATCCCGACCGCCATCCGGCTCTCCGGCGGCGTCGACCTGCTGGCCCTGGAGCAGGCGCTGCGCGACGTGCTGGGCCGGCACGAGGTGCTGCGCACCGTCTTCCCGACCGTGGGCGGCGAGCCCCACCAGCTGGTGCTGGCCCCGGAGCAGCTCTCCTGGCGCCTGGAGAGCGTCGACGTCAGCGACTTCGCCCCCGACGACCTGGTGGCGGCGCTGGCGGCGGCGGCCGGCTACAAGTTCGACCTGGCGGTCGAAGTGCCGGTGCGCGCCTGGCTGTTCGAGGAGTCCACGGACGAGCACGTGCTGGTCCTGGTGGTGCACCACATCGCGGGTGACGGCTGGTCGATGGCCCCGCTCGGGCGCGATGTGTCGACCGCCTACGCGGCCCGCACCGAGGGCCGGGCGCCGGAGTGGGCGCCGCTGCCGGTGCAGTACGCGGATTACGCGCTCTGGCAGCGCGAGCTGCTGGGCGACGCGGCGGATCCGCAGAGCCTGCTGGCCCGTCAACTCGCCTACTGGCGCGCGGCCCTGGCCGGCGCGCCGGAGGAGCTGGAGCTGCCCGTCGACCACCCGCGGCCGGCCACGGCCTCGCACCTCGGCCACGGCGCCGCCCTGTCGGTGCCCGCCGAGGTGCACGCCCGCCTCGCCGAGCTGGCCCGGCAGCAGGGCGTGACCCTCTTCATGGTGCTGCAGGGCGCCCTCGCGGTGCTGCTCTCGCGGCTCGGCGCGGGCAGCGACATCCCGATCGGCTCGGCGGTGGCCGGGCGCACCGACCAGGCGCTGGACGAGCTGGTCGGGTTCTTCGTCAACACCCTGGTCTTCCGCACCGACCTGTCCGGCGACCCGGAGTTCACCGAGGTGCTGGGCCGGGTCCGGGAGGCGGGCCTGGGCGCCTTCGCGCACCAGGACGTGCCGTTCGAGCGGCTGGTGGAGGAGCTGGCGCCGTCCCGCTCGTTCGCCCGGCACCCGCTCTTCCAGGTGGTGCTGACCCTGCAGAACACCGCGGAGGAGCGGCTGGACCTGGCGGACACCCGGGTCGGCGGGGTCGCCCTCGGCGACGCGATGTCCAAGTTCGACCTGGACGTGATCGTCGAGGAGGCCTTCCGGGACGGCGTCCCGGCGGGGATCCACGGCACGGTGGTGGTCGCGGCCGACCTGTTCGACGAGCCGGCCGCCACGATGTTCGCCGAGCGCTTCGCCCGGGTGCTGGCGCTGCTGGCCGGCGACCCCGGGCTGCGGCCGAGCGAGGTGGACGTGCTGGCCGGCGCCGAGCGGGCCCGGATCCTCACCGACTGGAGCGCGGCCGCCATCGAGGCGCCGGAGGACGCCGAGGGCGGCACGCTGGCCGAGCTGTTCGCCGCGCAGGTGGCCCGGACGCCGGAGGCGGTCGCGGTGGTCTGCGACGGCGCCGAGGTGACCTACGGCGAGCTGGACGCCCGGGCGAACCGGCTGGCCCGGCTGCTGGCCGAGTCGGGCGTCGGCCCGGAGTCGCTGGTCGCGGTGGTGCTGGAGCGCTCCGTCGAGCTGGTGGCGGCCCTGCTCGCGGTCTGGAAGGCCGGCGGCGCCTACCTGCCGGTGGACACCGCCTACCCGGCCGACCGGATCGAGTACCTGTTCGCCGACGCCGCGCCGGCGGCCGTGCTCTGCACGGCGGACACCCTGGCCCTGCTGCCGGCGGGCAGCACGGTGCCCGCGCTGGTGGTCGACGAGCCGGCGGTGGCCGAGCGGCTGGCCGGGCTCTCGGCCGCGCCGTTCGCCCACCCCGGGCTGCACCCGGCCAACCCGGCCTACGTGATCTACACCTCCGGTTCGACCGGCCGCCCCAAGGGCGTGGTGCTGCCGCACGCCAACGCGGTGGCGCTGTTCCGGCGCACCGCGCCGTGGTTCCGGTTCGGCGGGGAGGACGTGTGGACCTGGTTCCACTCGATCGCCTTCGACTTCTCGGTCTGGGAGCTGTGGGGCGCGCTGCTGCACGGCGGCCGGCTGGTCGTGGTGCCGTACGAGGTCTCCCGGTCGCCGCGCGACTTCCTCGACCTGCTGGTCCGGGAGCGGGTCACGGTGCTCAGCCAGACCCCCTCCGCCTTCTACCAGTTGATCCAGGCCGAGGCGGCCGACCCCGAGGCCGGGCGCGGACTGGCGCTGCGCACCGTGGTCTTCGGCGGTGAGGCGCTGGACTTCGAGCGGCTGGGCGAGTGGTACTCCCGGCACCCGGAGGACGCGCCGCAGCTGGTCAACATGTACGGCATCACCGAGACCACGGTGCACGTCACCTACCAGGCGCTGGACGCGGCCGGCGGTGACGGCGGCAGCGTGATCGGCCGCGCCATCCCCGGGCTGCGGGTCTACCTGCTCGACGAGTTCCTGCAGCCGGTCGCCCCCGGCGTGGTCGGCGAGATGTACGTGGCCGGCTACGGACCGGCCCGCGGCTACCTGGGCCGACCCGCGCTGACCGCCGAGCGGTTCCCGGCCTCGCCGTTCGGCGAGCCGGGGGAGCGGATGTACCGCACCGGTGACACCGCCCGGTGGAACGCCGAGGGCGAGCTGGTCTTCGCCGGCCGCGCGGACGAGCAGGTGAAGATCCGCGGCTTCCGGATCGAGCCCGGCGAGATCGAGGCGGTGCTTCTCGCCCACCCGCAGGTCGCCCAGACCGCCGTGCTGGCCCGCGAGGACGCGCCCGGCGACAAGCGCCTGGTCGCCTACGTGGTGCCGGCCGAGGGCGCACCCGCGGCGGAGCTGCCCGCGCTGCTGCGCGGCCACGCCGCCGAGCAGCTGCCCGAGCACATGGTGCCCGCGGCGGTGGTGGTGCTGGAGGCGCTGCCGCTGACCGTCAACGGCAAGCTCGACAAGCGGGCGCTGCCGGCGCCGGAGTACGGCGCGGCGGCGGGCCGCGGCCGAGGACCGTCCAGCGTGCAGGAGGAGATCCTCTGCCAGGTCTTCGCCGAGGTGCTGGGCCTGCCCGCGGTGGGCGTGGACGACAACTTCTTCCAGCTCGGCGGGCACTCGCTGCTCGCGGTCTCGCTGGTCGAGCAGCTGCGGCTGCGCGGCATCGCGGTGTCGGTGCGGGCGCTCTTCTCCTCGCCGACCCCGGCCGGCCTGGCGGCGGCGGGCGGCTTCGGCGAGGTGGTGGTGCCGCCGAACCTGATCCCGGCGGACGCCACCGAGATCACCCCGGAGATGCTGACCCTGGTCGAGCTGACCGAGGCCGAGATCGCCCGGGTGGTCGAGGTGGCGGGCGGTGCCGCCAACGTGGCGGACGTCTACCCGCTGGCCCCCCTCCAGGAGGGCATCTTCTTCCACACCCTGATGGCTGCCGAAGGCGGAGGCGATGTCTATGTCCAGCCGACCGTACTGGGGTTCGAGTCGCTGGAGCGGCTGGACGCGTTCGTCGCGGCTCTGCAGAAGGTGGTCGACCGTCACGACATCCTGCGCACGGCGATCGCCTGGCAGGGGCTTCCTGAGCCGGTGCAGGTGGTCTGCCGGCAGGTGACCGTCCCGTTCGTCCGGGTCGAACTGGCCGAGGGCGAGGACGTGGTGGCCGGACTGCTGGCGGCCGGCGCAGGGGTGCTCGACCTCGCCAAGGCCCCGCTGCTGCGGGTCTGGGCGGCGGCCGACCCGCAGGGCGGCGGCTGGACCGCCATGGTGCAGGTGCACCACCTGATCCAGGACCACACCGCGCTGGAGGTGATGCTGACCGAGGTCGGCGCCTTCCTGTCCGGCACCGAGGACGGGCTGGCCGAGCCGCTGCCGTTCCGCGACTTCGTCGCGCAGACCCGGCTCGGCGTCTCCCGCGAGGAGCACGAGGAGTTCTTCCGCGGGCTGCTGGGCGATGTGACCGAGCCGACCGCGCCGTTCGGCGTGCTGGACGTGCACGGTGACGGTGCCGACGCCGTGGAGGTGCTGCGGTCCCTGGACGGCGAGGTGGCCGAGCGGGTCCGGGCCACCGCCCGCCGGCTCGGTATGAGCGCGGCGACGCTCTTCCACCTGGTCTACGCCCGGGTGCTGGCGGCCGTCTCCGGCCGGCAGGACGTGGTGTTCGGGACGGTGCTGTTCGGCCGGATGCAGGGCGGTGCGGGCGCCGACCGGGTGCCCGGGCTCTTCATCAACACCCTGCCGATGCGGGTCGACATCGGCCGCCACACGGTGGCCGAGGCCGTCCGCGCCGTCCAGGGCGGTCTGGCCGACCTGCTGGTGCACGAGCACGCGCCGCTGGTGCTCGCCCAGCGGGCGGCCGGACTGCCGGCCCAGGCGCCGCTGTTCACCTCGCTCTTCAACTACCGCCACACCCCGGCGATGGCCGAGGAGACCGACGAGGGCTTCGGCGACATCCGCTTCGTCTTCAGCGAGGAGCGCACCAACTACCCGCTGCTGGTGTCGGTCAACGACTCCGGCACCGGCTTCAGCTTCGCCGTGCAGGCGGTCTCCCCGATCGATGCGGAGGCGGTCTGCGGGATGCTGGCGACGGTGACGGCGGAGTTGGTGGCGGCGCTGGAGGAGTCGCCGGAGGTGGCCTTCGGTTCGCTGG
>NZ_JBIAGU010000060.1:0-17759 GCF_042869935.1 Kitasatospora sp. NPDC006697
CACTCAACGCCTTTGAGATCGCCTTCGACGGCCGACTCTCCGCCGGCCGCCGCTGACTCAACCCAACCGAGTTACACCGTTCACTGGACAGACCCGTCGACAAAGGCGGTTCCGGTCGAGGGGGCAGATCGTCGCTGCCGCGGTTTGGGTAGAGTCGCCAGGCCTTGGCTTTGCGTCCACTGTCAGCAGCCTGTCCGTCAGGGACGCGGGTGAGTCGTTAGGCAGCGCCGAAGCCGCCCGCAGCCACGGTTCATGCGAGTGCTGGAGGGCGCGGCGGCCGCATGAACCGGCTGCCGTTCACGGCGGAGTCGCTGATACGACCCCGCTGAGGGCGTTGTTGGAGTTGAACGGGAACGGCTCTGCCGCGTGGGCAGGGAGAGAACAGCTTGGGGTGGCGATGTCGGTCGTGGTGGAGGGCGTGTCCGGGGGCGACGGTCTGTCGGGGCCGGAGTGTTTCGAGTTCTGGCGCGATGCGATGGGGCAGTCCCGGGCGGCCGAGATGACCAGCGACCACGTCGACGTCTTCACGGCGCAGGTGCGCCGGGTTGAGCTGGGCCCGGTGGTCCTCCTGGGGACGTCGTTCCCGTCGATCCAGGTCCGGCGCACCGAGCGGATGATCCGGCGCTACGACGAGGAGCTCTGCCACCTGACGATGCTGACGACAGGCGGCGGCCGGGTGGCCGGGCACCGCACGGACGGCGCTCGGACGATCGGGGCAGGTGACCTGCACCTGGTGAGCAGTTCCCATCCATACGACTCGCAGTTCTCCGGCATCCCCGGCACCGGTGCGGCGCACGGGCGAGTGGACGGGTTGGGCCTCGACCTGCCCGCGTCGCTGCTGCCCTTCCCTCCGGACAGGCTGCGCGACCTGCACGGGCGGGGCGTGTCCGACCGCGGGGGCACGGCCGCGATCCTGGCGCAGTTCCTGACCGGCCTGGACCGCCAGGCGGCAGCCCTCGCGCCGGCGGAGGCCGACCGCCTGGGAGCGGTGGTGGTCGACCTGGTGGCGGCCTGGATCGCCCGGGAACTCGACGCCGAGGCGGCGCTGCCCGAGGACACGCGGCACCGGGCCATGCTGCGCAGCGTCCGGGAGTTCGTCCGGCGCAACCTCCACGACCCGGCCCTGACACCACCGGTGATCGCAGCCGCCCACCATGTCTCGCTCAGCTACCTGCACCGCCTGTTCACCCAGGACGCGCACGGTGAGACCCTCGGGGCGTTCATCCGCCGGCAGCGTCTGAGGAAGGCCAGGCGCGACCTCGCCGATCCCGCCCTGCACGCCGTGCCGATCCATGTCATCGCCGCGCGCTGCGGCATCGTCCAGGCCTCGGTGTTCACCCGTGCCTTCAGGGCCGCCTACGGGATCTCGCCCAGCGAACTCCGCCGCCAGGCGATGTCCGAAGCCGCCGACCTGCCGAGGGCCGCGACGGAGGAAGTGACAGCGCGCTGACCGTCGCGCCCGGCCGCTCTCCCAAGCGCCGATGAGCACGACGGTGTGCCAGGCCTGTTCGAAGAGGTCGGTGATGGCGTTGATCATGCCGGGCTCGGTCCTCGCCGCCGTGGCTGGTCAGCCATTGAACGTGGTTGCCGGTACGGGGCGAGGTGTTCGAGGCGGGCGCGGGAGGCGGCGGGAGCGGCCTGGCGGGCGGCACGGTGGCTTCTTGACGGGCGACCCGCTCGGCGAGTCCGGCGGCCGGGTCGACGGCGCGCAGCTGTCCGGGGCGGTCGGCGAGGGCGCGTATCGGCAGGAGCCGGCCGGACCAGTCGATGCCGTCGAGGCCGTCGCGGACCCCGACCTCGATCAGGGCGCAGCGGGCGGCGAGCTGGAACACGTCGTTGGTGGGAAGGTCGCGCATGGCGGCGCAGACCGCCACGGCCGTCGTCGACAGGCCAAGTGCCTCCAACATGGGCTCTCCTGTGGTGCAGCCGTCCCGGGACTGTGCCGACGGCCGGACGGCCGTCCCTCCGGTGCGGACGATTTCCGATGGCAACTGGTTCGAGCTTGTCAGAGCGCCATCACTGCGCCTTGACGTGGAGTCGCAAGGGCTTGGCTCTGCGTCCACCGCCGCCCGCCCGCCCCAGTGGCGCGCACCGCCGACCACGGCGGCCTGCCGCCTTCATCGGCGGCGATCGTCTCCCACCACGACATCACGGCGCGTCACGTCCGCCACCCGTCTTGCAAGAAGTCAAGTCGGGAGCAGGCATGTGACCGAGTCGCCAGCGTCGGGGGAGTGACCTCCACGGACCGCGCCCCGTACTTCCCTACTCGCTTCAGGTGTTCCGTTCACCGGATGCCCGGGCGGGCCGTGTCCAGTGCGCGGGCAGAGGCGTTGATCGGGCATGGTTACTCGTACTGTGCTCGGGGCCGCCGCGTTCGCCGCCGCCCTTCCCCTGCTTCTTGCCGCGCCCGCCCACGCATCGATCGTCACCGACACGCTGAACAACCTGAACGCCGTGAACGACGCGAACTTGCTCGGCATCAAGAGCGGCGTCACCAACACAAACGCGTCGGACCAGGCCAACGGCAACTACCACGCCCGCCCGCAGGGCTGACCAGAACCACCGATCGCCGAGGCAGCCGGCTCCGGTGCCGGCCGCAGTTCTGTACCCGGGTCCGGCTCGCCCCGGTGGCTTGGCACGGCAAGAGCCGCCGCGCCCGCCGGCCCGACCTCACCGCGACACCGGCGGAGCAGTGGGGCCGGCAGCCGATGAGCTGTCCTCCGTATCCTCCTCGATGCCGAGCGCCAGCAGCAGCTCGCTGATCGCCCGGCGGCGCCGGCTGCCGGTCCTACCGCCGACCGGCCTCCCAGGCCACCCGGCGGCCGTGCTGCGGCCGGGGAGAACCGGGACTCGGCTCGCCGGGTCGCCCAGCCTCACCGAGCATGGCGTGCCGCTATTGACGGGCCGCCAAGGTCGCGCCAAGTCCGACGAGCGCCACGCCGGCGACTCCCGACAAGCCGCGCTGCACGGAGCGACGCAGCAGGATGCGCTGGATCGCACCCAGGACCGTGACCACCACGATGTACCAGACCAGCGCCAGCAGCCAGAAGAGCCCTGCCAGGAGGAGGTGCTGCGAGAGCTCGGACATGCCGGGCAGTTGGAACTGGGGGAAGAGGGAGAGGTAGAAGGCGGCGACCTTCGGATTGAGCAGGTTGCTCATCAGGCCTTGGCGGAAGCTCGTCCCGCTGTCCATGACCGCTGCCGTGCTGCTGCCGCGCCCGTGGCTGCCCGGGGCGGCGGCTGCGGAGTCGTCGGCCGAATCCGTGGCGCGCCGGCCTTGGCGGGCGAAGTCGATCAGTGACCGGATGCCCAGGTAGGCGAGGTAGAGGGCGCCGACGAGCCGCACAGCCGTGTACAGCAGTTCGGAGCCGGTCAGCAGCGCGGTCAGCCCCGCTACGGCGGCCCCGGCGAGGACCGCGTTGCCGACCATGATGCCCGCCGCGGTCGCGGCGGCGACGGGCTGCCCTCCCCGCGCGGCGTTCCGCAGGAGCAGCACGAGGTCCGGGCCCGGCACAACGATGATCAGAAGTGACGTGAGTAGGAAAGCCAGCAGCTGTGCAGTCATCCACCAATCATCGCCTGGCTGACCAACGACCTGGTGCCGCTGGCCGACGTGCTCCTGCCCGACGAAAAGCCGGCCGGCCAAGAATCGGCGGACCAACAACCGGCCGATCAAGAACCGGCTAACCAACAACCGGCTAACCAACAACCGGCCAACCAACAACCGGCCGACAAAGGCCCGTACGTCGAGTAACCGCCCCCACCCCGGTGGGGCGTGCGCACCAACCGCGGCACCAACGCCGACCCGGCCGGCGCCGACGAACTGGAGCCCGCACCCTCGCCCTTGACGCACCATGAGCCCCCCGCCTCGCGCACACGGGGCCGGCATGTCGCCACCCCCGTGCGTCCGAGGTACGTCCCAGCGAGTCGATGGCGGTGGCTGTCCGAGCGGAGCCGAGGTGATACTATCTGTCCTGGCTTAGCCCGGGTAGCGGGTCATGGTGATGTTGGCCGCCCGCTCACTGATGATCACCCGCCGCGCCAACTGGCGCCTCGGCCGTTCATATTTCCCGGCGCAAACCGCCCGCCCTGCAGAGCCTCATCATGTAGGTCCGCGAGCCTTGTCATGAAGGCCTGCACGGCAATAAGCGGACATTTTCCTGCCCGGGCTTCGGGGTGTGGTGGGTCTCGCCCATTCGGCATTCCGTCGCCCAGGCTCGTCGTTGAACTCCTCAATCGGTCGCCCGGCCGATTTTTCCGGTTCGGCACACGTGGATGCCCAGAGCATCCCCATTCATTATTCATTCCCTACTGCCTCCGTGTCGTGGTGAGGAGATGTTCGCATGGGCAGCGGCGATGAAGGTCGGTAACATTTACGTGGCCAACTCTGCCCTCTATCTTCCCGAGGAGATCTCGTCCTTGGAGAAGGCGGCGGCGCAGGGTGTGGTGCCGGACGATCTCGTGGCGACATCCCCCTACCTGCAGGTGCATGTCGCGGACGACGAGGCATGGCGAATGGGGATCCGCGCAGCCTCGGAAGTCCTGAACGGTATGGGAATCGAAGCCCGCCGTATCGACTACCTCGCCTATGCGGGGGTCAGCATCGTAGAGGAGGAGCCGTACTCGCCGGCCCACCGGATGGCCCGGCTCCTCGGCGCCACCGACGCGGTGGCGGTCAACCTCAAGCAGATGTCTAACGCGGGCTCCGAGGCGGTGCGCCAGTCGCTGCTGCACCTGGCGGTGGAACAGGACACAGAGGTATGCGTGGCGGTGGCGTCGAGCGATCACCGCGGACTGCCATATCCCCGCTGGAGTTCGCTTCCAGGGGTCGTCCTGGGCGACGGAGCGGCCGCTCTCCTGCTCACCCGCAGGCCCGGAAAGCTCGAGATCCTGTCGATCGCGGTCGGCGGCGACGTCAGCACCGAGAACAAGTTCCCTGCCCGTCACCCCTACCGGCCCACCGAGGGGAACCGCCGCCCCGACTTCTCCACGGGCCCCTACGTCGTCGCGGCCATGCGCCGGCTGACCCGGCGGGTGGTCGGCCGGGCGCTGGCGGACGCCGCGATCAAGCCGGACGACTCCGCCGTCACGCGCTTCCTCCCGCCGCGCATGGGCATGCTCTTCCACCGCGTACATTTCCAACCAGGAATCGAAATCGACAGGGACAGGGTTCGAATCCTGGGCGGCGAAACCGGGCACCTGGGCGCGGGCGACCTCATCGCCAATATCCATGAACTCCTCGCCGACGACACGTTCATGCCAGGTGAAATAGCGATCGCACTGTCGCTTGGAGCCGGCATGACGGCCTCGTGCGCAGTGCTCCGCAGGCCCTGATCCCCCGCAGGCCCTGATCCCCCACAGGCCGCACGCTCTGACCCCCCCCGTAAGAGAGAGGTATTCCATGGCCAGTCTCTCCAGTGAGCACGAGAACCTCCTGGACGCCCTCGACGCGTCCGCGCAGCGCCACACCAGCACCATATTCTTCCCCGAGGAGAACGAATCGGTTTCGCTCCGCCGAATGCTGACGACCGCAGGGGACGTGAGCCGGCTGCTCGCCGGAGAGAAAGCGGGCCCCGGCGAGGTGGTGGGGTTACTCGGCGGCAACAATCGCACCACGCTGGAGTCGTTGCTCGGAATCCTGGGCACCGGTGCGGCGGTGTCGATACTTCCCAGTCCGGTCGGGGTGGGGGACTGGGACCGCACTGTTCGGCGCGTGGAGAACTTCATCGACACGGCTGGCATGAGCCACCTCGTCGTCGACGCGGAGCAACAAGCAATAGCTGCATGGATCTCCCGGTCCCGCCCGGCGGTGCGCACCCTGGTCGCGCCCCTGAGCGGGGGCCCGGCCAAGCCGCCGCCGCACATCTCCCGGCAGATGCGCGCGGTCGTCCAGTTCACCTCAGGCAGCACCGCGCGATCCAAAGGTGTCGTGCTCACACACTCCAATGTTCTGCACGGCCTGGACAACATCGTTGTCGGCAGCAGATACACATCCGAAGACTCCCTGTACCAGTGGGTCCCGCTCTTCCACGACATGGGCCTCTTCGGCGCGCTGAACACCCTGGCGGCCGGCGGGGACCTGCACCTGGTCTCGCCCTACACCTACGTTCGCCGGCCGGGCGACATCCTGCGCTACCTCGGTGAGAAGCGCATCACCGCCACGACCGGGCCGGACTTCTTCTACGAGCGGCTGGCGACCGCGGCCGCGCAACTGGACCTTGCAGGACTCGACCTGTCCTCGTGGCGCGTCGCCTTCAACGGCGCGGAGGAAGTGCGAGCCGAGACCATCGCCAAGGCGCGCGAGCAACTGGCTCCGGCCGGGTTCCGCCCGGCGACGATGTTCCCCGTCTACGGCATGGCCGAGGCCACTCTCGCCGTCAGCTTCGGTGACGTGGAGGCCGCCCCGGTCGTCAACCACTTCGATCGGCGAGCCCTCTCCGAGGGACGCGTCGCTCTTCCATCAGGACCTGGCCCCGGCAACCGTGCGCTGGTCTCGGTGGGTTGGCCGGTCGGCACCATGCGGATGCGGATCCGCGGCACCGGTGGCGACCTGTGCGGTCCGGCCGAGGTGGGAGAGATCGAGATCAGCGGCCCTGCTGTCACCGCCGGCTATGTGCGGCCCGGGGGCGCCTTCCAACCGGCCGGCCGGGACGGGTGGTTCGCCACCGGCGACCTGGGGTTCGAGCACGACGGCCACTACTACATCTGCGGCCGCGCCAAGGAGTTGGTGATCGTGGCGGGGCAGAACTACTACGCCGAGGACGTCGAGGACAGCGTGCGCTCCCTGCCAGGCGTCTTCCGGGGCAACTGCGTGGCGACCGCCCGGGCCGCGGACGAGACGATGGTCGTGGTGGTGGAGACCCGCGACCCGCTGAACGGCCTCGCGGCCCAGGTGGAGGCCGCCGTCCGCGCCCGCACAGGGCTCAGCCGCATCCAGGTGCACCTCGTGGCACCGGGCTTTCTGCCCAGGACCACCAGCGGCAAGAAGAAGCGCACCAGCGTGCTCCGACTCCTCGACACCACGCCTCCCGCCGGAAGGTGAAGCACCATGCGCGACATTCCCGCCGCCGTCCGCACCACGCTCCAGGACGTCCTGGAACTGCCGTCCGGCGACCTGCCCGGCAACACCCTGCTCTTCACCCTTCCCAACGCCGACTCCCTCCACCTCCTGCAGGTGGTGGTCCGCCTGGAGGAGGCCTTCGGCTCAGCGTTCGACGACGAGGACCTGGCCCGGCTGCAGACGGTGCAGGACCTGGTCGATGCCGTAGGGAGGGCCGCACGGTGAACGACGTCCCTGTTCTGCGGAACTGGCACGACGACGCCGACATCCGCCGCGACCTGCGCGCCTGGCGGGAGGACGGGGCCTCGGTGCGCGAGGTCCGCCTCCCTGACGGCCCCCGGGTCTGGCTCGTCACCGGGTACGACGAGAGCCGCCAGGCGTTCCTGGATCCCGCCATCGTCAAGGACTACCGCAAGGCCCCCAACCCGCAGGGCTTCGGCCGCTCCCTCCACCGCGACGAGTGCTGGGCAGGCCCCAACTCCGTCATCACGACCGACGGCAGCCACCACACCAGACTCAGGAACACGCTGCGGCCGTTCCTCAACCGGCACGCACTGGACGACCTGCGCCCGGTCGTGCGGGACATCTGCGAAGAGACGCTCGACGCCCTCACCGATCCCCTCGACCCCGACCTCATGCGCGACTTCGCCCGTGTGGTCACGGCCCGCGTTGTGAACCACATCCTCGGAATCCACCCCAGTCACCTCGACGCCGTGGTCCGTGCCAGCACCGACTACGGCGCCGGAGAGGGAAGCCACCGCGCCAATGCGGCGATCGCCCTGCTCGGCGTGATCGTGGCGGACACCATCGAGGCCCGCAGGAAGGACCCGGACCAGGGCATCGTCTCCGCCCTCGTCGCCGACCCCACCCTCACCGCCCGCGACGTCCTGGGCATCGCCTCGACCGTGGTCATCGGGGGGACGCTGACCACCAGCACCCTTCTGGGCTGGGGTATCGCCTACGCCACCACACTGGACGACCACCGTGCCGTGATGAGCGACCCCCGCCGCCGTGAGGCGTACATCGAGGAGATGCTTCGGCGCTACAGCCCCACCCGGATCTCCACCTGGCGGTTCGCCGCTGAGGCAACCGTCATCGGCGACACCCCGATCCCCGCCGGCGCCGTCGTCTGCATCGCCCCCTCCGCGGCCAACCGCGATCCCCGCCAGTTCC
This sequence comes from Kitasatospora sp. NPDC006697, assembly GCF_042869935.1. Classification (NCBI taxonomy): domain Bacteria; kingdom Bacillati; phylum Actinomycetota; class Actinomycetes; order Kitasatosporales; family Streptomycetaceae; genus Kitasatospora; species Kitasatospora sp. NPDC006697. The sequence continues at coordinate 8,234 of NZ_JBIAGU010000060.1, forward strand.
CCGACCCGGACCTCTTCGATCCGCAACGCCCCAACGCCGCGAGCCACCTGGCCTTCGGCCACGGTGTCCACCTGTGCATCGGCGCGGCGCTCGCCCGCCTCGAAGCCGCCACCGCCTACTCCACCGTATTCACCCGCTACCCCAACCTCCGCCTGGCCCTGGACCTCGAGCACATCCCCTGGTCCAGCGCGGTCGTCGAGATGCACCCGCGAACCCTCCCGATCGACCGGAACTCCCTCTTCACCTGACCGCCGGCACCAGGCAAGCCCCCGCACAGCCCCCCAAGCGAGGAACTCCATGCCCTCCCTCCCCTCACCCGCCTACGCGGCCATCACCGCCCTGGGCGTCCACCGACCGAAGACGGCGGTCGCCAACCACCAGCTTCCCCGGCACCTCGACACCGACGATCTCTGGATCCGCACCAGGACCGGAATCCAAAGCCGACGGCTCGCGTCAGCCGATGAGACCATCGCCATCATGGGCAGCAGCGCGGCAGGCCGCGCACTGGTCGCTGCCGGACTCCCGCCCAGCCGGATCGACGCCGTCATCGTCGCCACCATGAGCCACACGGGCCAGACCCCCTCCGTCGCGGTCGAACTGGCCGCGCGCATCGGATGCCGCCGTATCCCCGCCTTCGACGTCAGCGCCGCCTGCGCCGGCTTCAGCTACATCCTCGAACTCGCCCGCTGCCTGATCGCCTCCCACGCGGCGCGCCACGTCCTGCTCATCGGCGCTGAGCGCATGACCGACATCGTCGACCCGCGCGACCGCACCACCGCCGTGATCTTCGCCGACGGCGCCGGTGCCGCGATCGTCAGCCGGGCGGACCGACCCGGCATCTTCCCCGCCGAATGGGGAAGCGACGGCACGCTCCGGGACCTGCTCGCGCAGCAGCCGTCGTGGGCTCGGTTCCGCGACGACGTCGAGAAGCAGCCTCCGTACTTGCGGATGTCCGGGCAGTCGTTGTTCCGCTGGGCGCTCGCCAGCCTCCCGCCCGTCGCCGACGCCGCCCTGCACAGAGCCGCCCTGCGGGCCGGCGAACTCGGCGCATTCATCCCTCACCAGGCCAACGCCCGCATCACCGAAGCACTCGCCCGGGCTCTCGCCCTGGAGCCGTACGTGACCATCGCCGACGACATCGCCACCCAGGGCAACACCAGCGCGGCTTCGATCCCCCTGGCCATGCACGCGCTCCTCAGCGCCCGACGCGCCGAACCGGGTGCTCCAGCCCTGCTGCTGGGCTTCGGAGGCGGCGTCACCTTCTCCGCGCAGGTAGCCCGCCTGCCCGCAGCCTATTGAGCCCCTCCCCGCGGTGTTTCGTCCCCGGCTTCGATGCTCGGGTTCCGCGTCACCTCGGGGCCCGCCACCAGCCGGACCCGGCCTCCGGATCGTCCACCCAACCGAGGCCATGCCCCGATACGCTGAGCCATCAGACGTTCTCTCTACGTGAGGAGTAGGCATGCCGTACTCACCGCAGTTGGTCAAGCCGTTCAGGAGGAGCTGACCGAGATCGGCTTCACCGAGCTGGTCACCGCCGAAGCCGTGGACAGCGCGATGAAGAAGGCCCAGACCGGTGTCACCCTGGTGGCCGTCAACTCCGCGAGTGGATGTGCGGCGGGCATGGCCCGGCCCGGCCCGGCGTGCGCCTCGCCCTGGAGAACACCGACCGCCGCCCCGACCAGCTGCTCACGGTCTTCGCCGAGCAGGACCCGGAGGCAACGGCACGGATGCTCTCCTACTTCGTGGACATCCCGCCCTCCGACCCCTCCTTCGTCCTCTTCAAGGACGGCGAACTCGTCTTCTTCATGCCCAGGCACCGCATCGAGACCCGTGACGCCAGGGCCGTCGCCTCTGATCTCCAGGACGTGTTCGACGAGTTCTGCCAGTAGCCCGTCCACTCCGCGCAACAGGAGGAGCACGCGGTCGGCCACTACCTCGGAACCCCGCGCTCGACTGGCCGAGCGGCACGAAAACCCTGGCCACCTACGGTGCACAGCCCAGAGCCACGCCCGGCGGTGCCGGGGGCGGGCAAAGCCGTTGCTCCACCCCCGGGCTCCTGGGACACAGCGTCTGATTGACCACCGGCCGGCGGAACCCCAGAGCTCTGAGGCCACCCCGCTCAGCGGGCGACGGCCTCGTTCAACGCCGGCTGAACCTCCGCGGTGCGGGTGGTGCTGTCGGCCCGGGCCTGGCGCTGTCGGTGGACGACCGGGCGCACCTGCCCGGCGAAGGCCGACAGGATGCTGCGCACCAGACCGATGGGCACCCCGGTCTTCTGGCCGACCATCACCACCCCAGCCAGGCGCTGCCCCAGGGACTGCCCGGTACGGCCCCGCTCGGTGGCCTGCAGCACCAGCTGGCCCGGCCGGCCGTTTCTCAGGGGCGGCGGTGCCGTTGCTCGCGCCGGTCCGGGCGCCGGCCCTGATCGCCTCGCATCGGCCCGCTCGGGAATCCGTGCGCCCGGGACGGCCGCTGCCACCCCCGCCACCGCTGCTCCCGCGCGGCCCGGTGGCGCTCGCGGATGTGCTCGGGGTAGCCGCGACAGACCTGCGGCTCTGCTCGGATACTGGTGGGCCCGGCCATCGGGTCGACTGGCCGGCAGGAGTCCCCGAACACAAGGACGGGCCGGTGTCGTCCTCGGACGGTGACCGATCCTGGAACCAGGACGGGAAGGGATGGCGTCGAGCCCAGAACGACGACGCACAAGATCGTGACAGACCGCGAAGGGGTCCTGGGGATGATGGGAACAGCCACCCGCTACCTGTATCTGGTTCGGCATGGCGAGGCGTTGCCGGACGAAAGCGGGTTGTCGGAGAACGGGCGCCGGCAGGCAGTCCTGCTCGGCCGCCGGCTGGCGAACCGTCCCATCTCGGCGGTGCACCATGGCCCGTTGCCCCGGGCCGCGCAGACCGCGCACCTGATCGGCGAACACCTGAACGGCGCCGCTCTCAAGGTGTCGGAGACCGCCGGAGACTACGTTCCGTACTTTCCAGACCGGGATGAACTACCGTCCGACTGTGCCGACTTCCTCCTGAGTTTCCTCGCCCAGTCCACAGCCGAGGACCGTGAGCACGGTCCGGTATTGGCAGGCCGAGCCCTGGAGCAGTTCACCGGCCCGGTGGCGGGCGGCGAGGAGCGCCACGAAGTGGTCGTCACCCACAGTACCTGTTTCTGATGGAGCACGAAGTGTTCAGCCCGGCCAGGAATCGAACGGACCCACAGGTCAGAAGGCACTGGTGAGACGGAAACGCTGTGGCGGCTGGTGATGATGGCGTGCGACTGTGATCGCCATGAATCTGATCGATCAAGCCCGGAGGCTGGCGGACAGCCGATTCCCGGACGCGCTCGCCGTGATCCTGGCCGGTTCCGGGGCCTCGGGGCGTGCCACGGCGTCCAGCGATCTCGACATCGCGGTCCTGGTGGCGGATGGTGGCGAGACGTGCCGAGAGACGGTGCGCTTCGAGGGGCGTGTCGTCGAACTCTTCGTCCATACCCAGGCGGGTCTCGCGGACCTTTTCGCCGCCGATGCCGCGTCTCGCCGCGCGGTGATCCAGAGCATGTACGCCACTGGCCTTGTGCTGGTCGACCCGCACGGCCATGGGGCCCGTGCCCGCGCCCGCGCCGGGGCCGACCTGGTCGCGGGTCCGCCGGCCCTCGGGGCGGAGGCGGTGGAGACGAGGAGATACGGGCTGACGGACCTGTTGGCCGATCTGGCGGACACACGGGACCGGGTCGAACGCCTGGCTGTGGCCGGGGCCGTCCTGGGGGCGGCGGCCGATCTGCTCTGTGACCACCGCCGTGCATGGATCGGCACTGGCAAGTGGTTTCCGCGGCGACTGCTGGAAGCCGATGATGAGCTCGGGGCCGCACTGCTGGAGGGCCACCGCCGCCTGTGCGAATCCGGCGATCCGGCTCTCCTGATTGGCTCCGCCGAGCGGGTGCTCGACCTGGTCGGCGGGACGCTGTCCGACGGCTATCGGCGGGCCTGGCGAGGCGTCATCGAGTCGACTGCCAGGCGCTGAACATCAGCTGGCCCATCACGGCCGGCTGGGCTGGTCACATCATCGGCCAGGTGCCGGCCGTGGGGTGGGCGATTACGCTGACGGGGTAATTATTCAGCGGGTCGGTGAGATGCCGTCTCGCGCGCGTGCGGGCTGTCGCGAGCGTGGGGCCGGGGCGTTGTACCCGAGTCGCCTCGGTGATCGTTAAGCTGTGGGCATGGGCCAACGGAAGCAGTCGTCGCAGGTGGATGCGTTGCTGGCGTTACTGAAGGCCAAGGACGAGCAGATCGCCGCGTTGACGCGGCAGATCGCGGGGCTGACTGACCAGGTGCAGCAGTTGGTGGCCCGGTTGAACAAGGACTCCTCCTCCAGCAGCAAGCCGCCGTCCTCGGATCCGCCCGCGCGCCGCCCCAAGGGCAGCTCCTCGCGCACCGGAACCGGCCGCAAGCCCGGCGGGCAGGAAGGCGGCTCCAGCAGCACCCTCAAGCAGGTCGATTACCCGGACCAGCAGGTACCCCTGCCCCCGGTCGAGTGCACCGGTTGCGCGGCGGACCTGTCGGATACGCCGGTTGTGCGAGTGCAGCGGCGTCAGGTCTTCGACGCCCCGCCGCCCCCGGAACCATTCGTCATCGAGTACCAGGCCCAGTACAAGCGCTGCCCCGGCTGCGGCACCGAGAACGCCGGCGCCTTCCCCGGGCACGTCAAGTCCCGGACCCAGTACGGCCCCGAGGTCACCGCGCGGACGGCGGACCTGGTGCTCGGGCACTACGTGCCCACCTTCCGTTCCGCGCAGCTGATGCGCGAGCTGTGCGGCATCACGGTCTCCACCGGCTTCGTGGCCTCGCTGCGCCCGCGTGCCGCCGCGCTACTCGGCCCGTTTATGGGCCACGTGCGGGGCCTGCTCAAGCAGGCCCCGGTGGTGCACGCGGACGAGACGTGGACCACCGTGTCCGGCACCACCGAGTACCTGCACGTGGTGAGCACCGGGCATCTGACGGCCATGCACACCGGCGGCAGGACCAAGGACGCCATCGACGCGGGCGGCGTGCTGACCGAGATCAGCGGTGTGCTGGTGCGCGACGGCTACGCCGGCTACCAGCACCTGACGCAGGTCGAACACGCCTGGTGCGGAGCCCACCTCCTGCGTGATCTTCGCGGCATCCACCAGGCCGACCCGGCCGGACAGCTGTGGGCCAAGGCCATGGGCGACCTGCTGGCCGACGCCCACCACCTGGCCGTCGCCGCCCGCGGGCAGGGCCGCACCGCGCTGGGCGAGGAGGATCTCGCCCGGATCCACCGCCGCTACACCGGCGCATTGGCCCGCGCCGCCACCGACAACGGCGGCAAGGCCACCGCGCTGGCGAAGGACGTCCGCACCCTGGCGAACCGCTTCGCCCGACACCGGGAGATGATCCTGCGGTTCACCGTCGACCTGGCGGTCCCCTTCACGAACAACCAGGCCGAGCGCGACATCAGACCCACGAAAGTGCAGCAGCGGGCCTCGGGCGGATGCTGGCGAACCCTGCAGGGCGTCGCCGAGTTCGCCGTCGTCCAGTCCTACCTGTCCACCGCCCACAAGTGGGGCATCACCCGCATCGACGCCCTGCGGCAACTCTTCACCACCGGACCGTGGCTCCCCCCTGCCCTCGCGCCGACCACGGTCACCGCCCTGTGACCACTCCCGGTCCTCAACCACCGTGCTCGATCAGGTCGTCGATCGCCTGACGCAGCCAGGCGTTGAAGTCGGGGAACCTCTCGCGCTGTTCCCAGCCGGGGGATGCCAGGTCGTGAACCACGGCAACGTCTTCGTGGTCGAGATCCCAGCAGGCCACGTCGTCGTTGTCCTGGCGCCGGGCGAAGGGCACCAGTCGGCGCTCGGGATACCGCTCGCGCAGCCCGGTCGCGCGGCGCCGCAACTGGTTGCCGTCGAAGATCCACCAGGGTTCGAGGTCGGTCAACCCCAGTTCAACCACGCGGACGAACTCCGGCGGATAGTCGAAGCCGTCTGGCAGTTCGGCGATCGTCAAGAGGTCAGCCACGAGTCAGTTCCCATCCCATCCGGTCCACGGAGAGCCCATCGGATACGTGTTACGGTACGCGGCGGCCTGCTTCCCGATGCGCAGACTGATCGCGTCGCCCCAGGTCGACGGCACTCCCTTGGGAGTGGTGAACCGGTCGATCTGCATCTGATCGGGTAGCGGCTCGTCGAACGGGTGGATCACCGCCTGGAGATCGATCCCGGCATGTCCCGAGGCCACGACCCGTGTGTTGTCGATGGTCGTCAACCCGCCGTCCGGCATCCTCACGACATCGATCAGCGAGCCCGCCCAACCGTTCGCCCGCATGCTGTCGATGATCTCCGCCGCACCCTTCACGGAGTTCTGACTCAGTCGAACCGTCCGCGGGTTCAGAGTGACGGAGCCATCACCCTCCTGAACAGCTACCTGACGGGGACGTCAGTGGTCGTGGGAGAGTGGACCGGGCCGGGGTTCGCGGGCGGCTGGGACCTGTTGTCCATGGAGGGTCAGTCGCGTTGGGCCTCGCGGGGCGGTGACTGGCCCTTGCGGCGGGACTGCCTCTGGGTGAGGCGCCTGGTCATCAGGGTGATCGCGGCCCAGGTGATGAGCGACTCGGAGTGCTGGATGAGGCGTTCGTAGTCGCGGGCGTGTCGGCGGGCGTGCATCACCCAGGCATGCGAGCGCTCGACCACCCAACGCCGGGGAAGGACGACGAACCCCTTGGCATCCTTGGGCCGGTTCACCGTCTTGATCGTCAGGTTCAGGTACTTCTTCGCCCAGGTCACCAGCTGTCCGGCGTAGGCGGAGTCGGCCCAGACGATGGTGATCTCCGGGTGCATCAACCGCAGCCGGAAGAGCACTTCCTTGGCCGCGTCCCGGTCGGTCATGTCGGCCGGGGTGACCATGACGAACAGCGGCAGGCCCTTGGTATCCACGACCAGGTGGCGCTTGCGTCCGTTGATCTTCTTGGCCGCGTCGTAGCCGCGCGAGTCCTTGCCGACGGTCTCGGCCGCCTTCACGGACTGCGAGTCGATGATCGTGGCGACCGCGCCGGGAGCGCGGCCCATCTGCTGGCGGACCCGCTGGCGGAGCTGGTCGCGGATCTGGCCGATGACGCCGGCCGCCGCCCAGCGGGCCATGAAGCCGTAGGCCGTGCGCCAGGGCGGGAAGTCCTTGGGCAACGCCCGCCACTTGCATCCCGTGTCGACCACGTAGCGGATCGCGTCCACGATCTCGCGCCGCGGATGCTTCTCCGGCCGGCCACCGGTGCGGGTTTCGCAGGCCGGGGTGGGCAGCAGCGGTTCGATCAGGGCCCACTCGTCGTCGAAGGTGTCCGAGGGGTAGCAGCGGCGCCGGGCCACCAGGTCACCTTCCCCTCACCCCGACCGGTCAGGCGTTGCTGTAGTCGGCGATCACGTCGAGCGTCGACTCGACCGAGTTGAGCTGGGTGTTCAGGTGCTTGATCCACCGCCCCTTCGGCTGCAGGACGGCGTGCGGGGCGACCACGGACGTGATGAACCGGCGGATCTCGGTGAGCTTCTCCCTGATCACCGCGACCTCGTAGGCCTGCAGCTCTTCCGGGTCCGAGCAGAACCGGTAGCCGTCCGCCCTGGTCCAGATCAGCGGCGGCCAGCCTCGCTCGGCGATGATGTCGCGCAGGCAGGCCAGGCCCGAGCGGACCTGGCTCGGACTCAGGGCCGAGGCCCGGGCCAGCTGCGGGAACATCAGACCGGCCGGGCGGGCCTCGAAGAGCACGAAGCGCACCGTGTCGGCATGGCGCTCGGCGGCGGGCGATCTGCGCCGCGAGGCGCGGGGCACCGCCTACTCACCCTGCAGCCGGCGGGCCAGCTCGCCGTCGACGTCCACCTTGCCGGTGTCCACCGCGGTCTCGATCCAGTCCAAAGTTGCCCGGCAGGCGGCTACCCGCTCGTGGACGATCGCCTTCTCATCCGCGCTGAGCTGCCGGTCGCGCAGACCCGGGACCGCCCGGCCGGCCGCGGCGACGAACGCGTGGCAGGCCGTTACCAGGTCCAGGAACTCCACCGACCGGTCGATCCTGCGGATCGCCGGCGCGACCGGGCTGGTCTGCTCGAACCGCTCGCGGGCCTGCCGGCCGCGCTCGACCTGGGCGGAATTGACCTGGTGGCGGGCGGTGTCGTCCGACATCGCGCGAAAGGCCACGTCCGGGCGCCGCAGCAGACCGGTGGTCACCTCCGCCGCCACCTGCTCGTCGCGGGTCAGCTCCTGGACGACCTTCACCCTGTCGGCCTGGGTGACCTTCGCGACCACCGCCGGCCGGCGCAGGAACTCCGGCGCGACCGCGGCGGCGACCTGGTCGTCGCGGGTCAGCTCTTCGACCACCCGCACCTTGTCCTCCGCCTTGACCTGCGCGACCACGTCCGGGCGCCGCAGCAGGTCCCCGGTCACCACCGCGGCGACCTCCTCGTCCTGGGCCAGGGAGTGGATCGCGCTGACCTTCTCCTGCGGGGTGACCGGCTTGGTGACCTGCCAGCCGACCCGCCGGTTCGCCTCGTCCGGAGTCCACCGGGCCTTGCCCTTGGGCGGGGTGAGGATCGCGGCGAACCGCTCCTCCTCGTCCTCGATCCGCGCCAGGATCCGGTGGACCGTGAACGACACCCCGTCCTGCCGACGCTCCTTGGGCCACCTCGAGGCCACCCACCGCAAGGTCGACACCGTCTTGTAGGCCAGGCCGATGTCCTCCGCCAGGCGGAACACCGACTCCTTGACAGTGAAGAGCCCCTTGCTCCGCTCTCCCTGGGCGTACTGCTCGCGCATCGGCTCGATCTCCAACGCGCCATCGCCGATCATGAACTGGCCCTTGCCTTGGGCCTCCACGACTTTGCGCAGCTCAGCCACGATCTGCTCGTAACGGCTGTTGCTGACGCTGCCGACCTTGTCAGCGGTCTCGATCTCTTCGGGCATGGGACTCTCACCACCAACCCGCGGGCCGGGCACGGTTGTTGAGACCGTGACGGGCCGGGCCCGCTTTCGCACAGCAGAGTCGGCCCGAAAATACGGTGATCCCAATAATCACCATGCAAATGACCAGAGTTGACCGATGTCGATCGGATTATCCGTTCGCATTGCGGTCACTGTGACCGTTCGCCGAACGCTTCGCTCCGGGCCCGCCAGGCCCTCGTCACGAACGGCCGCGAGCAGTACTGGGCGTTCGAACGGCGGTCCACGCCGGCCACCCACCACTCGCCGCACATCGGGCACTCGACCCGACCGATGCCGCTGATCTCGGCCGCCACTCGCTTGCGCAGTTGGCCGTCCACCCGCCACTGCCTGGCCCGACACGCTGCCGAGCAGTACACCGTGCTGGGTCGCGCTGCCGGCCTCAGCCAGGCACCGCAACCCCTGCACGTTCGTTCGCCGGCCCGCCCGGCGTCCTCAGAGGGTGTTCGATAGGGGATTCCCCCCAACTGTCCGGCTTTGATCGAGGTAGCACGGACTCGATTCCAGGATCTCGTGGCGGTCGGGTCC
>NZ_JBIAGU010000061.1:0-13357 GCF_042869935.1 Kitasatospora sp. NPDC006697
GTACTGCAGGGGGGACCCTGTGGGAGAGTAGGACGCCGCCGAACAATCATTCAGGAGAAGCCCCCAGCATTCGTGCTGGGGGCTTCTTCGCGTTCCCGGGCACCGCCGGGTAAAGTCGGGCCCGCACGAACCCCAGCACCGCACGGAAGTACCGCACAGAGGAGGCCCCCTGGTGGAGGTCCAGGAGACGCGAGTCCAGACCGACCGCGTGCTCACCATCCCGAACCTGCTGAGCATGGCCCGGCTGGTCGGGGTGCCGGTCTTCCTCTGGCTCATTCTCTGGCCGGAGTTCGGCGGGCCGAAGAACGACGGCTGGGCACTGCTGATCCTGCTGCTGAGCGGAGTCAGCGACTACCTGGACGGCAAGCTGGCGCGGCGCTGGGGGCAGATCAGCCGGCTGGGCCAGCTGCTGGATCCGCTGGCCGACCGGCTGTACATCTTCTCCACCCTGCTCGGCCTGACCTGGCGCGGCATCCTGCCCTGGTGGCTGACCGCGGTCCTGGTGGCGCGCGACCTCTTCATCGCGACCCTGCTGCCGATTCTGAACCGGCACGGCTACGGACCGTTGCAGGTGAGTTTTCTCGGCAAGGCCGCGACCTTCAATCTGATGTACGCCTTTCCGCTTCTGTTGCTGGGTCAGGGAAGCGGCTGGATCCACAGCACCGCCGCGGTGGTCAGCTGGGCATTCATCGGGTGGGGGACGGTCCTCTACTGGTGGGCCGCGATCCTCTACGCGATGCAGACCCGGCGGATCGCCAGCGACACGCCGGTATCGGTCGGCTAGGTGCGGCTAATCGGGCCGAGTTGGTCCGCCGCCCCGCGCGTCGGATGATTTCATCCGGGTAGAGGAGTCCTTGAACGGTTTGATGGACGTGGAGTCCATTGCCGCGAAGGAGGACGCACCCGCAATGAAAGCCGTTGTGATGGCAGGAGGCGAGGGAACTCGTCTCCGCCCGATGACTTCGAGTATGCCGAAGCCTCTCCTGCCGGTCGCCAACCGCCCGATCATGGAGCACGTGCTCAGGCTGCTCAAGCGGCACGGCCTCACCGACACGGTGGTCACCGTCCAGTTCCTCGCCTCACTGGTGAAGAACTACTTCGGCGACGGTGAGGATCTGGGCATGAACCTCACTTATGCGAATGAGGAGGTTCCGCTCGGCACCGCCGGGAGTGTGAAGAACGCCGAGGACGCGCTCCGCGACGATTCCTTTCTGGTGATCTCCGGAGACGCCCTCACGGATTTTGATCTGTCCGAGCTGATCGCCTTTCACCGCGAGAAGGGCGCACTGGTCACCGTCTGCCTCACCAGGGTGCCCAATCCCCTCGAATTCGGAATCACCATCGTCGACGACGAGGGCCGGGTGGAGCGGTTCCTGGAGAAGCCGACCTGGGGTCAGGTCTTCTCCGACACCGTGAACACCGGCATCTACGTGATGGAGCCGGAGGTCTTCGACTACGTCGCGGCCGGCACCTCGGTCGACTGGTCGAGTGACGTCTTCCCGCAGTTGCTCAAGGAGGGCAAGCCGGTCTACGGCTACGTCGCCGAGGGCTACTGGGAGGACGTGGGCACCCACGAGAGCTACGGCAAGGCCCAGGCGGACGTGCTGGAGGGCAAGGTCGAGGTCGAGCTGGACGGCTTCGAGATCTCCCCGGGCGTCTGGGTGGCCGAGGGCGCGGAGGTGGACCCGGAGGCGATCCTGCGCGGTCCGCTCTATATCGGCGACTACGCCAAGGTCGAGGCGGGCGTGGAGCTGCGCGAGCACACCGTGCTGGGCAGCAACGTGGTCGTCAAGCGCGGCGCCTTCCTGCACAAGGCCGTGGTGCACGACAACGTCTACATCGGGCCGCAGACCAACCTGCGCGGCTGCGTGGTCGGCAAGAACACCGACGTGATGCGGGCGGCCCGGATCGAGGACGGCGCGGTCATCGGCGACGAGTGCCTGATCGGCGAGGAGTCGATCATCGCGGGCGGCGTCCGGGTCTACCCGTTCAAGACCATCGAGGCCGGCGCCTTCGTCAACACCTCGGTGATCTGGGAGTCGCGCGGCCAGGAGCACCTGTTCGGCACCCGGGGCGTCTCCGGCATCCTCAATGTGGAGATCACCCCGGAGCTGGCGGTCCGGCTGGCCGGCGCCTACGCGACCACGTTGAAGAAGGGCGCCAACGTCACCATCGCCCGGGACCACTCGCGAGGCGCGCGGGCGCTCAAGCGGGCGATGATCTCGGCGCTGCAGACCAGCGCGATCGACGTCCGCGACCTGGAGAACGTGCCGATGCCGGTGGCCCGGCAGCACACCGCCAGGGGCAGCGCAGGTGGCATCTTCCTGCGCACCACCCCGGGCGTGCCGGACTCGCTGGACATCCTGTTCTTCGACGAGCGCGGCGCCGACCTCTCGCAGGCCGGCCAGCGCAAACTCGACCGGGTCTACGCCCGCCAGGAGTTCCGCCGGGCGTTCCCGGGCGAGATCGGCGACCTGAGCCACCCCAACAGCATCTTCGACTCCTACGCGGGCAACCTGCTGCGGGCGATCGACACCACCGGCGTCCGCGAGGCGGGCCTCAAGGTCGTGGTGGACACCGCGCACGGCAGCGCCGGCCTCGTCCTGCCCAGCCTCCTGGGCCGGCTCGGGGTGGAGGCGCTGAGCGTCAACAGCGGTCTGGACGAGGCCCGGCCGACCGAGGGCGCCGAGGAGCGGCGGGCCGGCCTGGCCCGGCTCGGCGCGCTGGTGGCCTCCTCCCGTGCGGCCTTCGGCGTGCGGTTCGACACGGTGGGGGAGCGGGTCTCCTTCGTCGACGAGCTGGGCCGGGTGATCGACGACGACCGGGCGCTGCTGGTGCTGCTCGACCTGGTGGCGGCCGAGCGGCGCAGCGGGCAGGTCGCGCTGCCGGTGACCACCACCCGGATCGCCGAGCAGGTGGCGGCCTACCACGGCACCCAGGTGCGGTGGACCAGTACCTCGCTGGACGACCTGGCCAAGGCGGCCGCGGACGAGGGCACGATCTTCGGCGGCGACGGGCGCGGCGGCTACGTGGTGCCGGAGTTCAGCGGCCTGCTGGACGGCGCGGCGGCCTTCGTCCGGCTGGTCGGCCTGGTGGCCCGCACCCAGCTGACCCTCAGCCAGATCGACGCCCGGATCCCGCAGGCCCACATGGGCCGCCGGGACATCGCCACCCCGTGGGCGGCCAAGGGCATGGTGATGCGCTCGGTGGTCGAGGCGGCGGGCAGCCGGCAGTTGGACACCACCGACGGCGTGCGGGTGGTGGAGCCGGACGGCCGGTGGACCCTGGTGCTACCGGACCCGGCCGAGGCGGTCACCCACCTGTGGGCCGAGGGCCCGGACGACGAGGCCACCGAGGGCCTGCTGGACGAGTGGGCGGCGGTGGTCGACGGCGCGGGGCGGTGATCCTGTAGAGGTGCGGTGAAGCACCGTCGGACGGCGTCCGCCAGTCAGAGGACGTTCGCCCGGCGGTGCTCAGCCGTGCGACGATGTCCCGCATGCCAGCGACGCGCTCACCGAACCAGCGGGACGGCCGGTACGCGCGTCCCGATGCGTCGATGACGCTGCTGAACACGGTGATGGACCAGAGCCTGGACGAGGGCTACGCGGCCGCCGCCCGGGCCCGGGGCGAGGAGGGCCGCCGCCGGCTGCCCACCACCGCCCGGGGCAAGCTGGTGCTGGCGATCGGTCTGGCGCTGGCCGCCGTGGTGGTGACGGTCAGTGGGGTGACGGCGCAGAGCAACGAGCCGGCGCTGGCCAAGGAGCACGACGCGCTGGTGCAGCGGGTCAACGACGAGAACGCCGCCGCCGACAAGCTGCAGCAGCAGGTCGAGGCCGAGCGGACCGAGGTCGAGCAGGAGCAGCGCCGGGCGCTCAGCGCCAGCGGCGCCGACACCGGCCTGACGGCGCTGAACGGCGCGGTGGGCACCGGCGCGGTCTCCGGCCCCGGGCTGAAGCTGGTGATCGACGACTCGGCCGACAGCGGCTCGGCCAGCGCGGTGGACCCGCGGGCGGCCGACGGCTTCGCCGGCGGGCGGCTGCGCGACCGCGACCTCCAACTGGTCGTCAACGGGCTCTGGGAGGCCGGGGCGGAGGCGGTCTCGGTGAACGGGCAGCGGATCACCGCGCTCTCGCCGATCCGGGCCGCGGGCGACGCGATCCTGGTGGACAACCGGCCGCTGGTGCCGCCGTACACGCTGCTGGCGGTCGGCGACGAGAAGCGGCTGCCCGGGGCGTTCCAGTCCAGCATGGGCGGGCGGTACCTGAAGATCCTGGTGGACGGCTTCGGGATCCGGGAGACCAGCAGCGCCCAGCGCTCGATGGACCTGCCCGCGGCGGTGGGCTTCACGCTGCGGCTGGCCGTGCCGGAGCCGACCGACGGCCCGGGCGCCGGCCCGTCACCCGCTGTCTCCCCCTCGCCCTCACCGGTACCGTCGGCCTCACCCTCCAGCTCAGCGTCAGCCCCGCCGTCAGGCCCGCCCTCGCCGTCGTCATCCTCCGGCGCGCCCACCAGGTCGCCGTCACCCGGAGCCAAGCCCTCTAGGACAGGAGCAACGAAGCCGTGATCGCCGTACTGGGTCTGGTGGCCGGTGTCGTGGTCGGACTCTTCGTCCAGCCGTCGGTGCCGGCGGCTGTGGTGCCGTACCTGCCGATCGCCGTGGTGGCCGCGCTGGACGCGGTCTTCGGCGGGGTGCGGGCGATGCTGGACGGGGTCTTCGACGACAAGGTCTTCGTGGTCTCCTTCCTCTCCAACGTGGTGGTGGCGGCGCTGATCGTCTTCCTCGGCGACCAGCTGGGCGTCGGCTCGCAGCTCTCCACCGGCGTGGTCGTGGTGCTGGGCGTGCGGATCTTCTCCAACGCGGCGGCCATCCGGCGCCACGTCTTCCGGGCCTGAGGGCGGGACGGCGATGACGGTGCACGAGGAGCCCGAGGAGCACGAGTCCGAGGAGACCGGGACCGCCGGGCCCGAGGCCGGGCAGGAGTCCGCCGCGATACCGGCCGAGCCGGAGCCGGAGGCTGTGCCAGAGCCGGAGACCGAGCCGCAAGAGCCCGAAGGGTCCGAAGAGCCCGAAGAGCCCGAAGAGGCGGTAGCGGAAGAAGAGGAAGAAGAGCAGCGGAAGGAACCGGCGGGTGAGCCCGCCGCGTCCTCCCCGGTGACCGCCGACGGCCGCACCCGGCTGCGCAGCGCCCTGTGGCCGCCGCGCGCCTCCCGCGGCCAGCTGGTGGTGGCCCTGCTGCTCTTCGCGCTCGGCCTGGGCCTGGCGATCCAGGTCCGTTCCACCAACGACCACAGCGCGCTGCGCGGTGCCCGGCAGGAGGACCTGGTGCGCATCCTCGACGAGCTGGACAGCCGTCAGCAGCGCCTCCAGCAGGAGAAGTCGCAGCTGGACCAGTCGCTGACCCAGCTGCAGAGCAGTTCCAACCAGGCCAAGGCCGCGGAGGAGCAGACCCGGCAGAAGGCCATGGAGCTGGGCGTGCTGGCGGGTACGGTGAAGGCGACCGGCCCCGGAATCGTACTGACGGTCGATGACCCCCAGGGGCAGGTCAAGGCGGATATGCTGCTGGACACCCTGCAGGAACTCCGAGCGGCGGGGGCGGAGGCGATTCAGATCAACGATGTCCGAGTGGTGGCCAACACCTACTTCACCGACGTGGCGTCCGGCGGCGTGCAGATCGACGGCAAGGCCGTCGCGCAGCCGTACCGCTTCACGGTGATCGGCAACCCGCAGGACCTGACGCCGGCGCTGAACATCCCGGGCGGCATCGTCCGTACTCTGGAGAAGCAGCAGGTCGCCACCAACATCTCGGAGCAGCAGAAAGTGACGGTGGACGCGCTCGTGGTGCCCGCTCCGCAGCAGTTCGCCAAGCCGGCGGCGAAGTGAGGGGCCGCCCGCCGCGCCCCCGGGGTCCCGCACTGACGCCCAGTCGGCTCCACCGCCCCTCACCTGGGCCGGACCGCCCCCGGTGCACCGTCCGGGGACGGCGTCGGCCACACTGTGCAGTACCACTGACGATGTTCCGGCCGCCGGCCGGGCTCGCCGCCTGTCCGAGGTTCCCACCCTGCCCCGCGGGCGGGTCTGTTTCACGCAAGGGGATTCGCCCGTGAGTCTGTTCTCGAAGCTGTTCGGCCGCAACAACCGCCGCGCCGCGGCGGTCGAGGCGCCCACCGCGCGCCACCGCCGGGAGGAGGAGACGGGCCAGGTCCCCGGGATGCGCCCGGCGCCGCAGGACGGCTACCAGACGGCCGCTGACCGGCCGCTCTTCCGTGACGGCGGCTACGGCGCGTCGGTTGACCCCTCGGGTTCGCCGCGCATAGGTTTCCCGTCAGGATCCTCAACCTCTGGTGGAGGGTTTGCCCCGGATCCCTATGCCGGGCACGTCCCAGGGGGAGTGCCGCGCCAGGAGGCTGCGAACATGCACGGCCAGATCGTCTGCCAGCGGTGCGGTAACCACAACCCGGCCACCGCGCGGTTCTGCAACAACTGCGGGACGCCGCTGCGGGTCGCGGGCCCGGAGACCTCGGTCGAGACCACCTCGACCATCTCGATCTCCGGCCTGGAGTCCTACGACCCGACGGCCACCGGCACCGGCGCCACCCCGGCGCTCTCGCCCGAGGTGCTGGCCGCGATCGACGCGCTGCCCCCGGGCTCCGCGCTGCTGATCGTGCTGCGCGGCCCGAACTCGGGCAGCCGGTTCCTGCTGGACGCCGACGTGACCACGGCCGGCCGCCACCCGCAGGGCGACATCTTCCTGGACGACGTCACCGTCTCCCGCCGGCACGTGGAGTTCCGCCGGCAGCCCGGCGGCGGCTTCTCGGTCGCCGACGTGGGCAGCCTGAACGGCACCTACGTCAACCGGGAGGCGATCGACGAGGTCGCGCTGAACAACGGTGACGAGGTGCAGATCGGCAAGTACCGCCTGGTGTTCTTCGCCGGACCCCAGCGCTACTGAGCGGTACCGCACGACTGAGCCGGCGCGCCGGGCCCCGTGGCCCGGGCGCGCCGGCGGGACGGGCTCCGGGCACGGACAGGTGGGGGTTTCCACAGGACGTCGGCAGGAGAGCGCGAATGACTTCGAATCAGATCGTGACGGCCCCCCGCCGGCCGATCAGTCCGCAGCAGCGGGCCGGTGATCGGCGCGGCAGTGACCTGCTCAGCATCGGTGCGGTGCTCGCCTTCCTGCGCGAGGACTTCCCCGAGGTGACCATCTCGAAGATCCGCTTCCTGGAGGCGGAGGGGCTGGTCGAGCCCCAGCGGACCCCCTCGGGGTACCGCAAGTTCGGCCCGGCCGACGTCGAGCGGCTGGCCTACGTGCTGCGGATGCAGCGCGACCACTACCTGCCGCTGCGGGTGATCCGCGAGCACCTGGACGCGATCGAGCGCGGCGAGGCCCCGCCCGCGCTGCCCGGGGCCGAGGGCCGCCCGGGGCCGCTGGAGGAGGCCGACCGCGAGCTGGACACGCCGTCCGCCGCCGGGGTGCGGCTGGGCCGGGCCGAGCTGCTGGCCGCGGCCGGCGCCGAGGAGCGCGACCTGGCCGAGTGGGAGTCCTACGGCCTGGTGTCGCCCGGGCCGGACGGCGGCTACGACGCGGACACCCTGCAGATCGCCCGGCTGGTGGCCGAGCTGGGCCGGTTCGGCCTGGAGCCGCGCCACCTGCGCCAGGTGAAGGCGGCGGCCGAGCGCGAGGTGGCGCTGGTGGACCAGGTGGTCGCGCCGCTGCGCCGGCACCGCAATCCGCAGACCAGGGCGCACGCCGAGACCACCGCCCGGGAGCTGGCCACCCTGGCCGTGCGGCTGCACGCGACCATGGTGCAGGCGGGTCTGCGCGGCCACGGGCGGTAGCGGTCCGGACGGGCCGCGCTTTCCTATCCGGGCCGAGGGTCATAGGGTTGCCTTGTGAATGAGCTCGACGTCGTAGGTGTCCGGGTGGAGATGCCCTCCAGCCAACCGATCGTCCTGCTGCGCGAAGTGGGGGGTGACCGGTATCTGCCGATCTGGATCGGCCCCGGTGAGGCGACCGCGATCGCCTTCGCCCAGCAGGGCATGACTCCGGTCCGCCCGCTCACCCATGACCTCTTCAAGGACGTGCTCGACGCGCTCGGGCAGCAGCTGACCCAGGTCCGGATCACCGACCTGCGGGAGGGCGTCTTCTACGCCGAGCTGGTCTTCTCCGGCGGCGTCGAGGTGAGCGCCCGCCCGTCCGACGCGATAGCGCTGGCGCTGCGCACCGGGACGCCGATCTACGGCGCGGAAGCGGTGCTGGCGGAGGCCGGCATCGCGATCCCGGACGAGCAGGAGGATGAGGTCGAGAAGTTCCGCGAGTTCCTGGACCAGGTCTCGCCGGAGGACTTCGGCGGCAGCGCCCAGTAGCGTCCGGCGGCCGTTGCGGGTGCGGGCTCCGTCCGCACTCGATCAGCTGTTTTGCCAAAGCGTTCGGTCCTACCCACACTAGGGGCACGCGAAACCACTCGGTCGAGTGATGTCGTTTCGCCGGCCCGGCGTGGCGATCGTTGACGCGTCTCGGACGACTGCCTACCGTCATGGTTGGCAGCCGGGGCGCCCGATCCCGGAGCCCGGGCACGGGACGGACGGAGGTAGGCATGAGCAGCACCGGCGACGAGACGTCCGTGTCGGGCCCGTGCGCCCTCCACCTGCCCCGCGAGCGCCGCGCCGCGGGCGCCGCCAGGCAGTTCCCCACGGCCCCCGAGGTGGTCGCCGAGCTCCCCCGGGTGGGCCGGTTCCCGGCCGTGCAGCCCGGACAGCCGGCGATCGAGCGGATCGGCCCGTCCTCCGAACTGCTCGGCTACCGCGGCCCGACGGCCTGCGCGGCGGCCGGGATCACCTACCGCCAGTTGGACTACTGGGCCCGCACCGGGCTGCTGGAGCCGAGCGTGCGGACCGCCTACCCGGCGGGTGCGCAGCGGCTCTACAGCTTCCGCGACGTGCTGGTGCTGAAGATCGTCAAGCGGCTGCTGGACGCCGGCGTCTCGCTGCAGAACATCCGGGTGGCCGTCACCCATCTGCAGTCGATGGAGCTCTCCGAGCTGGCCGGGCTGACCCTGATGAGCGACGGCGCCACGGTCTACGAGTGCACCTCCGCCCAGCAGGTGGTCGACCTGCTGCAGGGCGGCCAGGGCGTCTTCGGCATCGCCGTGGGCGCGGTCTGGCAGGAGCTGGAGACGGCGCTGGGCCGGCTGCACGCCGAGCGCACCGACACCGGCGAGACGCTGCTCGGCCAGGACCCGGCCGACGAGCTGGCCCGGCGCCGCAACCGCGCCGTCTGACCCGACGTCGGGCCGCCCGGCCCGGAACCGTCCGCGCACCGTTCCTCGTCCGCACGGGTGTACGGGCCAAGGCGGCCCGCGGACGGGGGAGCGATCATGCGGGTGAGCGGGCTGCTGCGGGGCCGGCGGCGGCAGCGGCGGCTGTTCCAGGCGGTGGTGCTGGGCTCCCTGCTGGCGCTGGTGCCGAGCGCCTGGGAGTTCCTGGGCCAGAGCGACCGGGTCCGCACGGTGGCCGACGTGCCGAGCGAGCCGGTGGCGGTGGTCTTCGGCGCCGGCGTCGAGGACAACGAGCCCTCGCCCTACCTGGCGCACCGGCTGGAGACCGCGCTGGCGCTCTACCAGCAGCACAAGGTCCAGGCGATCCTGGTGACCGGCGACAACAGCCGCACCGACTACAACGAGCCCGGCGTGATGTTCCAGTACCTGGTGGACCACGGGGTGCCGGCGGTCCGGGTGGTGCGCGACTACGCGGGCTTCAACACCTGGGACTCCTGCACCCGGGCGCGCCGGATCTTCGGGGTGGACCGGGCGGTGCTGGTCAGTCAGGACTACCACGTCCGCCGGGCGCTGGAGCTGTGCCGGGCGGCCGGGATCGACTCCTACGCGGTGGGCGCCCCGGAGCCGCGCGACCTGACCTGGTACGCGGGCACCGTGCGGGAGCTGCCGGGCGCCGGCAAGGCGATGATCAGCTCGCTGCTGCACCCCGACCCCACCTTCCTCGGCCCGGCCGACCCGGGCGTGGCCCGGGCCCTGGCGGACGCGGCGGCCGGGCCGAACTGAGCGCCGCCGCATTGTCGGACCCGTGCGGGATGATCGACTCGTGCGTACCCTGCCGAGCATCCTGCACCTCGACATGGACGCCTTCTTCGCCTCGGTGGAGCAGGCGGCCAAGCCGAGCCTGCGCGGGAAGCCGGTGATCGTCGGCGGGCTGGGCAACCGGGGGGTGGTCTCCACCGCCTCCTACGAGGCGCGGGTGTTCGGCGTCCGCTCGGCGATGGCCACCGCGGTGGCCCGCAGGCTCTGCCCGAACGGCGCCTACCTGTGGCCCCGGTTCGTCGCCTACCGGGACCTCAGCGAGCAGGTGATGGGGCTGGTCCGGGGGGTCTCTCCGCTGATGGAGCAGCTGAGCGTGGACGAGGCCTACGTGGACCTGGAGGCCGGGCCGTTCAGCGGCGCGCTGCTGGCGGCCTCGCCGGCCGAGGGCGCCGAGCTGGTCCGGGCGATCGCCGAGGACCTGCGGGCCGACATCGAGCGGCGCACCGGCCTGACCGCCTCGGTGGGCGCCGCCTCCTCCAAGCTGATGGCGAAGATCGCCTCCGAGCAGGCCAAGCCGGACGGGCTGGTGCTGGTCCACCCCGGGCAGGAGCGGGCGGTGCTGGGCCCGATGCCGGTGCGGGCGCTGCCGGGGGTGGGGCCGGCCACCGAGCAGTCGCTGCGCCGGGCCGGGCTGCTGACGGTGGGGGAGCTGGCCGAGCGGTCGGAGGAGGAGCTGGTCCGGCTGCTCGGGCGGGCGCACGGGTCGGGGGTGGCGCTGATGGCCCGGGCGCTGGACACCCGCCCGGTGGTGCCGGACCGGGACGCCAAGTCGGTCTCGGTGGAGGACACCTACCAGGTGGACCTGATGGAGCGGGACCAGGTGCTCTTCGAGCTGGACCGGCTGGCGGCGCGCTGCGTGCGGCGGCTGAAGGCGGCGGGCCGCTCGGGGCGGACGGTGGTGGTGAAGGTCCGCCGGTTCGACTTTTCCACCCTGACCAGGTCCGAGACGCTGGCCGGGCCGACCGACGACGGCCGGGTGATCGCCGCCACCGCCCGGCGGCTGGCCGAGCAGGTGAGCCTGGCGGGCGGCATCCGGCTGCTGGGGGTGGGCGTCTCGCAGCTCGCCGAGTACACCCAGGAGGACCTGTTCGCCCAGGCCGCCGCCGAACTCGCCGAGGCCGAGGAGGAGGACGGGCAGCCGGACGAGGAGTCGGCGCCGACCGCCGCCGCCGAGCAGCCGGTCGAGGCCCGGGTCTGGCTGCCGGGGCAGGACGTGCGGCACGAGGAGTACGGTCCCGGCTGGGTGCAGGGCAGCGGGGTGGGCCGGGTGACGGTGCGGTTCGAGACGCCGGACTCGCCGCCGGGCCGGATCCGCACCTTCCTGGTCGACGATCCGGCACTGTCGACCGCCGATCCGCTGCCGCTGCGGCCGCCGCCGGCCGAAGACCAGTGAGCCCCCCGCCCGAGGTCGTCGGGCGGGGGGCTCATCCGGTGCCGGGGACCGCCGATCCCTTGGACGGTACCCGGCGTTGACGTCTCGTCAGACGCCGGTCTTGGCAGGCTGCTCGGCCTGGGCGGGGGAGCCGGCCACCGGGGCGCCGGGGCGGCGGGCGGTACGGATCGCGAACGGCACGGCGGCGGCCACCAGGCACATCACGGCGGCGACCCAGTAGGCGTGCTTGTAGGCGTCCAGGGTGGGGATCTGCACCGGGATCATGGCGGCGATCTGCGGCGGGAACTTGATGGTGTCCCCGGTCAGGATCGCACCCATCACGGCGGTGCCGATCGCGCCGCCGACGGTGCGCAGCACGGCGTTCATGCCGTTGGCGATGCCGCTCTGCTCGGCCGGGACGGCGCCGTTGATGTAGGCGGGCATCGCCGCGTAGGCCATGCCGACGCCGAGGCCGAAGAGCGCGGCGGCGAAGTAGATGTCGCCCTCGGCGCTGTGCCGCAGGGCCAGGTAGGCCATCGAGACGGCACCGAAGACGCCGCCGAGCACCAGCGGCAGGCGCGGGCCGCGGCGGGCGATCAGCTTGGCGCCGACCGGGGCGGCCACCATCGAGCCGAGCGCGGAGGGCAGCAGCAGGACACCCGCGTGCAGCACGCTGGCGGTGAAGCCGTAGTGCGCCAGCTGGGCCGGGGTCTGGGTGAAGTTGCTGATCACCAGGAACGAGCCGTACATGCCGAAGCCGATCAGCAGGCCGGCCAGGTTGGTGAAGGCGACGGCCGGGCGGGCCATCATCTTCATGTCCACCAGCGGGTGGGCGACCTTGACCTCGATGATGCCCCAGACCAGCGCGACCACCGCGGCGATCGCGAACAGGCCGAGGGTCTTGTTGGAGGTCCAGCCCCACTCGTTGCCGCGGCTGACGGCGACCAGCAGCGCGGAGAGCCAGACGGCCAGGGTGAGCGCACCCAGCGGGTCGGCGCCGCCCTCGCGGTCGATCACCGGGTCCTTGGGGACCCGGACCATGACCAGCACGACGGCGACCAGGCCGGCGATCAGGCCCATCCAGAAGATCGACTTGTAGTCCCAGTGCTCCAGCAGCAGGCCGGTGGCGACCAGGCCGAGGCCGGAGCCGACGCCCATCGAGGCGCTGATCGCGGCGACGCCGCCGGTGACCTTCTCCCGGGGCAGCTCGTCGCGGACGATGCTGATCGCCAGCGGCAGCACGCCACCGCCGGCGCCCTGCAGCACCCGGGCCACCACCAGCAGCGAGAAGGAGCTGGTGGCCACCGCCAGGCCGGAGCCGAGCACCAGGCCGGCCAGCGAGATCAGCAGCATCGGCTTGCGGCCGCGCAGGTCGCCGAAGCGGCCGAGCAGCGGGGTGAGCACGGCGGCGGAGAGCAGGTTGGCGGTCATCAGCCAGGTGACGTCCGAGCCGGAGACCTTCAGCTCCTTGGCCAGCGACGGCAGGATCGGCACGACCGCCGTCTGGATCACGCTGTAGGCCAGCATCGCCAGCACCAGCGCGGGCAGCACCCGGGCGCTGCTCGGTTTCACGGCCGTGGCGGCGGGATTCGCCTCACTCACGGATGGCTCCTTCAGACGGTCGGCCCGAGCGGCGGTGAGGCTGCTTCAGGCAGGCGACAGTTAATCGACTGAAGTATCTTTCCGCGAAGTGCTTCACTTTGTCAAATATCTAGTGATGAACCTTCGGCGCCCTGAAACTGATGCCGGGTCAACGCCCGTCGGGGCCGGGGCCCCCGCGGGGGGGGGGGGGCGGCGCCGCCGGGGCCGGGGGGGGGGGCGGGGGGGGGGCCCCGCCGGGCCCGGGCCGCGCCCCGCGCCGGGCGCCCCCCCCGGCGGGGGGGCCCC
>NZ_JBIAGU010000062.1:0-12548 GCF_042869935.1 Kitasatospora sp. NPDC006697
GGCTCCACACCTACAATCACCACCGCGGACACACCGCGCTCCAGGGCAAGCCTCCCGTCAGCCGCGTCACCAACCTCACGGGTCAGTACACCTAGGCCGAGGACGGCGGGTAGAGCTGCGGCGGGAGCTTCGCCGCCGCGGCCCGGTCCAGCAGCCAGAGCGTGCGGGCCGTGCCGTAGGCGCCGGAGGCCGGCGCCTGCAGCTCGCCCGGACCGCTGAGCGCCAGCGCCACCGCGTCCGCCTTGTCCTCGCCGGCCGCCAGCAGCCAGACCTCGCGGGCCGCCCGGATGGCCGGCAGGGTCAGCGAGATCCGGGTGGGCGGCGGCTTCGGCGCCCCGCGCACCCCGACCACGGACCGCCCGGTCTCCCGCACCCCCGGGTGCTCCGGGAAGAGCGAGGCGACGTGGGTGTCCGGGCCGACGCCGAGCAGCAGCACGTCGAAGGCCGGCACCCCGGCGCGGTCCGAGGGGCCGGCGGCGGCCGCCAGCTCCTCGGCGTAGCGCTCGGCGGCCCGCTCCACGTCGGAGCCGTCCACGCCGTCCGAGGCGGGCATGTAGTGCACCCGCGCCGGGTCCAGCGGGACCTTGCCCAGCAGCTCGTCGGTGGCCTGCACCGCGTTGCGCTCCGGGTCGTCGGACGGCACGAACCGCTCGTCGCCCCACCACAGGTCCAGCCGGGACCAGTCCACCGCGTCCCGGGCCGGCGAGCCGGCGATGGCGGCGAGCAGCGCGTTGCCGTTGCGCCCGCCGGTGAGCACCACGGAGGCGGTGCCCCGGGCGGACTGCGCGTCGACGATCCTGGTGATCAGCCGGGCGGCGGCCGCCTGGGCCATCAGCTCCTTGTCGCGGTGCACGACCAGCTGCGGGACCGGGCTCACCCGGCGCTCCGCTTGCGGGCGCCGGCCGCCTTCTTGCCCTCGGTGGCCTTGGCGGCGGTCTTCGCCGTCTTGGCGGCCGGCTTCGGGGTGCTCTTGGCGGCCTTCTTGGCCGGCACCTTCGCGGTCACCTTGGGCGAGCTGACCGCCGCGTCCAGCACCGCGCCGACGGCCTCCTCGACCGCCTGCACGGCCTCGCCCTCGGCGTTCTGGGCCGTCTGGACCACCTCGGCGGCCTCGGCCACCGCGGTGGCCAGCTCGGCCCGGTCGGTCTCGCTGAGGTGGTCCACGCTGGTCCGCACGGCCGCCGCGTAGATGGCGTCCTCGTCCAGCCGGCGCAGCTCCTCGGCGATCAGCTCGCTGGTCTCGCGGCGCTTGAGCGCCACGATCCGGTCCGGCGAGCCCGGGATGGACAGGGTGCCCATCAGGCCGTCCGGCCGGTCCAGCACGATCTCGCCCTCCGTGGTGCGCAGCCGCACCGCGGTGATGCCGGGACCGTCGGTGACCACCCGCTGCACCGGCACCCGGAGGCGGTCGTGCAGCCAGAGGCCGAGCAGCTCGACGCTCGGGTTGTAGGACTCGCCCTCCACCACCGCGGAGGTGATCCGCACCGGCTTCTGGTCCAGGGCCGCGGCCAGCATCGAGCGCCAGCCGGTGATCCGGGTCCAGGCCAGGTCGGTGTCGCCGGGGGTGTAGCTGTCGGCCCGGACGGCCAGCTGGCCGACCGGCGACTCCGCGGTGACGGCGTCGGTGATCCGGCGCTGGGCGATCGCGCCCAGCGGGTCCTGGGCCGGGTGCAGCGGCGCGTTCTCCGGCCACCAGACCACCACCGGGGCGTCCGGCAGCAGCAGCGGCAGCACCACGGACTGCGCGTGCGAGACCAGCTCGCCGTGCATCCGCAGGATCACCGTCTCGCCCGAGCCGGCGTCCGAGCCGACCAGGATCTCGGCGTCCAGCCGGGCGCCGGAGCGGGCCCGCGGCGAACGGCCGGCCCGCTTGATCACCGCGAGGATCCGCGAGGGGTGCTCCCGGGAGGCGTCGTTGGCGGCCTTGAGGGCGTCGTAGGCGCTGCCCTCGTCCACCACGATCACCAGGGTGAGCACCATGCCGGCCGCGGTCGAACCGCTGTCCCGGCGGGCGTCCATCAGGGCGCTGTTGATCTTGCTGGACGTGGTGTCCGTCAGGTCGATCTTCATGGCCGGCGCCAGCTCCTGCCGTCTCGTGCGAGCATCTCGTCCGCCTCGGTCGGCCCCCAGGTGCCGGCCGGGTACTGCGCGGGCTTGCCGTGCCGGTCCCAGTACTGCTCGATCGGGTCGAGGATCTGCCAGGACAGCTCGACCTCCTGGTGCCGCGGGAACAGGTTGGCGTCGCCGAGCAGCACGTCCAGGATGAGGCGCTCGTACGCCTCCGGGCTGGACTCGGTGAAGGACTCGCCGTAGGCGAAGTCCATGGTCACGTCCCGGACCTCCATGGAGGTGCCGGGCACCTTGGAACCGAACCGCACCGTGACGCCCTCGTCCGGCTGCACCCGGATCACCAGGGCGTTCTGCCCCAGCTCCTCGGTCGCGTAGGAGTCGAACGGCAGGTACGGGGCCCGCTGGAAGACCACCGCGATCTCGGTGACCCGGCGGCCCAGCCGCTTGCCGGTGCGCAGGTAGAACGGCACCCCGGCCCAGCGGCGGTTGTTGATCTCCAGCTTGATCGCGGCGTAGGTGTCGGTCTTGGACTCGGGGTTGATGCCGTCCTCGTCCAGGTAGCCGACCACCTCCTCGCCGCCCTGCCAGCCCGCGGCGTACTGGCCGCGGACCGTGTGCCGGCCCAGGTCGTCGGGCAGCCGCACGGCGCTGAGCACCTTGAGCTTCTCCGCGACCAGCGCCTTGGGGTGGAAGGAGGCCGGCTCCTCGATGGCGGTCAGCGCCATCAGCTGGAGCAGGTGGTTCTGGATCACGTCCCGGGCCGAGCCGATGCCGTCGTAGTAGCCGGCCCGGCCGCCGATGCCGATGTCCTCGGCCATGGTGATCTGCACGTGGTCCACGTAGGACCGGTTCCAGATCGGCTCGAACATCGAGTTGGCGAACCGCAGTGCCAGGATGTTCTGGACGGTCTCCTTGCCCAGGTAGTGGTCGATCCGGAAGACCTCGTCCCGGGGGAACACCTCGTGGACGATCCGGTTCAGCTCCTGGGCGGTCTCCAGGTTGTGGCCGAACGGCTTCTCGATCACCGCGCGGCGCCAGGAGCCGGCCGGCGGGTCGGCCAGCCCGTGCTTCTTCAGCTGCTGCACCACGTTGGGGAAGAACTTCGGCGGCACCGACAGGTAGAACGCGAAGTTCCCGCTGGTGCCCTGCGCCTTGTCCAGCTCCTCGATGGTCTTGCGGAGCTGGTCGAAGGCCTCGTCGTCGTCGAAGGTGCCCTGGATGAAGCGCATCCCCTTGGCGAGCTGCTGCCAGACCTCCTCGCGGAAGGGGGTCCGGGCGTGCTCCTGGACGGCGTCGTGCACCTCCTTCGCGAAGTCCTCGTCCTCCCATTCGCGGCGGGCGAAGCCCACCAGCGAGAAACCCGGCGGGAGGAGACCGCGGTTGGCCAGGTCGTAGATGGCCGGCATCAGCTTCTTGCGGGACAGGTCGCCCGTGACGCCGAAGATGACCAGGCCGGACGGCCCGGCGATGCGCGGCAGCCGGCGGTCGGCCGGGTCACGCAGCGGGTTCGACGGCTGCTGGTCCTGCTCGACCTGGGTCAGGTCGGACCCCTCGAGGTCGGGAAATGGCTGTGCACTGCTCACTGGTGGGCTCCGCCTTCAGCGCTCGTTCACGGTCACTTGTCGGCGGCGAAGCCGGCCAGCGAGGCGGTCACGGTGTCGAGGAGCTCCTGCCAGGAGGCCTCGAACTTCTGCACGCCCTCGTCCTCCAGCAGCTGCACCACGTCCTCGTAGTCCACGCCGACGGCGGCCAGCGCGTCCAGCACGCCCTGGGCGTCCGCGTAGCTGCCGGTGATGGTGTCGCCGGTGACCACGCCGTGGTCGCCGGTGGCGTCCAGGGTGGCCTCGGGCATGGTGTTGACGGTGCCCGGGGCGACCAGCTCGGTGACGTACAGGGTGTCCGGCAGGGCCGGGTCCTTGACGCCGGTGGAGGCCCAGAGCGGGCGCTGCGGCTTGGCGCCGGCGGCCTCCAGGGCGGTCCAGCGCTCCGAGGCCGGCTTCTTGCCGTCCACCGAGCCGAAGACCTCCTCGTAGGCCTGGTAGGCCAGCCGGGCGTTGGCGAGGGCGGCCTTGGAGCGCAGCGCCTTGGCCTCGTCGGTGCCGATCGCCTCCAGCCGCTTGTCGATCTCGGTGTCCACGCGGGAGACGAAGAACGAGGCGACCGACTCGATCGAGGAGAGGTCGATGCCCTTGGCCTTGGCCTGCTCCAGGCCGGTCAGGTAGGCGTCGATGACGGCCTTGTAGCGCTCCAGCGAGAAGATCAGGGTCACGTTGACGCTGATGCCCTTGCCGATGACCTCGCTGATCGCGGGCAGGCCGGCCTTGGTGGCGGGGATCTTGATGAACACGTTGGGACGGTCCACCAGCCACCACAGCTGCTTGGCCTCGGCCACGGTGGCCGCGGTCTCGTGCGCCAGGCGCGGGTCGACCTCGATGGAGACCCGGCCGTCACGGCCGTTGCTGGCGTCGTAGACCGGGCGCAGCACGTCGGCCGCGTCGCGCACGTCCGAGGTGGTGATCATGCGGATCGCCTCGTCGGTGGTGACCTGGCGGACCGCCAGGTCCTTCAGCTGGCCGTCGTAGGAGGAGTCGCCGCTGCCGGCGATCGCCTTCTGGAAGATGGTCGGGTTGGTGGTCACGCCCACCACGTGCTTGCTCTGCACGAGCTCGGCCAGGTTGCCGGTGTTGAGCCGGGTCCGGCTGAGGTCGTCCAGCCAGATCGCCACGCCTTCGTCGCTGAGGCGCTTGAGTGCGTCAGTCATGTCGTTCATCCCTCTTCAAAGATGTGGGTGCGGCGCCGGGTTCAGCGGTTGACGGCCTCGAGCGAGCGCAGCGACTTGTGCGCCGCGTGCGCCACGGCCTCGGCGGTGATGCCGAACTCCTGGAACAGCACCTGGTAGTCGGCGGAGGCGCCGAAGTGCTCCAGGCTGATGATCTGGCCGTGGTCGCCGACCAGCTCGCGCCAGCCCTGGGCGATGCCGGCCTCGACCGAGACGCGCGCCTTGACCTCCGGCGGCAGCACCTGGTCGCGGTAGGCCTGGTCCTGCTCGGCGAACCACTCGAAGCACGGCATCGAGACGACCCGGGTCGGGATGCCCTCGGCCTCCAGGGCCTCGCGCGCGGCAACGGCGAGCTGCACCTCGGAGCCGGTGCCGAGCAGGATCACCTTCGGCACGCCGCCGGTGGCCTCGGCCAGCACGTAGCCGCCCTTGGCGGTGCCCTCGGCGGAGCCGAAGACCTCGCGGTCCCAGGTCGGCACGCCCTGGCGGGTCAGCGCCAGGCCGACCGGGCCGGGGTGGCTGGTCTGCCGCTCCAGCACGGTGCGCCAGGCGACGGCGGTCTCGTTGGCGTCGGCCGGGCGGACCACGGACAGGCCCGGGATGGCGCGCAGCGCGGCCAGCTGCTCCACCGGCTGGTGGGTCGGGCCGTCCTCGCCGAGGCCGATCGAGTCGTGCGTCCAGACGTAGGTGACCGGCAGCTTCATCAGCGCGGCCAGCCGGACGGCCGGGCGCATGTAGTCGGAGAACACCAGGAAGGTGCCGCCGTACACGCGGGTCCTGCCGTGCAGCGCGATGCCGTTCATGGCCGAGCCCATGGCGTGCTCGCGGATGCCGAAGTGGATCGTGCGGCCGTACGGGCTGGCGCCCTTGAGCGGGTTGCCACCGGGCAGGAAGGAGCTGCCCTCCTCGATCGTGGTCAGGTTGGACTCGGCCAGGTCGGCCGAACCGCCCCACAGCTCGGGGATGACCGCGCCCAGCGCCTTCAGCGCGTCGCCGCTGGCCTTGCGGGTGGCGACGTCCTTGCCGGCCGGGAACTCGGGGAGCTCCTTCTTCCAGCCCGCGGGCAGCTCGCCGGCCTGGATGCGGTCGAACTCGGCGGCGCGGTCCGGGTTGGCGGCGCGCCAGGCGCCGAAGCCGGCCTCCCACTCGGCCCGGGCGGCCTTGCCGCGCACGATCACCTCGCGGGCGTGGGCCAGCACCTCGTCGCTCACCTCGAAGGTGCGCTCGGGGTCGAAGCCCAACACCTTCTTGGTGGCGGCGATCTCGGCCGCGCCGAGGGCGGAGCCGTGGGCCTTGGCGGTGTTCTGGGCGTCCGGGGCCGGCCAGGCGATGATGGTGCGCATCGCGATGAGCGACGGGCGCGAGGTCTCGGCCTTCGCGGCGGCCAGGGCGGCGGCCAGGGCCTGCACGTCCACGTCGCCGTCGGCCTTCTGGGTGATCCGCTGCACGTGCCAGCCGTACGCCTCGTAGCGGCCGAGCACGTCCTCGGAGAAGGCGGTCTGGGTGTCGCCCTCGATCGAGATGTGGTTGTCGTCGTAGAGCGCGACCAGGTTGCCGAGCTTCTGGTGGCCGGCCAGCGAGGAGGCCTCGGCGGAGACGCCCTCCTCCAGGTCGCCGTCGGAGACGATCGCCCAGATGGTGTGGTCGAACGGCGACTCGCCGGCCGCCGCCTCCGGGTCGAACAGGCCGCGCTCGTAGCGGGCCGCCATCGCCATGCCCACCGCGTTGGCGATGCCCTGGCCGAGCGGGCCGGTGGTGGTCTCCACGCCCGCGGTGTGGCCGTGCTCCGGGTGGCCGGGGGTGCGGCTGCCGGAGACCCGGAAGGACTTCAGGTCGTCCAGCTCCAGGCCGTAGCCGGAGAGGAAGAGCTGGGTGTAGAGGGTCATGCTGGTGTGCCCGGGCGACAGCACGAAGCGGTCGCGGCCGACCCAGGTCGGGTCGGTCGGGTCGTGGCGCAGGAAGCGCTGGAAGATCACGTAAGCCGCCGGAGCGAGGGCCATCGCGGTGCCGGGGTGTCCGTTCCCGACCTTCTGCACCGCATCCATCGCCAGCACGCGGGCCGTGTCGACCGTGCGCTCGTCCAGCTCGGACCAGTCAATTGCGTTAGCAGGCGTCGTGCTCACCCTTCTCAGGGCTCCTTCCGTATTGAGGTATGACCCCGTGAAGGGACCGGGTCCGGCCACGTCACTGTGGGCCTGACGCTTCTTCGGTTGCACCGGTCACGGAGGGTTGTCCCGCTTCCAGGGCGAGCCTACCGTTCGAGCCGGGGGCTGCCTTCCGCACCGCGACAACCCGGGGTTTCGTGAGGTGATTCCCGATCGGACGGGGCACGGGAGACGTGTCCTCGCCGCTACCACCTTGGCCCGATTCGCGGCGCCGCGCTCCCCGGCCAACTGTCCAGTTCACCCACGGGAGTGCGGTCGGGCCCCGTCAGCAGACCCCGAGGCGGATCGGGATATATGCACCGTCTAAGGTGGCGTGGTACGCGCAGCGTGAACGGATTCACGAGCTCATCGGCCCGGCTACGTCTGCGAAGATTCATCTTCAGTTGGGGTGTTCGTGACCGCCGTCGAATCCCGCCCCGCCGGGGTCGTGGGAACGACCCCTGCGCGCCGGCCGCTGGGGGCCCGTGTCGGGGCATTCGTCGCACTGACCAAGCCTCGGATCATCGAGCTGCTGCTGATGAGCACCGTCCCGGTGATGTTCCTGGCGCACCGCGGGGTGCCGAACCTCCTGCTGGTGCTGGAGGTGGTCGTCGGCGGCTACCTGTCGGCGGGCGGCGCCAACGCGCTGAACATGTACATCGACCGCGACATCGACGCCGTGATGAGCCGGACCGAGCGGCGGCCGCTGGTCACCGGGATGGTCTCGCCGCGCGAGGCGGTGGTCTTCGGCATCGCGCTGGGCGTGGCCTCCACGCTCTGGCTGGGCCTGCTGGTCAACTGGCTCTCCTCGGCGCTGGCGCTGGCCGGGTACCTCTTCTACGTGTTCGTCTACACCCTGGGCCTGAAGCGGCGCACCGCGCAGAACATCGTCTGGGGCGGCATCGCCGGCTGCATGCCGGTGCTGGTCGGCTGGGCCGCGGTGACCAACTCGCTGAGCTGGGCTCCGGTGGTGCTCTTCCTGGTGGTCTTCTTCTGGACGCCGCCGCACTACTGGCCGCTCTCCATGAAGGTGCGCGAGGACTACGCCAAGGCGGGCGTGCCGATGCTGCCGGTGACCGCCGGGAACGAGGCGGTGGCCCGGCAGATCGTGATCTACAGCTGGGTCATGGTGGCCGTCTCGCTGGCGCTCTGGCCGCTGGACCACACCAGCTGGCTCTACCCGGCGGTGGCCCTGGCCCTGGGCGCGTTCTGGCTGAAGGAGGCGCACGGCCTGCAGGCCCGCGCCAAGGCCGGGCTGGTGGGCGCCAAGCTCAAGGAGATGCGGCTGTTCCACTGGTCGATCACCTACCTCACGCTGCTGATGGTCGCGGTCGCGGTGGACCCCTTCCTGCGCTGACCCGCCGCTGCGCGAACGGCCCGGCTCCCTGCTCCGGCGGGAGGAGCCGGGCCGTTCGGCTTGCTTCTCACCGCTGTGGCCCGTGGCACACGCCCCGACCGTCGCCGGGGAGGGTACCCGTGGGTAGCATGCGGACATGAGCAGCGCAGAGACCCTCGCCCCCGCCGCGGACGCCCGTACCGAGCGCCGCGCCAAGCGGATCGCCAAGCACCTCACCTCGTTCAGCCGCGAGCACGGCGGCAGCGCGGACGCCGTGGTGGAGTACGTCGGTGCGGCGGCCACCCGGATCGTGGTGGTCGGCGCGGACGGCGCCTGGGGCGACCAGGTGGCGCCCAGCTACGCCGTCGGGCGCCGGGCCGCGGAGCTGGCCGGGATCACCCTGCACGACTCCTTCGAGGGCGAGCTGGGCCTGAAGGTGCGCACCGGGCCGTACGAGTGGAAGCGGATGGCCGGTATCCAGCTCGGCGGCTGACGGCCCCCCATGACCGAGGCCCCGGCCCCCCGGGTGCGGAACGGGGGCCGGGGCCTCGTGCCGGCCTCGTCGTGCCGGTCTCGGCGGTGCTACGCGGCGACGGTCTCCTGGGCCGGCAGCGCGGCGGCCGGCAGCGGGTCCCGGGTGCGCAGCGCCAGCGGGATGCGCAGGGCCGCGATCCAGACCAGCGTGGCGCCCAGCATGTGCACCCCGACCAGCACCTCCGGCGCGTCGGTGAAGTACTGCACGTAGCCGATCACGCCCTGGGCCAGCAGCACCAGGAAGAGCTCCCGGGCCCGGGCCCGGGCGGGCGCCGGCGCCTTGGCGGCGGCCAGCGCGAAGATCACCGCGAGTGACAGGCCGATGGTGGCGAAGACCAGGTCGGCGTGGACCTGGGTGAGCCGGTCGTAGCTGAGCCAGGTGATCCGCGGGACCTTGTTGGAGTCGCCCGGGTGGTGCCCGGCGCCGGTGACCAGCGTGCCCGCCACCACCAGCAGGCCGGTGACCCCGACCAGCAGCTGCCCCAGCCGGCGCAGCGGTTCGGCGACCAGCTGCCGGACCGGCCCGTCGCCCTCCTTGGCCCGCTCCCAGGTCAGCACCGCGATCCAGACCAGCGCCAGCGCGGCCAGCATGTGCGCGCCCACCACGTACGGGTTGAGGCCGACCAGCACGGTGATGCCGCCGAGTACGGCGTTGCTCATCACCACCCAGAACTGGGCCCAGCCGAGCCTGGTGAGGCTGCGGCGCCAGGGCACCGCGCAGCGGGCGGCCAGGATCGCCCAGCCGACCGCGGCGCAGAGCACGTAGGTCAGCACCCGGTTGGTGAACTCGATCTTGCCGTGCAGGCCCATCTCGGGGGTGGGCGTGATGCTCTCGCCGGTGCAGGTGGGCCAGGTCCTGCAGCCGAGCCCGGAGGCCGAGAGCCGGACCGCGCCACCGGTGACCACGATCACCACGGACATCACCAGGGCGGCCAGGGCGGCCCGGCGGATCATCGCGGAGGAGGGCTGCCAGCGCTCGGCGAGCCAGGAGAAGGGGGTACGCACGTCCCTCATCCTAGGTGTCCTTATACCGGATCTTGAGGGAGGGGCACAGCCCCCGCATCTGACGGTTTTTCGGGAGGGTCCGGGGCAAACCAGTCATTGGTCTTGACCAATTCATTGCCGACCCGCGAGAGTGCGGGCACACCACTCGTCCCGCACCCACAGCGGAGATCCAGCACATGCGCATATCCGTTCCCGCCGCCGCCCTGGCGCTCGGCGGTTCCCTGGTCCTGGGCGCGGTCGCCACCGCGTCGTCCGCCGTCGCCGCTCCGCAGGCCTGCACCACTGCCGGGCTCGGGGTGGCCGGCCGGTACGGCGAGTTCATCGAGGGCAACGACACCCACTCGCCGGACGCCGAGGGCGCCGTCGCGGTCGGCGGCGACGCCGACTTCGGCCACGGCTTCAGCGTCGGCCAGGAGCTGACCCCCGCCGAGGTCCAGGCGCTGCCCGGACAGAACGCGCTGGTGGTCGCCGGGAACATCAACGTCGGCGGCGGCAACACCGAGGTGATGCACGGGAACGGCGTCTACGCGGGCCAGAAGACCGGTGGCGGCCGGCTCGAGGGCCACCAGGGCACCGTCACCCACGGCCCCTCGCCGATCGACTTCGCGGCCGAGTTCGGCAGGCTGCGGGCGCTCTCCTCCGCACTGGCCGCCCAGGGCGCCACCGCCGGGACCAGCGTGCAGCTCGGCGGCACGACGCTGACCCTGACCGGCACCGACGGCTCGTTCAACGGCTTCCAGGTCACCGCCGCGCAGCTGCAGGGCGCCAAGGCGATCCAGCTGAACGTGCCGAAGGGCGCGGTCACCGTGGTCAACGTCAGCGGCGACTCCTACGACTCCAAGGCCGCCGGCACCACCTCGATGTGGATCTGGGACCACGCCAAGAACCAGTACGTGCTGGACGACAAGCTGCAGAGCGCCGACGGCGGCGCCGAGCGGGCGGCGCTGCTGTGGAACTTCCCGACCGCCAAGAGCTTCCTGAAGAACAGCCAGCTGGCCTGGGCCGGTTCGGTGCTGGCCCCGAACGCCGACTTCGACCTGGGCACCGGCGCGCCGGTCAACGGCTCGGTGATCGCCCACTCGCTGGTCGGCAGCGGCGGCGCCGAGACCCACCACTTCCCGTTCACCGCCTGCCTGCCCGGCACCACCACCCCGACCTCGCCGGCACCCCAGCCGAGCAGCTCCACCCCGGGCGGCGGCACCGTCCCGAGCACCGGCGCCCCGCAGCCGAGCACCTCGGCCCCGGCCCCGAGCGGCGGCGCCACCACCCCGGCCCCCAGCGGCTCCGCCTCGCAGCCGGCCGCCACGGCCCCGGCCGCCACCCACCCGGCGGGCAGCGGCAGCACCGCCCCGGCGCCGACCGCGAGCGGCAGCACCACCGCCCCGGCGGCGGCCGCCCCCTCCACCAGCGCCTCGCCGAGCGCGAGCCCGACCCCGCAGCACACCGGGGGCCTGGCCTTCACGGGCGCCGAGGGCATCATGCCGCTGACGGTCGGCGGCCTGCTGGTGCTGGCCGGCGGTGGCGGCATCGTGTACGCCACCCGCCGGCGTGCGGCGGGCCGGAAGGCCTGACCGTTCGTCAACAAGTGACATTGCGCCCCTGGCGATCAGCGGTGATCACCGGGGGCGCGGTCGTGCGACGTCGAACCCATGCATATCCAGCGGCTGAACCGCCAGTTGTGTTCCGGTCGTTCTGTTCGGGGGATGCACGGGCGGAAGTGGCGGTAGAGTCCCGGCACGAGATGTAGCCGGTCGCTCACGATCTTCCAACGTCCGTGCTGCAGAACCTTCTTCGAGAGGATCATGGTTATGGCACGAATCGGGCGGATATCCGGCCGCCTGGCCGGTGCGGGGGCGCTTGCGATGGCCGGTGTGCTGACGTTCGCGGGCGTCGCCTCGGCGCACACGCACCAGGTGACAGGCACCTGCGCCTCGCTGACGGTGAACCTGCAGAACTACAACGACAAGGTGACCAACACCGTCACCGTCATCGTCGGCGGCACCGTCAAGGTCGACTCCCAGGTCTTCGGCAACAAGTACTACGAAATGTTCACGTGGTCGTCGGGCAACAGCGGGCCGATCTCGTGGGAGGTGAAGGTCAAGGCGGGGGACGACGCCACCGGCAAGGAGGGCTGGACCTTCGACGAGAAGCAGACCGGGGAGGGCTGCAGCGCTTCCCCGTCGGCCTCGCCGAGCCAGTCGGCAAGCCCCTCGCAGTCTGCTTCGCCGAGTGAGTCGGCCAGCCCGTCGGCTTCCGCGTCGGTGAGCACCCCGCCGGTCACCTCGGCGCCGCCCAGCTCCGCCGCGCCCACCTCGGCGGCTCCGAGCAGCGCCGCGCCGGCGCCCAGCACCAAGGCGCCCGTCGTGGCCACCTCCAAGGCGCCCACCCCGACGCCGTCCGCCACCGGGCCGTCGCTCGCCTTCACCGGCGGCGGCAGCAACGCGGGGCTGATCGCCGGGATCGGTGCCGGTGTGGTCGTGATCGGTGCGGGCATCGTCGTGGTGACCCGTCGCCGTGGTGCGCAGCGCCACTGATGACGCGTTAGCCGGATGGACGCGAGTGGGGGGGGGGGCGGCGGGGGCCCCCCCCCCCCCCCGGGGGGGGGGGGGGCCCCCCCCCAGAACCCCGGGGCCCCCCCCCCCCCCCCCCCCCCCCCCCCCCCCCCCCGGCGCCCCGCCCC
>NZ_JBIAGU010000063.1:0-10289 GCF_042869935.1 Kitasatospora sp. NPDC006697
GGCCGCTCCGCTTCGCTCCGTGGCCGTGCCGGGCACCGCGCTTCGCGCGATGCTGGTCCCGCTCCGCGTGACCGCGGGGCTCGCTTCGCTCGCCCCGCTCCTCGCCGCTTCGCGGCTCGGCCGGCCTACGGCCGGGCCCTGGCTCCGCTTCGCTCCACCAGGGCGTGTGACCTTCGGTCACGCGGGCCGCCCTCTCCTCCGCTTCGCTCCGATCGGGTGCGGCCGTGCGCCCTCCGCTGCGCTCCGGGCGGGCTGACTGGGAAGGGGGTGGCCGGGGGCGCTTTCGCTGGCTCGTTCCTGCGGTGGCCGGAGTGGTCTAGACCACTCCTGGGAGGTGGGTCCGACGGGTCCGATCGGGCTCCGGGCACTGTCTTGCCCGGAGCCCGATCGTGGATACGGAAAGGATGTATCACTTTCAACTCGTGATGGAATCCTGCCAGATCGGGCCTCAGGATTCGGCCAACTAGCCTTCTCTAAAATGGAGTTGGAGCAGCCTCGCACATGGAACAGCACCATCCTATTGCCCTGCATCCGGGCTTTGGCACCCCCGTGCCTCCCGCCCGGCGGATCTGGCCGAGGGGGCCGTGCGGGGCCTATGGTGGCGGGCGGGTGCGTAGCCGGTCCAATCGCGGGGCGCCGGACCGGCGGGGGCGCTGGCGCCTCAGCCTGTCGGACCCAGGCGGCTGAAGGCCCATCGGAGCACTTCCTGGTCGGCCCGGACGCGGCCGGTACGAGTGAGGGCCGTGTGGGTGTGGGCGGTCAGGCGGGCCCAGTTGCGGAAGTTGCCGTGAGCGGCGTGCTGGTCGGCGAAGGCGATGTCGGCGGGGTCGGCGTCGGCCCAGACGGGGTGGTAGAGCGGGATGACGTCCAGAACCTCCTCCGGGGTGAGGCGGGCCAGGCGCTGCCAGATGAAGATCCGGGAGGAGAGCATGGGCTCCTTGCGCAGGGTCTGGTAGCAGCCCTCGCCGCCTACGAAGACGATGGCGAGCTGGGTGTAGGGGTCGTCCCAGAGGTAGCGGATGTACTCCAGCTGGTCGCTGGACAGCCACTGGGCCTCGTCCCCGCACTCAAGGAGCTGAAGAAGACCCAGTCAAAGCTCGAAGAGACCGAGCTCGACCTGGCCGGAGCCCGTGCTGGAATCACGCAGATGATGCGAGACAGGGCAGCTCGACCCACGTAGCCGTGCCGGAGTCACGAGCCCGCAGGGCGGACGGTTGGCCGCTCATCTGTTCGTGCCCGAGATCTCGGCCTCCGGTGCGAGCCTCAGGTCGGCCATGGCCAGGAAGTCCGCGAGGTCGATGATGCCACCGCCGGTCCCGTCGTCCCACATCGTCCAGAGCCTGGATCCCTCGCCGTCCCACGTGTCGGTGTCCTCGCTCGGGTGCTGCTCGACGGTCCCCTCGCCGTGCCGGTAGCGCAGGTAGAGGTACTGGCCGCCCGTTGTCCACGCGTCCCACTGGGACGGGAAGCCGTGACAGGTCTGCACGACCCGAGCGAGGGTCACATCCTCGTGCAGGCTTGCCTCGACGGGGCCGAGGTGCTGATCACAAGCGAGGAGGAGATCGTCGTCAAGGGCGAGCAGACGGATGCTTCCGCCGGGAAACCGGAGCGTGAGGCCTGCGGCGAAGCCGATGCGGGCGTCCCGGTACCGGATCTCCCGCACTGACCGGATCGTCTGACCGACGAACCGGGCCACCGGAACGTCCGGCGAGTCGTCTGTGGCCGTGACCTGGCCATCTTGCCCCATTGAGTACGGCTCGTGGGGCTGGTCGGTCCTCAGCGACAGGCCTGTCCCAGGTGTATGGAACAGGACCGGGCCCAGACCCTCCAAGTGCAGCCACAGGTGCAGCAGTGAAGGCTTGTCCTCAGCGTAGTGGTGCCAGGCCGTGGTCACCCGCAGCAGCCGCTTGCCGACCAGGTCTGCGGCGACCAGCTCCTCATCGTCGGTCATCCGCCGATGCTCGCATTGCGGTCAGCCCCAGGACACCCGATTTTCGGGAGCCTCCATTCCGGCGGGGCAGATCCGCCAGGGGGGCTCCGCGCGTCCCTCAAGCAGGTGTTGAGGGACAGAGCGCCGGTAGACCGCCGACAGCAGGATTCGCCGGACAGGCTCTATGGCCGCGTCCGGATGTCCCGTCGCCGTTCGGCCGCCGTCCGGACCTTCGCCAGCGCGCGCTCGCGGTCGACCGGCGGCGGCTCAAACCGTCCAGTGCTCACCCGGATGTGCTCCTCCCAGCGGTCCTGCCAAAACTCCACCGTCCAACCGGGCCATCGTTGCGGCATCTCGTACGCCTCCGCCGCTGCCCCGAGCGTCCACCAGCCCACCTGCCGCCGCAGCGGATCAACGTGAATCCCGGCCTCTGCCGACAACCGACACACACCGTGCTCCGGGCCCTCCGCCAGCCGGTCGAGCAGCGCGACCCCCTCCCGGATCGGGTGATCGGAGTGGTTGGCCACTACGTAGCAGCGATCCGTCCCGGCCGTCACCACCGCGACCATCGGCTCAGGGTCGGCCAGTTCCTCGTCGTCCGGCTCCACCAGCGAGCCCACAGCGGGGCCGTGTCCGCGAGCACGGACCTGTTCTGGGTCCAGACCCAGATACGTCCGCAGATCCGCGGGACCGTCGTAGACCCACCGCACGTCCCACCCCGCCCACGCCTCCCGCAACAGCTGAAGGGTCGCAGCCCGGTACCGCATCACTGTGCTCGGCCCCTCCCAGGCGAACAGCATCAGCACTTTCCGACCGAGGTCGATCAGCGCCGCCCCCTGGCAGTGCACGTCGTCCAGCCACCGATCGTCCACCCCCAGGTTCCGAACCATCGAGAGCACCTCCGCCGGCCCCTCCAGCAGGTCGAGGTCGATCCCCACCGCCCCGAACCGGGAGAGGTACAGCTCATACTCACCGCTTTCGCGGACAACGACAAAGTTCGCACGATCGGCCATCCGCCCAGGATGGCCAGCACCAGGACCCAGCGCCACCGAATTGCCGCACTGTCCCCGCCTTCTTGCCTCATGTGCCAGAACATCCAGCTTGCTACTGACCTGCGAGATCAGGTTGACAACCATAGATAACCAACGACCTGACCGAGCCCCAGCTCGTCGCGGTCTCCGCCGCCAGCAACCGCTCCAAGGGCGACAAGAGCCCCGACCAGTGGTAGCCCCCGCTGCAGTCCTACTGGTGCACCTACTCCCGCGCCTGGGCCGAGGTGAAAAGCCACTACCAGCTCAACATCACCAGCGATGAGAAGCAGGCCCTCGCCGACATACTCGACACCTGCGACCAGTGACCACCCCCGACGCCGAAACCGGGGCCGGAGCTGGAGATGGAGCAGCCGCCAGCTCCCGGACCGGTGAACGGTACGAGGACCGGGTAACCGCGGGCCCCGGCGGCGTGATGACCGTCGAAGTCGGCACCATCACCGGCGACCTCACCGTCGTCACCACCAGCTTCCCCGCCGACCGGGCGTGGGTCGCCATCCAGTACACCGGCGCCGACGAGTGGTACACCCTCGATGGCACCCCCGCCCCACTGCCCACCGGCCACACCCTCGCCGACTACCACCGACGCGTGCTCGCCGCCGTCGAGGCCGGCGGCGAAACCAGCGCACCCCGCTGAACGGCTGCCGCGGGCCTGCCGGCACCGGCCGGGCCCGGGGACAGGTCCAGCCCCTAACCGAGCGGGGTCCGGCCGCCCGGCAGGCCCGCGGCAGCCTTCCGGGTCGGTGACGGCGCACGCGTGCACCCCCGCTGTTGCCAAGGCGAGGCACACGAAGCTGAACGCGGAGCGTCCCGCCAAGCACGGCATCCGGCCGTACGGGCGTAGACGGCCCTCGGCGATGAGCAGCTGCGCCAGGCGGGCGGTCTCGTCCTGGGCGTGCTGCTGTTGGCGGGTGCGGTCGTGGCCGGCCTGCTCGGCCCGGTGCTCCTTGAGGGCGGTGTGGGCGTCCATGAGGCCGGCCAGCCACGGGGCGGGGCGGTTCCAGGCGACGGTGACGCCGTCCGCGACGACCGCCAGCTCCACGCCGATCGGCTTGCCGTCGTGCTTGCCAGGAGGCGCAGTTCGGCCAGCCCGTCGGGCAGGTCGGTTTCCTGCCCCTCGTCGAGGTCGCTGTCGGGGTCGGTCAGGTCGTCGTAGATCTCCGCGGCCGCCAGTTCCGGCAGCCGCTCGCACAGCAGGGCGACGTCGTGCTGGTTCTTCGTCATCTTCGCGCCTTTCGGTTCGCTCAGTGCGTATGCGACATGACGCCATGCGGTCAGACCGATACGATGTAGCGCCAGTGGCGGGCGGCCGATCGGGTGAACCTCTCCACTTGGTGACGGACCGGCACTTCCCGCAGGGCCAGGCCGCTACCGTTGCGGGACCGGCAGGACGCGCACGCCGGACGCCGATGGCCCGCACCCGCGCTGCGGACCCAAGGCCCAGGTCTCCCGGGGCCCCCTCGCACGGGCCCGTGACTGGCTCACCAGCGCCGGCCGGGCGCAGGCGGACTTCGCCGTCGCCTTCGCTGACGGAGTGGAAGTCCCCCGGCTATTCCAACCCGAATCCACACCACCACCCGGCGGGCGGGACGCTGGACCGGCTCGAGTGTGCCGAAGCCGCCTCGGGCACGGTCGGGTCGTAGATCAGGCTGTCGTCCGCACCACCGCCCTGCGGGCCGCCACCGCCCGCGCGCACGGCCCCTGCAGCGCCTGGTCCTGACGGCCCACCCGGAGCTGGCCTGGCCGTCGGGGCCGGGTGCGCGGC
The DNA here is from genome assembly GCF_042869935.1 of Kitasatospora sp. NPDC006697. Lineage (NCBI taxonomy): Bacteria > Bacillati > Actinomycetota > Actinomycetes > Kitasatosporales > Streptomycetaceae > Kitasatospora > Kitasatospora sp. NPDC006697. Next base: position 4,745 of record NZ_JBIAGU010000063.1, read on the forward strand.
GCCGCCCGCTTCCACCTCGTACCAGGTCGCGCCGGCCAGCGGCCCAGCGCCAGCAGCGGCGAAGCGGCACCAGGACGGCCCGGCCAACGGACTTCGGGCACTGGATGAACTCGGCGGGCGCGATTGGTGGGGACGGGCAGCACCAGCGGGCCCAAGTCCTCGACGGTGCGGTCCTGTTCGCACTGCGGGCACTCCAGCCGGTCCGGGCCGGGCGGGTGCTGCACGCCAAGTTCTACCCGGCGAAGAGCCGTCGGGCCAGGCTATCCTGATGGGACTGAGGGCTCCTTGAGCTTGCTTGGTGTTGCAGAGGAACGGCACCGCCTACGTGGACCGCGCCTGGCCGCACCGCCACGGCCTCGTCGAGGAACTTCCACCCCTCGGCGGAGGCGATCGCCGAGGTCACCAGCCTGCTCGCGCCTGGAGACAGCAGGTTCTGAGGTCTCAGCCAAGGCTGAGGCGTACGACCGAAACTCGTCGACTTCACCTATGCGGCGGGGTTCGTGGGCAGGAGCCGGGCGAGCCAGTCGGTGCGGGTTCGACGGGCTGTGGACGAGATGTGTGCCTGCGGGTACAGGGCGTCGAATCCATGGAAGCCGCCTGCCCAGACGTGGAGTTCGGCCTGGCCGCCGGCCGCCCAGATGCGGGTGGCGTAGGCGATGTCCTCGTCGCGGAAGACTTCGGCGGAGCCGGTGTCGATGTAGGTGGTCGGCAGGCCCGCGAGGTCGTCGGCCAGGGCGGGTGAGACGTATGCGGGTACCTCGTCGTCGGTGAGGTCGCCGAGGAGGCAGCGCCATCCGAATCCGTTCATCTCGCGGGTCCAGACGCCGGGCCCGTTCGAGTACTGGAGGCTGGAGGTGGTGGTGTTGCGGTGGTCGAGCATGGGGCCGATCAGGACTTGGGCGGCGATCGTCGGGGTGCCGAGGTCGCGGGCCAGCAGGGTGACGCCGGCGGCGAGGCCGCCGCCCGCGCTGGCGCCTGCGACGATGATCCGAGCGGGGTCGATGCCCAGTTCGGCGGCGTGGTCGGCGATCCAGAGCAAGCCCTGGTAGCAGTCGTCGACCGGGATGGTGCCGGTGGACTCGGGCGCGAGCCGGTAGTCGACGGAGACCACGACGGCGCCGAACTCGTCGAGCCACTCCAGGGGGATGTCGATCTGTGAGAAGCGGTCGCCCATGACCATCCCGCCGCCGTGCATCCAGTAGACGCAGGGTGCGGCAGCGGTGCGATCGCTGTTCGCGGGGCTGAAGACGGACAAGGAGATCGGGGTGCCGTCCGGACTCGCAACGGTGGCCTCGCGCCGGTCGACGGCGCGACCTTCGAGGAGCGGTTCGACGGGCATCGAGGCGAAGGGGCGTACCTGCGCCAGCGCTTGCGGGCTGAGCTCGGACATCAGCGGCATGTCGGCCAGGAGTTCACGCAGTTCGGGGTCGAGGGAGGGGCGTGCTGTCACGGTCGTTGCCTCTCGTGGGTGGTGGAAGGACGGTCGGGCGAGGACGGGGGCCGCCTCGGTGGGCGCCGAGGCGGCAGAGGCCGGGGGTGGGGTGCCGGCGGTCCGGCGGGTCAGAGGGCCGATTTGCCGCCGATCGGAACAAGGTCGGTGTACTCGGAGTCCTTGGCGAGCAGCGGGTCGATCTGCGCCACTATGGCCTGGGCGGTCTTGCCGGCGAAGACGCGGTGGTGGTCCTCCTCACTGGTCCAGCCTTCGGCGACGTGGACGACGTCGGGGTCGGACGCGGAGCGGGAGACGAGGTAGACGAGGCAGTATTCGCTCGCGCCGGGGTTGCCCTCGTTCAGTCCGGTCAGCAGTAGGTCGACGAGCCGGTCACCCATACCAGGCCTGGCAGTCAGGGTGGCGCCGAAGCCGTAGTCGGCAGTCATGGATTCCTTCTCTTCCTCTTCAGTGAATGGAGTGCGGTGATTCCATTCAAGTGGGTTGAACTGCAGAAACGTTAGACCGATACTCTTTTGCACTTGCACGATCCTCGCGGCTTTGGGAACAGCAGCGCGGAATGGTGCTGCAATGGACGCATGCACCTCGAAGAACTCCGCACCCTGCTGGCCCGCCATGCGCGGCCCGACTGGACCACCGCCGTCGACGGCGTCCTCATCTCGAAGGTCGACCGCCCTGATCCGCCGGCGCCTTCGATGTCCGGCACGCTCCTGGCGGTCATCGCGCAGGGCGCCAAACGCCTCGCCCTAGGTGAGAGGGTGTTCGAGTACGGACCCGGGCAGTACCTGGTCGCATCCGTCGATCTGCCCGTCACAGGGCAGTTCACCCGGGCCGACCCCAAGCAGCCCGCGCTGGGGTTCGGCCTCGTCCTGGAACCCTCCGCCATTGCCGAGCTGCTGCTCGAGGCCGGGCCAGGAGACGCCCCCCGGAACAGCGGGGGCGCGCCGTCGGGGATCGCCGTCAGTGACGCTCCGGCCGCGCTGCTGGACGCGGTGGTCCGGCTGTTGCGCCTGCTCGACGAGCCCCGCGACCGGGCCGTACTGGCCCCGCTGGTCAAGCGCGAGATCCTGTGGCGTCTGATCACCGGCGAGCAGGGTGCGACGGTTCGCCAGCTGGGCCTGGCCGACAGCAGCCTCAGCCACATCTCGCGGGCCGTGCGCTGGATCCGCGAGCACTACGCGCAGCCCTTCCGGGTCGAGGACGTGGCGCGGCAGTCCGGCATGGGCGTCTCCGCCTTCTACCGCAACTTCCAAGCCGTGACCGCGATGAGCCCCATCCAGTTCCAGAAGCAGATCCGGCTCCAGGAGGCCCGGCTGCTGCTCGCCACCCATCCCGGAGACGTCACCGGAGTCGGCCACCGCGTCGGCTACGACAACCCGTCGCAGTTCAGCCGGGAGTACCGCCGCCAGTTCGGTGCGCCCCCCAGCCAGGACGCCGCCCGCCTGCGTCAGGCCGTACGTGCGCCGGCAGGTCTCCTGTCCTGAGCTGATGACCCCTTCCGGAGGATCGTGCAAGGAACAGCGAGAATAGTTCTACTGTCTCCGCAGGTCAGAGCGATTCAATGGGATTACCGATTCTCCCGTGGAGCAGGAAAATGCCTGCCCGCCCGTATGGATCCCACCACACGCAAAGGGGCACAACATGAAGACGGTTCTGATCACTGGTACCTTATCCGGGTACGGGCGGGAGACCGCCCGCTACTTCCACTCGCAGGGGTGGAACGTCATCGCCACGATGCGGACGCCGCGTCCAGACGTCCTTCCTGAGTCGGACCGGCTCCGCGTCATCGAACTCGACGTAACCAGGCCCGAGAGCATCGCCGCGGCGTTCCAGACAGCCGGGCCCATCGACGTCCTGGTCAACAACGCGGGCGTCCCATCGATCGGCGTGTTCGAGGGCACCCCCATGGCCCGGGTACGGGAAGTCTTCGAAACCAACACGTTCGGCGTGATGGCGGTGACCCAAGCGGTGCTGCCCCGGTTCCGTGAGCGCGGCTCCGGGGTGGTGGTCAACGTGACCTCGAGCGTGGTGCTGGGGCACATGCCGCTCACAGCCGTCTACAAGGCGAGCAAGATGGCCGTCGAAGGGTTCACCGCATCCCTCGCGCTCGAACTCGCGCCCTTCGGCGTCCAGGCGAAGACGGTCGAGCCGGGCGCCTGCCTGACGACGAACTTCGCAGCCAACGCGGCCAAGGCGGCGGACGGGGCACCGCTGGACGAACTGATCCCGGCGCCCTACGCGTCATGGGCGCAGAAGGCCATGGACGACTTCACGGCGCAGGACCTGTTCACCAGGGAGAGCGACGTCGCCGAGACAGTGTGGCGAGCCGCGCACGACACGACCGGCCAGTTGCGATTCCCCGCCGGCCCCGACGCGGTGTTGCTCTCCCAGGCGAAGTGATCAGCCGGCGGGCACGGTCACGCCGCCCTGGACCCAGGAGCCGACCTCGCGCCCGCGCACGGGTCACAGGACACTCCAGCCGGTCCTGAAGCGCATAAGTACCTGTTTCCGATCCCCGGAGTCGGCGGCTTCGGTAGCCTGATTCCAAGGTGGGTTCTGGGCCGAGTTGGTGGCCACCACCTTGAGAACGATCACGGCAGAGTCGGTCAGCCGACCGACCCGCCGGCCCCTGGGGCCTGTTCTCCTGTCCCGTCTCATTTGATCTTTGTCGGTGGCGCCGGTGCTGAGCTGGGCAGACGCAACGATAAGTGAGCCGCTGCTTTCGGCCTCGTCTCACTTATCGTTGCCGCTAGCATGGCAGGCCGCCCGGCCCGCTCAGCCACCGATGCTCGACACCAAGACCAACGAGTTCGCCGACTTCCTGTTCGCCCACCGGGCCCGCCGGGTTGCGAAGGACTACATCAACACGGCGATCATCCCGATGCTCTGCCGCAAGGCCGGCGTCCCTACCGCCGACGTCCGCGGCAACATCACCAGCCATCGAGCCCGGTCCACCATCGCCAGCCAGCTCTACAACGCCAAGGAGCCGATGACGCTCTTCGAGCTGCAGGAATGGCTCGGTCACCGGACCGAAGCGGCCAACCCGCCCGGACTCGCCGACGACTTCACGGCGTGGGTCCGTACCGGCTGAGGCATTCAGGGAGTTCCAATACCCGACTCCACCATCAGCTGTCTTCCAGGACGACTTGATCCGCTCCTACCGGACGTATCTGGACACCCGCCGGGCGAACCGGCCTGCTGCCGAATACCGCGAGCCCACCGAGGAGGAGTGGGACGAGTTTCAAAAGCACTTCGAACTGCGCAAGGTCGAGCTCGGAACATGCGGGCGCCCCTACGGCACCCCCTGCGCGCATGAGCACGCGTGCATCCGCTGCCCGATGCTCCGGGTCGACCCGGCACAGCGACGGCGCCTGGAAGAGATCATCCGCAACCTCACTGACCGCATCGACGAAGCACGCGCCAACGGCTGGCTCGGCGAGGTCCAAGGTCTCCAAGTCAGCGCCGAGGCCGCACGCAACAAGCTCGCCGCGCTCGACCGCCTGGCCCGAAACCGGCCCCGCGCCTCGGTCGACCTCGGCATGCCGATCATCCCCGGGGAGCGCTGATGAACACATCGCCCAGCGCAGGAGGACCGCTACGCATTGCGCCAATCGTCGGTGACGCACGCCGTCTCGAAGTGCCACCAGCCCTCGGCCACTCCATGAACCAGCAGCGACTTGATGCCTGCGAGGTCCGAGTTCGCCGGCACGTTGAATGCCACCAGCGGGAACTCGTCACTGACAACTTCGCCACCCAGCTCGAACGGCGACAAGCGCTCGTGCACGGCTCGGGCGCTCGGGCCGAGCGGTCCGGTTGGCACCGGAAGGACTCGGATCGTGCAGTTGCCGGAGGCTTCCACGCGTTCCACCGCCCAGTGCCGGCCCTCGGCATCCGTGGTGAATCGGACGACATCGCCCTCGGCCACCCCTTCCTGGAGCAGCGGGACATTCTGCACCCGCGCGGTGTCCTCGCTGCGCAAGGCAGCCCACAGTCCCTCGGTGTCCTGAGAGGGTGTTCGATACCGATTTAGGCTGCCGCGAGGAGTTTCGGGCGGAGGTATTGCCCGATTCTGTCCGGGCTGGCGGTCAGTCGGGT
>NZ_JBIAGU010000064.1:0-10278 GCF_042869935.1 Kitasatospora sp. NPDC006697
GAGGAACTGCCGGACCGGTCACGCTCGATGATCCAGTGGGCCATGGTCAACTCCATGGCCACCCGACTGACCGCCAGCCCGGACAGAATCGGGCAGTACCTCCGCCCGAAACTCCTCGCGGCAGCCTAAATCGGTATCGAACACCCTCTCAGGCGGCCGTCGTCGGCCCCCCAGACGGCCAACAGCTGTTCGGCCCCGACGAGGGTGTCGTAGCAGCGGAAGCCGAACAGCCGGTCCGCCCGGAGGAAGCCCGCGGTGAAGACCAGGCCGCCCTCGCCGAACTGCGCGTGCACGCGGGCGGGCGCGTCCAGGGTGCCCTCGTGCGCGGCCACGAGGGCGTGGCGCACGGCGCGGATGGCGGTCGGCGCGTCGAGATGGGTGCGGACGTCCTCGTCGTTCAGCAGAGCGGGCATCGGTGTCGTCCTCCGGGTGGGCAGCGAGAGCTGAAGATCATTGTGGTGAGGACGGTCGGTCGGGTCATCGGTCCCCAGCCGCAGGCGGCCGGTCCGCCGTTGGTCCTACGCCCGCCAGCCGGACCGCGTCGCTCTGAGTAAAGGAAGTTAGTCAGGTCATGGGGCCCCAGCGGCCGAAGGTCGGTCAACTGCGAATCTGCGGGGGGGGGGGGGGGGGGGCCGTGGGTGCCCCCACCAGCCCCAGCCCCCCCAAGCCCCCCCCGGCGCGGGCGGCCCCAATGGCCCCCCCCGCCCCCCGGGACACCGGCGGGGGCACAGCCCCCCCCCCCCCCCCCCCCCCCCCCCCCCCCCCCCCCCCCCCCCCCCCCCCCCCCCCCCCCCCCCCCCCCCGGGGGGCCCGCTCCTGCAGCAGCGCCGCAGAGCAGCCCAGGGCGCGGGCGGCAGCATGGGCCAGCGCGGCCACCGGGTCCACGGTCGGGGTCAGTACCGCCACCGGCCAGTCGCCCGAGCCGGGCAGCGCCCCGTCGGCCAGCGCCGGCACCAGGCCAGCGCGCAGCAGCGAGGACTTCCCGGCACCGGAGGCACCGAACAGCACCACCAACGCCTCCCCGTCCAGGCACCGGTTCACCTCGTCGACCAGCGCCGCGGTGTCCTGCTCCCGACCGAAGAACCACCCTGCGTCCTCGGTGCGGTAAGCGGCCAGACCCCGGTAGGGACAGAGCGGTCCCGCGCCCTGTCCCGCTCCCTCACCGGCTCCGCCCGCGGAGGCGCCGACCTGCCCACCGTCGGCTCCGCCACCCGCCCCGCCGCCCGCACGCCCGTCGCCGACGGGGGAGTCGATCGCCTGCCGCCAGCACAGCTGCCACGCCTCGGGGTCGTACAGCTGCGGCACCATCGGCCGCGGCCGCTTGCGCCTCGCCTCGCCGATCAGCACCGCCAGCACCGCGGCCAGCGGCTCGAACCGGGCCGGAACCGCCCGCCCACCCCGCCAATCGCTGATCCGCTGCGCAGGCACCCGGACCGGGCACCCATCGGCCCTGACCCGCTGCGCCCTGGCCACCGAGCCCTCCACCGCCCGCAGCAGCGGACTGCCCGCCTCCCGGTACAGCAGGTCAAAACGGTCGCTGAAAGCGCGGCGCGGCGCGGGAATCTCGGGCCCCTCGGTCACAGCCCCAGTCTGCGAGAGCCCCGCAGCGCCCGCGGCGGCCTGCGACACCAGCAGCTGCTCGTTGTGGGGCGGGGCACCTTGGCGTGGCCTTCCCGGGCGAGGAACTGGGCGGGTCAGCGGCAAGGCCCGTGCGGGCCCGTGCCCGGTTCATTCGTGGGTGGGGCCGATGAGCTGGTGGAGGGCGAGAGTGCCGGTGCCGGTGGTGGTGGTCAGGCCGGCCGGGTGCCGGGCCGGCCATCGTGCCGGGTCCGGCTTCCTGCTCCACGGAAGGCCACTCGATGACCACCACCTCGCTCGCCGCGCCCGGACCGGACGACGGCGACCAGGCCGCCGGCCGCTCAGCGAAGGCCTCGCCCGGCGCGGACAAGGGGCCCGGCCCGCTTTTGAGCCGCCGTCCGTGGTCCTCGTTTCACCCGTTGCCGACACCTCCACGGGCACCTCCGCCGGCACCTCCGTGCCCCCGACAGCCGCTGAGCCCGTTTCCGCAGGCCAGCAACCCCGGACAAGGGGCCGAGCCCGTGGCGACAACCCACTTCCTGCCGCTGCTGAAACGCGGTGGAAGGCGGACTCGACGGAACCGGTCAGGAAGGGGGTCTTGGTGTCGCTCGGCCTGTGCCAGAGCGCCACCGCGAGGGAGCTCTGGCACCTGGTCCTGCCCGGACAGCACAACGACAAGGCCACCCGCGACGCCCTGATCGACCTGGAAGCCGCCGGGAGGGTGCGCGAGGAGCTGCGCCTGCCGGACAGCCGCAAGCTCTGGTGCCTGACCGCAGCCGGCCGCCGCGAAGCCGCCCAGCTGCTCGCGGCCGGGACGAAGCTGTCCAAGCCGCGCCCCGAGCGGGACGGCCGACGGTCGGCGGTCTGGACGATGGCCTCGACCCGCTTGCCGGACATCCGGCAGTCCCCGGTGTGGACAGCGCCGGCGGGCGCGATCGTGGACTCGGAGGCACTGCGTGCAGCAGCAAACATTCCCCCGCTCGACGGCCGGCTGGGACGGCGGGATGAAGGTGCCACGGAGCGAGGCCGTCGTTTCGCCGGTAACCCCGGCCCGGTGACCCGGAGAGGACGGAACCATCCCCTGGGCGGGGCTTCCCGTGGGGTGGCACGGGCAGTCAGCGGAACAGGCGGAAGAACCCGCGCACCTGCTCGACCAGCGACTCCGGCTGTTCCAGCGCGGCGAAGTGGCCACCGTGCGGCAGCTCCTCGAACCAGCGCAGGTCGGTGAAGCGCCGCTCGGCCTCCCGCCTCGACGGGCGGCTGATGTCGCGCGGGTAGACCGACAGCCCGGACGGCGCGGTCACCTTGTCCCGGAAGTCGGCGAAGCTCTCCCAGTACAGGCGCGCCGACGACGTGGCCGACGCGGTGAACCAGTAGACCGAGATCTCGTCGAGGATCGTCTGCCGGGACAACGCGTCCTCGGGATGGCCGTCGTTGTCCGTCCACGCCCAGAACTTCTCGGCGATCCAGGCGGCCTGCCCCGCCGGGGAGTCGGTGAGGCCGTAGCCGAGCGTCTGCGGCCGCGTCGCCTGGATCGCCGAGTACCCCCGGCCGGTGCGCCGCATCTCGTTCTCGGCCTCGAGATTCGCCAACTCCCCGGGGGTCGGGTCGTCGAACGTGCCCGCCGCCACGGATCCCAGGTTCAGGTGTACGCCGGCGACCCGCTCGGGCGCCACCTCGCCCAGCGCCCCGGACACCGCCGAACCCCAGTCGCCGCCCTGCGCGCCGTACCGTTCGTAACCCAGCGAGACCATCAACGTGTCCCAGGCGCGCGCGGTGCGGGTGACGCCCCACCCGGTCGTCGACGGCTTGTCACTCCAGCCGTACCCGGGCAACGACGGCGCGACCACGTGGAACGCGTCCGCCGGGTCACCGCCGTGCGCGCGCGGGTCGGTGAGCGGGCCGAGGATCTCCAGGAACTCGAGCACCGAACCCGGCCACCCGTGCGTGAGCACGAGCGGGAACGCGTCCGGCTCCGGCGAGCGGACGTGCAGGAAGTGGATGCCCAGCCCGTCGATCGTGGCGCGGTACTGCGGGAACACGTTCAGCCGCTCGGCGAACCCGAAGTCGTAGTCCTCGGCCCAGCTGCGGCAAAGCTCCCGCGCGTACGCCAGCGGCAGACCCTGTGACCAGTCGTCCACCGGCTCGCGCTCCGGCCACCGTGTCCGTCGCAATCGTTCACGCAGGTCCGCGATCTCGGCTTCGGTGACGCTGACCTCGAATGGCTCGGCGGACATGGCAAGACTCCTTACTGACATCTGCTCTTTGGGGTGATGGATCTGCCGTTTTGCTGACGGACGGTCACCTGTCGGCATAGACCATCTTGCATGCGATATGCGGATGGAGGCGGGTTGACGGCGAAGGCACGTCAGCGCCATGAGGCCGTGCGCCTGGAGGCTGCCGCGCTGTTCGGCGAGGGAGTCAAGCCTCCGGAGGTGGCCCGGCAGTTGCGGGTGAGCTGCAAGTCGGCCTATCAGTGGCACCAGGCCTGGAAGCGGGGCGGGGCGGCGGCGTTGGGCTCGCGCGGCCCGCACGGGCAGCGGCGCAAGCTCTCCGTGCGGTGCCAGGAGAAGCTGGCCGCGTACCTCGACCAGGGACCGGCCGCCCACGGCTGGGACGAGGACCAGGTGTGGACCGGTGCGCGGGTGGCCACGCTGATCGGCCGGAAGTTCCACGTTTCCTACAGCGTCTCGGGCGCCACCCGGCTGATGCGCCGGCTCGGCTTCACGCCGCAGACGCCCGTGCGGCGGTCCGCGGAACGTGACCCAAGCCCGTTACAGCCTGGAAGGAGGCGACTTGGGCGGAGGTAAAAGCACCAGGGCGGCCTGCGGCGGGTGGGTCTGCTTCGAGGACGGGGCTGGCTTCACGCGCAGGCCGCCTCGTGGACGAACCTGGGGGCGGCGGGGCGGCGCGCGCGGTGGTCACCGGCGAAGGCCTGCCCGCCTGCTGGGCGCCGACGGCCGGCCTGAGGGGCCGGTGCTGGCCGTGCGGGCCCCGCCGTGAGCGGGCACGCCCTGAGGCAGGGCGAGGCGGATTTCAGTGTCAGCGTCCAGTCCTGGGCGGTGGAGCGATCGCAGGGCTCCTGGCGTACGGACGTGCCGCGGTCCGGGGACGCGGCCGGTTCAAGGCACATGTTGCTGGCGACGTTGTCTGCGCCGGTCGCGTCCGGACGCGAGTGGCCTCGGTCGGCAGGTTGTAGTGGAGACGGCGAAAGGCCCGTGAAGACCCCGAGTTGATGCATTGACAGGTGCACGAAGGGTCGGTTACAACGTTGTAGAGCCCGGGCCGCACGACATCGTGGGCAGCCGCGCCGTGGATGCCGTCAGCACGACCCCCTTCGAGGTGATGCCATGAGGCGCGTCCTGTCGGTGCTGGCCGTACTGCTCGGCTTCGTCGGCCTGCTGACCATCGCCCCGGCCGCCCCGGCCGCCCCCGCCGTTCCGGGCGGCGGTAGTCAGATGTGGTCCGGGTACTCCTACTACCCACGGCTGGTCCGGCTGGAGCACAACGGATCGTTGAACGGCACGGTGGTGGCCGCGGTCGTCACCAACCAGAACAGCAACTGGGTCGGTGCCATTTTCCGCAGCACCGACAACGGCCGGACGTACGCACAGGTCGGCGCCGTCAACGATCCTGTCAACTCCACGGGCATGTGCTGCCAGACCCTCTACGAACTGCCGAGCGCGGTGGGCGGCATGCCCGCCGGCACGCTGCTGTGGGCGGCGTCGTTCGGCGCCGACGCGGGCAGCGGCAGGCACATGTCGGTCCGCGTGTGGCGCAGCAACGACCTGGGCGTGAGCTGGTCGTACCTGTCCACCGTGACCACGGCGTCGAGCAGCCTGGGCCTGTGGGAGCCGGAGTTGACCGTCGCGTCCGACGGCTGCCTCGTGGTGTTCTACTCCGACGAGACTGATCCGGCGCACAGCCAGAAGCTGGAGCGGGCGCGTTCCACCGACGGCGTCACCTGGACCGAGTTCAGCGACACCGTCGCGCTCGCCGACTCCTCCGCCCGCCCCGGCATGGCAGTCGTGCGCCGGCTGCCCGGCGGGTCCTACCTCATGAGCTACGAGGTGTGCGGTGGACCGCACACGTCTGCGAGGCGTACGTCCGCAGCTCGCCGGACGGCTGGGACTGGGGCACCCCCTCGGACATCGGCACCCAGGTGCGCACCGCGGACGGCCGCTACCCGGCGAGCACTCCCACCATCACGGTCGCGGGCAACACCGTGCTGCTCACCGCGATGCGCCTGCGCGACCCGGACGGCAGCTTCGCCGCCGGCGACGGCACAACGGTGCTCGGCAACGCCGGGGGCGGCCAGGGACCGTGGTTCGACATTGCCTCGCCGGTGCCGCTGTCCGACGCGGGCGGCGGCCCGGCCCCCACCTGCCCCGGCTACTCCTCGCCGCTGCTCGGTTCGGCGGACGGCAAGTCGTTCATCCAGATCACCACCGACCTCGACGCCGGCAACCAGTGCCGCGCGTACGTCGGCCAGGCGCCGGCACTGCCCAGGGGCAGCACCGGGTCCACCTGGGCCGCGGAGGGCTCACAGGTCTACCTCTCGCCGAACCAGCAGCACTTCACGGCCACCAACGGCACCGGCGCGCTGCGCAACATCTGGTGGGACGGCTCCACCGGGTACGCGGCGAGCACCTGGGCGACCGGGGTCACCGGCGATCCGGTCGCCTTCGTGGACGGCACCCAGCAGCACGTGTTCGTCCGCGGTTCGGACGGTTCGCTGCAGCACTACTTCTGGGACTCGGTGACCGGCTCGACCACCCACGACACCTGGGCGGGCGGCGGCCTCGCAGGCGACCCGGCCGCGATGATGATCGGCGACGCGCAGCACGTGTGGTGGGTGGACAGTGCCGGCACGCTGGAGCACTCCTGGTGGGACCCGGCCGGCGGCTCCCATCACGACACCTGGGCCACGGGTGTCACCGGTCGGCCCAGCGCGATGCTCGTCGGCGACGTGCAGCACGTGTTCGTCCGCACGCCGACAGGCGCGATCCGGCACGTGTGGTGGGACGCGGCACAGGGCTCCCAGACCGAGACCGTTCCGGCAGACGCGGCCAGCGACCTCGCGGTCGCCGAGATCGGGGACGCGCAGCACCTCTGGTTCACCGACAGTGCCGGCCGTCTCCAGCACTGGTGGTGGAGTCCCGGAGCGGGCTGGAGCAACGACACCTGGGGCAGCGGGGTCACCGGCCGTCCCACGTTCCTGCAGAACGGCGCCCAGCAGCACGTCTTCGTGCGCGGCAGCGGCGGAACGGTCGAGCACTACTTCTGGCAGTCCTTCGACGGGCTGCATCACGACACCTGGGGCAGCGGGATCAGCGGCGACCCCACCGCCCTGCTGATCGGGGACGCCCAGCACGTGTGGGCGACCGACACGAACGGGACCGTACAGCACTGGTGGTGGGACCTGGCGGACGGACTACGCCATGACTCCTGGGGCAGCTGACCCGCGGCCTTCGACATACGGGATCGCGGGTAAGCGCCGGCAGCGCCGTGAGCGCGGCGGCGCGGCCGGGGACGAAGAGCCGGTGCGCGCCGACGATCCGCCAGGGCTCGTGGGAGAGTGCAAGCGCGGAGCCCGGCCGGGGCGGGCCGGACCAAGGCGATGACGCTCTCGCCGGGAACGGTCAGTCTTGCTGGCCTTCGCGGGGCGGCGGCTGGTTCTTGCGGCGGGGGACCGGCGGGTGGACTCGACGGAGTTGAGCCGGGCCGGTGACGCGGCAGGAGAAGGACATCGGGGACGCTCCCGCCGGCGGTGACACCCTGACTGCTCAAGCGGTCCTGACGGCCCGTCAGCTGCCCGCGCCGTCCAGCCGGCATCAGCCTGCCAGGGCGCTGGCGGGCTGTCCGGGCGGCTGCAACGGCACTCCGAGTGCCTGCAACTGCCCGCGCTGCTCGGCGGTCAGCTTGTTCGCCCTGGCCCGGGTGTTGTTGAGCCAGATCCCCAGCGCCAAGCCGTCCTCGCTAGCAGCAGGCGATCATCCGCCGCAACTCCACCCTGGGCGAACCCTGAGGGTACCCACCGCCCGGAGGAGGAGGACGAGCGGGCCGCCGCCGAGGCGGCCCGTGCCCGCCGTAACCGCGACAGCCACCGCGCCGGCTACCTGAGACTGGCGCGCGATCATTTTCCCAGGCGCGCTGTCTCGGTTTCCCGAACTACCGGCATGGACAGTCGGCACACCATGGGGGGCGGTGGCGGGAGGGCCTGCGGCTTCACCGACGGCGGGGCAGCGAAGCCCGAGCCCGCTCCCCGGAGCCAGGTTGCGGGCTCAGGCGGCATCAAGCAGGCGCGGAAGCCGGTCAGCCACGAGGATGCTGTGGCAGCGCGCCGACGTCCTCCTCGTCGCCGAACTCGCCGGCACCGAGCGGGACGGCAAGACCCGCGCCGCCGAGCCCTGGGCATCACCGACACCCAGGTCGGCCGCTTCCTGCGCGAGCACCAGCAGCGCCGCGACGACCTCCACACCGCCATCGCCGAACGGCGCACCAACCTGACGCCCGATGACCCGCGAGACTGACCAACGGGCCTGCAAGCGGGTGTCGGTGGACGGAGCGCAGCGAAGGGGGATGCCCTGGCTGGGCCTTACCGCCCTTGGTGGTGCTGGTGACTGAAATGGGCGGCATCCCTTGGTGCCGCATTACGGCGGCCGTGCGAGCCTGCCACCACCGGGTGGGGGTGCGCCTCATGGCGGGCGGCCGCTGTTCTAGTCGCGCCGGCCCGGGAGCGGGCGGCGGGTTCGGGTGAATTGGGGACGGCGGCCAGGCGATCCCACCCCGGCGCCGAGTCGCGGCGGGAGCAGGCGTGTAGAGTTCGCGCCTGTCGATACACAACTGTGCCGATACACAGCTGTGCCGGTGTCGGGCGTGTCGACCGTCCCGGGTCCTCCGGTCCACCCCGCTCAGGAGCAACCGCCGTGCGTTCCACCACCTTCAGGGCCCTCATGACGACGGCCGTCCTGCTGACCGCCGGCGTCGACCTGGGTGCGACCGCCGCCCAAGCCGCTCCCGCCGACCCGTGCTCCGGAGGCGTGCAGACCCGCAATGAGCTGACCGCCAGCTGGACCGGGCTCGACGGCACCACCTTGGTGCCCGGCGGCGCCGCCCAGCAGAGTACCGCAGTTTTCCGGAACACCACCGGCCGCGACGTGAGGGACTTCCGGACCTCGTTCCAGATCGCCCCCGCCGACGCACCCACCGAGCTGATGGCCGACGCCTTCACCATCGAACTCAAGCTGCCCAGCGCCGACTGGCAGCCGGCGAACTTCGGCACCGGCAACAGCCAGAGCATCATCGATACGGGCAGCTACCAGCTGGCCGCAGGCGAGGCGGTCACCGTCGGGATCCGGGTCGCGGCCACCGGCCACGCGCTCGTGGGCACCTACGGCGGCACCGAGAGCGGCGGTTCGGCGCTACTCAGCGACGGCACCGGTAGCTTCATCGACTACTCCGCGAGCCCTACGCCCACCTCGCCGGCCGCTTCCTCCGCTGCGTCCCCGTCCCCGTCTGCCCCTGCCTCTGCCCCTGCTTCTGCCGTCGCCGCCGTGGCGTCGGCGCCGACTGCGACCAGCACAGGCACGGCCACCTGCACCCAGTTCGTCGGCTACTCCGCGGCCTCCTTCGTTGTCGCCGACTCCGCCGCGGCGGCCGCTTCCGTCACCCCGAGCGGGCCCGCGGCAGCGGCGTCCCCGCCCCGGACCGCGACCTCCGGCGCCCAGGCCCAGGCGCTCACCGATTCCGACGGCATCAGCGCCTTCACCGCCATCGGCGCCGCAGTCCTCACCGGCGGTGCAGGCCTGCTGTTTTTGCTCCGCCGCCGCAAGGCTCCGCAGCGCTGACGCCGCCTTCTACGGCGTCGATCGCCAGACCCTGTACATCCTCGGACTCGCTTTGTCCCAGGACGCCACCAGCCGCGCCGGGTACCGAGTTCGGCGGTGGCAGCCGCTCCGCCCAAGCCGGTACCGCCAGCCGGTCGTAGCGCGCTCGGAGTACCAGCTGGCCCTGGAGAGGACCGCGCCCCGCTGTGCGTTCTCGCTCGAGGTCGTGGATCTTGGCTGTTATGGGGTGACCTTTCGGCTGCCGTGGGGTGGGGATCAGGCGTAACACACTCGGTGGATGGCTGACATGGGATTGCCTGTTCCTGTGGGCGTGGCGGTGGCCGGGGAGTGTGCTTGAGTACGTGACCGCTGATCCTGCCGTTGCCGCGCGGCCGGCGTCGCCCGCGGCCCGCGCCACTGAGCGCGTACATCGTGTCCTCGGGCGGGAAGTCGCAGGTCAGCGTGCACCGGCAGTCGGCTCGGCCGAGATCCTTCGGCCGGAGCACCTGGCCCAGGCCCACGAGGCGCCCCGGGCTTGACCCCGTGTACATCGTTCGGAGCCGCACGTCGGTCGGCTGGACGGGCCGCGGCCGAACCGGACCGGCTGGGACATCGACGCCCGACACCCTCCCCGCCCCGGCGGAGCCGGCACGCTGAGCACCGCCGAGCCCGCCTACCCCGGACCGCTGGCAGCACCGCTACACCCGGGTCTGTAAAAAGAACGGTGTAACTTCCGATCAAGGAGAAGCACCTGATGAAGGAAGTCACCGTCTCGGCCGAGGACGCCGCACTCGAGCGGTTCGTCGAGTTCACCGAGGCCTGGGGCAAGAAGTACCCGGCGATCGTGCGGCTCTGGGAGAACGCCTGGGCG
>NZ_JBIAGU010000065.1:0-8211 GCF_042869935.1 Kitasatospora sp. NPDC006697
CAGTTCCGCATAACTCAGCTCCACACCGCCACAACTCACCGCCACCGCCCGCGGCGTCCGCGCCACCTGCCCCGCGAACAGCTCCGGCAGCGAGACCGGAGTCCGGTGTGTCACCGGGCCGTTCTGGTACTCCGTCAGCAACTCCCGCTGCTGCGCGGGGATCACGTCGACCCGGCCGAGCGGGGCCGCGGGGTCGGTCTCCAGGGTGGCGACCAGCCCGTCGAGCGCGGTGTGCACCAGGGCGCAGACGGCCTCGGCGTCGATCGGCGCCACCGTCTGGGCGGTGAGCAGGAATCCGCTGCCGCCGAGGTCGTCCACCGAGAGGGTGAGCGGGTAGTTGGTGCGTTCCCGGCTCTGCAGGACGGTGATGCCGTTGGTGTCCCGCTCCGGGTCTTCGGCGGCCGTCGGGGCGGTGCTGTGGCGGTAGTTGAGCAGCGAGGTGAAGAGCGGCGCCGTGCCGCCGATCCCGCTCGCCTGCTGGGCGAGCGAGAGCGGGGCGTGCTCGTGCACCAGCAGGTCGGCGAGCCGGCCGCGCATCGCGTACAGGGCGTCGAGCGTGCCGAGGCCGCGGGTGTCGAGCCGGACCGGCAGGGTGTTGATGAAGAGCCCCGGCACCCGGTCGGCTCCGCTGCCGCCGCTCATCCGGCCGAACAGCACCGTGCCGAAGACCACGTCCTCGCGGTGCGCCGTCGCCGCGACCACCCGGGCCCAGACCAGGTGGAAGACGGTGGCCGCGCTGACGCCGAACCGGCGGGCCTGCTCCCTCACCCGGCCCGCCAGTTCACCGTCCACCGGCAGCTTGGCCTGCGCGACCGGGCCGGCGTCGCCGCGCACGTCGAGCAGTCCGAACGGCGCGGTCGGCTCGGTCACCTCGCCGAGCAGGTCACCGAAGAACGCCCGGTGCTCCTCCCGGGAGACCCGCAGCCGGGCCTGCGCGACGAACTCGCGGAAGGGCAGCGGCTCGGGCAGCCGGTGGCCCTCGCCCTTGAGCAGCGCCTCGACCTCGGCGAGCAGCACCTCCATCGCCGTGTGGTCGGTGGTGAGGTGGTGGCGCTGGAGCAGCATCAGCCAGCGGCCCGAACCGCCGGGTTCGGCAGCGACGGTGGCGTGCATCAGCGGCGCCCGGCTCAGCTCCATGGTGGCCGGCGCCGCGGCGTGCAGGGCGGCCAGCGGGTCGCCGTCCTCCGGCAGTTCCACGGTGTGGACCGGGAGTTCGGCCCGCCGGGCGACCACCTGCAGCGGCTCCGGCAGCTCCGCCCAGACCACGGCCGTGCGCAGCACGTCGTGCCGGTCGATCACGGTCTGCAGCACGTCGAGCACCTGGTCCAGCAACTCCCGGCTTTCGAAGGCGAGGACGGACGGCATCAGGTAGACGTCCCGGCCGCCGGCGGCCATCAGGTGGTGGAAGAGCAGCCCTTCCTGCAGCGGGGCGAGCGGGTAGAGGTCGGCGATGTTGGCCGCTCCGCCGGGGAACTCGGCGGCGATCCGGTCGAGTTGCTCCTGGTCCAGCTCGGCGAGGGTGACCATCTCGGGAGTGATCCGGTGGGCGCCGGCCGGGATCAGGTTCGGCGGGACCGCCACCGCGCCCGTGCCGGCGGCGGTGGCGGTGGCGGCCAGGCCCGCGACGGTCGGCGCGGCGAACAGCGCCCGGACGTTCACCTCGACGCCCTGCGCCCGCAGCCGCTCGACCAGCGAGACGGCGAGCAGCGAGTGGCCGCCCAGCTCGAAGAAGTTGTCGTCCATGCCCACCTGCGGCACGCCGAGCACGGCGGCGAAGGCGGCGCAGACCAGCTCCTCCCGGGCGTTGGCGGGCGCGCGGTAGGCGGTGGCCGTGCCGGGGAGCTCGGGGGCGGGCAGCGCCCGGCGGTCGAGCTTGCCGCTGACGGTGAGCGGGAGGGCGTCCAGGACCACGTAGGCGGCGGGGACCATGTACTCCGGCAGGACCCCCGTCAGGCTCGCCCTCAGCTCCGCCGGGTCCAGCTCGGCGGGGCCGACCAGGTAGGCGACCAGGCGGTCCTCGCGGACCAGGACGGCGGCCCGGCCGACGGCGGGGTGCGCGAGCAGGGCGCTCTCGATCTCGCCGAGCTCGATCCGGTAGCCGCGCACCTTCACCTGGTCGTCCGTGCGGCCCAGGTACTCCACCGCGCCGTCGGCCCGCCAGCGGGCCAGGTCGCCGGTGCGGTACATCCGGCCGCCGTCGAAGGGGTCGGCGACGAAGCGCTCGGCGCTCAGGGACGGGCGGTCCAGGTAGCCGCGGGCCAGCTGGACGCCCGCGACGTACAGCTCCCCCTGCACGCCGACCGGCACCGGGCGCAGCCGGGCGTCCAGGATGTACAGCCGGGTGTTCCAGACCGGGCGGCCGATCGGGGTGAGGGCGGAGGGCTCGGTGCAGTGCCAGGAGGTCACGTCCACCGCGGCCTCGGTCGGGCCGTAGAAGTTGTGCAGGTCGACGTCCGGCAGCAGATCCAGCAGGGAGTCGCGCAGGTCGGCCGCCAGCGCCTCGCCGCCGGCCATCACCACCCGCAGGCCGGTGCACTCGGCGGCGGCGGGCTCGGCGACGAAGGCGCGCAGCATCGACGGCACGAAGTGCGCGGCCGTCACCCGCTCGCCCCGGATCAGCTCGGCCAGGTAGGCGGGGTCGCGGTGGCCGCCGGGGCGGGCGACCACCAGGGTGGCGCCGGAGATCAGCGGCCAGAAGAACTCGAAGACCGAGACGTCGAAGCCGAACGGGGTCTTCTGCAGCATCCGGTCACGGTCCGTCAGCCCGTACTCGGCCTGCATGTGCGCCAGGCGGTTCACGATGCCCTCGTGCGGGACCATGACGCCCTTGGGGCGGCCGGTGGAGCCCGAAGTGAAGATCACATAGGCGGGGCTCTTGGCCTGGACCCCGCGGTCCACCGGGTCCGTGGCGGGGTGCGCGGCGGCGGCCGCGATCAGCTCGGGCGTCACCGGGGCCGCGGTGGCCGCCGACAGCACGTGGGAGCGGCGCTCCGCCGGCAGCTCCGGGTCGACCGGCAGGTAGGCGCCGCCCGCCTTCAGCACGCCCAGCAGCGCCACCACCAGCTCCACCGAGCGCTCCAGCAGCACCGGAACCACCGACTCCGGCCCGACCCCGCGCTCCACCAGCAGGTGGGCCAGCCGGTTGGCGCGCGCGTTCAGCTCCGCGTACGTCACCTCCGTCCCCTCGAAGACGACGGCCGCCGCGTCCGGCACCCGGGCGGCCTGCGCCTCGAAGAGTTCGGCCAGGGACGCCGGCGTCGGCCTGATCGGCTTTCCGGTCCCGTGCGCGAGGAGCTGCGCCCGCATGCCGCCATCCAGCACCTCGATGGCGTCGAGCGGGGTCTCGGGGGCGGTCTCCAGGGCGGCGACCAGGCCGGCGACTCCGTTGTGCAGCAGGGTGCAGACCAGCGCCGGGTCGATCCGGCCGGTGGTCTGGGCGGAGAGGCTGAGGCCGCCCTCGCCGAGGTCGTCCACGGCGACGGTGAGCGGGTAGGTGGTGCGGTTGTGGCCGTGCCGGATCGTGATCCCGGCGGGCACGGCCGGCTGCTCCACCGCCGCGGCGGCCCGGCCGTGGCGGTAGTTGAAGAGCGCGGTGAAGAGCGGCGCCGGGGCGGCGATGCCGCTGGCGCGCTGGGCGAGGGCCAGCGGGGCGTGCTCGTGCACCAGCAGGTCGGCCAGCTTGCCGCGCATCGTGGCCACCGCCTCGGCGGCGCTGACACCGGCGGTGGCAACCCGCAGGGGGAGGGTGTTGATGAAGAGCCCGAGCGCGCGGTCGGCGCCGCTGCCGGAGTTCATCCGGCCGAAGAGCAGCGTGCCGAAGACCGCCTCCTCGGTGCCGGAGGTGGCGGCGACCACCCGGGCCCAGGCGACGTGCAGGAGCGTCGCGGGGCCCACGCCGAGGCGGCGGGCCTGCTCGCGCAGGCGGCCCACCAGGGCCTCCGGCAGGGCGAGTCGGGCCGAGCCCGGCGCGCTCCCGTCACCGCGCAGGTCCAGCACGCCGAACGGGCTGGTCGGTTCGGTCAGGTCACCCAACTCCGCGGCGAAGAACGCCTCGTGCTCCTCGCGCGAGGTGCCGAGCCGGGCCTGCCCGACGAACTCGCGGAACGGGACGGGCTGGGCGAGGCCGTCCGCCGCGCCGAGCAGCAGGGCGCTGATCTCGGTCATCAGCACGTCCATCGCGGTGTGGTCGCAGATCAGGTGGTGCCGCTGCAGCACCAGCAGCCAGCGGGTGCTGTCCGGGTCCGCGCCGATCCGGGCCCGCAGCAGCGGCGCACGGGTCAGGTCGATCGACTCCGGACAGCCGGCCAGCAGTTCGGCGGCCGCGTCGGCCTGGGTCAGCGCGACCAGCTCGACCAGCTCGACCGGGAGCTCGGCGCGGCGGGCGACCACCTGGACCGGCTCCGGCAGGCCCTGCCAGAAGACGGAGGTGCGCAGGATCTCATGACGGTCGATCACCTGCTGGAGCGTGGCGAGGAAGGCGTCCAGCCGCTCCCGGGAGTCGAACTCCAGGGTGGTCGGGAGAACATAGGGGTCGGTGCCGTCCTCGCTGATCAGGTGGTGGAAGAAGATGCCTTCCTGGAGTGGGGCGAGGGGGTAGAGGTCGGCGATGTTGGCGGCGCCGCCGGGGAATTCGTCGGCGATGCGGTCGA
This sequence comes from Kitasatospora sp. NPDC006697, assembly GCF_042869935.1. Taxonomy (NCBI): domain Bacteria; kingdom Bacillati; phylum Actinomycetota; class Actinomycetes; order Kitasatosporales; family Streptomycetaceae; genus Kitasatospora; species Kitasatospora sp. NPDC006697. The sequence continues at coordinate 4,650 of NZ_JBIAGU010000065.1, forward strand.
GTTGGTCCTGGGTCAGTTCGGCGAGGGTGACCATGTCGGGGGTGATCCGCTCGGTGCCGGGCGGGATCAGGTTCGGTGGAACGGTCACGCCGCTGGTTCCGGCGGTGGTGGAGGCGGCCAGGCCGGCGACGGTCGGGGCGGCGAACAACGCTCGGACGTTGACCTCGACGCCCTGCGCCCGCAGCCGCTCGACCAGCGTGACGGCGAGCAGGGAGTGGCCGCCCAGCTCGAAGAAGTTGTCGTCCAGTCCGACCAGCGGCAGGCCCAGGACGGCGGCGAACGCCTCGCAGAGCAGGGCCTCCTGCTCGGTGGCCGGCGCACGGTACTCGCCGGTCGGGGCGAGCTCGGGGTCGGGGAGGGCGCGGCGGTCGAGTTTGCCGTTGACGGTGAGCGGGAGGGCGTCGAGGGCGACGATGGCGGCGGGGACCATGAACTCGGGCAGCACGGTGGCGAGGTGGTCGCGCAGGGCGGTGGTGTCCAGGCCGCCGGGGGCGGCGGCGTAGCCGATCAGCCGGTCCTCGCGGACCAGGACGGCGGCGCGCTGGACGCCGGGCCAGGCGGCCAGGGCGGCCTCGATCTCGCCCAGTTCGATGCGGTAGCCGCGGATCTTGACCTGGTCGTCGGTACGGCCCAGGTACTCGATGTTGCCATCGGCCCGCCACCGGACCAGGTCGCCGGTGCGGTACATCCGCCCGTCGTTGAACGGGTCGGCGATGAACCGCTCGGCGGTCAGGCCCGGACGGTTGAGGTAGCCGCGCGCCAGCTGGGCACCGGCGATGTACAGCTCACCGGGCACACCGACCGGGACCGGGCGCAGAGCCGCGTCCAGGACGTAGGCGCGGGTGTTCCACATCGGCCGGCCGATCGGCACGATCCCCGCATCGGGCAGGTCCGGGTGGGCGTCGAGCAGGAAATCGGTGCAGCCGACCGTGGCCTCCGTGGGGCCGTAGTGGTTGACCACCGCCACCCCCGGATGCCGCTCACGCCAGCGGCGCAGCTGCGCGACCTGCGAACCCTCACCACCCACCATCAGCCGACCCGTCGGCACATGCGCCCGCGAGATCGCGTCCAGGTAAGCGAGCGCACTCGGCGTCGCCTTCAGGAAGGCGATCCGCTCGCCGTTCATCGCCGTGGGCAGGTTCTCGTCCGGTGCGGCGATGCGGACCCGGCCGCCGGAGATCAGCGCGCCGTAGAAGGCGGTGACGCCGGCGTCGAAGGAGATCGAGGTGTGGTGCAGAGTGCTCTCGGCGACCTCGGGGTAGGCCTGGACTGCGCGGGTGAGGTAGTTGACCAGGCCGGCATGCGGGACCAGAACGCCCTTCGGGCGGCCCGTGGAACCGGAGGTGTAGATCACGTACCCGGGCTGACGCGGATCGATCGCCAGATCCAGATTGGCGGAGTCGAAGCCGCTCACGTCCGGGAAGTCGGCATCGGTGAGGATGACCGCCGGAGCGGAGTCCTCCAGCATGTAGGCGATCCGGTCCGCCGGATACTCCGGATCCACCGGAACGTAGGCGCCACCGGCCTTGAGCACCGCCAGCATCGCCACGACCACCTCCGTCGACCGCCGCAGCACCAACGCCACCCGCGACTCCGCACCCACCCCCTGCACACGCAGGTAGCGCGCGAGGCGGTTGGCGCGCGCGTTCAACTCCGCATAGCCGAGCACGGCATCGGCGAACGCCACCGCCTCCGCCTCCGGCGTACGAGCCACCTGCGCCTCGAACAACGCGGTCAGCGTCGTCGACGGCACCTCACGCGCCGTGTCGTTCCACTCCACCAGGAGCCGGTGCCGCTCGGCCTCCGACAACAACTCCACGGCATCCACCGGCCGTTCGGGAGCGGCCAGCAGGCCGGTCAGGACGCGGAGCAGGCGTTCGGCCAACTGCGCGACCGTGGCAGCCTCGTAGAGGTCGGCGGCGTAGGTGATGGTGCCGCGCAGGCCACCGTCGGACAACTCGCTGAAGGTGAACGACAGGTCATAGCGTGCCGCCAGATCGGCGGAGGGCGCCGACTGCACAGTCAGGCCGGGCAGGTCGAGCACGGCCCGGGCGTTGTTCTGCAGGCTGAGCAGCACCTGGAAGAGCGGGTGCCGCGCCATCGACCGCGACGGCGCCAGCTCCTCCACCAGCCGCTCGAACGGCACATCCTGGCGCGCGAACGCCGCGAGACCCGACTCCCGCACCCGACCCAGGAGTTCGGTGAAACTCGGCGCACCCGACAGATCCGTGCGCAGCACCAGGGTGTTGACGAAGAACCCGACCAGCTCGTCCAGCGCATCATCCGTGCGACCCGCGACCGGCGTACCGATCGGGATGTCGGTACCCGCACCGAGACGAGACAGCAGCACGGCGAGGGCCGCCTGCAGCACCATGAACAGCGTGCTGCCCTCGGCCGCCGCGACGGCCGTGAGCTGGGCATGCAGATCGGCGGGGACGGTGAACTCGACGGTGCCGCCCCGGTGGCCGGCCACGGCCGGGCGGGGGCGGTCGGTGGGGAGGCTCAGCTCCTCGGGCAGGCCGGCGAGGTTCTGCCGCCAGAAGTCCAACTGCTCGGCGAGTACCTCGCCCAGCAACTCCCGCTGCCAGAGCGCGAAGTCCGCGTACTGTACCGGCAGCGGCACCCACTGCGGTTCCCTGCCGTCGATCCGCGCCGCGTAGGCGGCGGAGACGTCGCGGGCCAGCGGTCCCATCGACCAACCGTCGCCCGCGATGTGGTGAACGATCAGCAGCAGGGTGTGCTCGGTCTCGCTGCGACGGAACAGCCAGGCATGCAGCGGGACTTCGGTGGCGAACCGGAAGGTGTGGCGGGTGGCCGCCGCGAGGGCTTCCGCGTCGTAGGGGGCCACGGTGAGCAGCGCGCCCACGGACTCGGCCGGCAGGATCCGCTGGCAGGGCTGCCCGGCCTCGGAGCCGAAGACGGTGCGCAGCACCTCGTGACGGGCGACCACGTCGTGCAGCGCGGCGTCCAGGGCATCGGCGTCCAGCGGGCCGGTCAGCTGGAGCAGCAGCGGGATGTTGTAGGTCGCGCTCGGGCCCTCCAGCTCGTTCAGGAACCAGAGGCGCTGCTGGGCGAAGGAGACCGGTAGCACCTCGGGGCGCGTCCCGGCCGTGAGCGCGGGACGGCGGCTGCTCATGGCCTCGGCGTCGAGCCGGGCCGCCAAGGCGGCCACCGTGGGCGCCTCGAAGAGCGCGCGGATCGGCAGCTCCACGTCCATCGCCGTCCGGACGCGGCTCACCAGACGGGTGGCCAGCAGCGAGTGGCCGCCGAGTTCGAAGAAGCTGTCGTCGATACCGACCGTCGGCAGGCCCAGCAGCTCGGCGAAGAGCACGCACAGCTGCTCCTCGCGCGCGGTGCGCGGGGCGCGCTGGGCGGTGGTGACGGTGTCGGGGGCGGGCAGGGCGCGCCGGTCGAGCTTGCCGTTGACGGTCAGCGGCAGGGCATCCAGCAGGACCAGGACACCGGGAACCAGGTACTCGGGAAGCGTGGCGGCCAGCTGGGCGCGGACCTCCTGCGGGTCCGCGTCGCCGACCAGATAGGCGACCAGGCGCTTCAAGCCGGG
>NZ_JBIAGU010000066.1:0-6826 GCF_042869935.1 Kitasatospora sp. NPDC006697
GGTCTGTCGCTTGCGTGGGGGCAGTGGGATGCGGCCGGGATGGCGGGCACGCTGGGTGAGGTGGATCTGGCGCGGATGGCCCGTGCGGGTATCCGTGCGATGCGGCCCGCCGAAGCCCTCGCTCTGCTCGACGCGGCTCTCCAGCGCGACGAACCCGTGCTGGTCCCGGCCCGGTTCGACCTGCGGGCTCTGGCGCAGGTGGACGATCTGCCCGCGATCTTCCGGGCCCTGGTTCGCGCCCCCCGGCGCCGGACCGCTACCGCGATCGAGTCGCCCACCACGCTCGCCCAGCGCCTCGCCGTTCTGCCCGAGGCCCAGCAGCGGGAACTGCTCGACGAGTTGATCCGTACCCACGCCGCCACCGTCCTCGGCCACGGCAGCACGGGCCGGATCGACGCGGAGGCAACCTTCAAGGACCTTGGGTTCGACTCCCTCACGGCCGTCGAACTGCGCAACCGCCTCCAGCAGGCCACCGGCCTGCGCCTGCCCACCTCGATGGTCTTCGACCACCCCTCCCCGGCGGCCCTGGTGGCCCACCTGCTGGCCGAGGTCGCGCCGACCCCGCCCGCGCTCTCCCTGCTCGGCGAACTCGACCGGCTGGAGACCGCCTTCGCCGTGCCGGAGGACGCGGAGGACCGCGCCACCGCCGCCGCCCGGCTTGAACTGCTGCTCTCCCGCCTGCGCGAGCCGCAGCAGGCCCACTCCGACACGGCCACCGTGGCGGACCGGCTGGAGGCCGCCTCGGCGGACGAGGTACTGGACTTCCTGCAGAACGAGTTGGGACTCTGACGCCCGGTCAGTCCGACCGTGTGACAACGCGAGAGGAAGCAGCGAACGTGACCGAGCAGAGCGACCTGTGGATCCGCCGGTTCAGCCCCGAGCGGAAGGACGGTCCACGCCTGGTCTGCTTCCCGCACGCGGGCGGCTCGGCGACCTTCTTCCGCCCGCTGGCCCAGCAGTTGGCGTCCGTGACCACGGCGGGCGTGCAGTACCCGGGCCGGCAGGACCGCCTCGCGGAGCCGTGCCTCGGCGACATCCCGGCGCTCGCCGACGCGGTGTTCGAGGCTCTCCGGCCCTGGACCGACCGGCCGTTGGTCTTCTTCGGGCACAGCATGGGCGCCGTGGTCGCCTTCGAGGTGGCCCGCAGGTTCCGGCAGGACGGGGAGGCCGGCGTGCCGCTCGCGCTGTTCGTCTCCGGCCGGCGGGCTCCGTCCGTGCACCGCGAGGAGCACGTGCACAAGCGTGACGACCAGGGGCTGATCGCCGAGATCCGCAAGCTCAGCGGCACGGCGAACTCGCTGCTGGACGACGAGGAGGTGCTGCGGATGATCCTGCCCGCCACCCGCGCCGACTACCGGGCCATCGAGACCCACCGCCACCGCCCCGGCCACCCGTTGAGGTGCCCGATCGTCGCGCTGACCGGCGACGCCGACCCCCGGGTGACCGTGGACGAGACCCGCCCGTGGGCCGAGCAGACCACCGGTTCGTTCGACCTGCGGGTCCTCCCCGGCGGCCACTTCTACCTCAGCGACGACTGGGCGGCCACCGCCCGCTCGGTGGCCGCCCTGCTCGCCGCTCACCCGGCCGAGGCCGCGCGGGTAATCTGATGGTGCGTCAGGCCGCGTCCACCACGGACGCGTCCGACTCCCCCCAGTACACCCGGACTTCGTGGATCCGGGCGTCCGGGCCGACCCGGATCACGCTGATCAGGTTGATCCGGGCCAGCTTGCCCGGCGGCAGTTGCGGCGTGCGCAGCGTGATGGCCACTGGCAGCACCACGTGCTCGGCGTCCATCGCCGCCGTCGGCTCACCGGGTGCCTCGCGCACCCGGTAGCCGATCGCCTGGGCGAGGTGCGCCCGGATCGCGGCGGCCCCGACCATCGCGGGCGCGCCGACCGGGTCCTCGAACCGGGCGTCGGGGGCGAACAGCGCCACGGCGCCGTCCAGGTCGCCGGCATTCATCCGGCGGCAGTATTCGAGCACCAGGTCTTTGCGGGCCGCTTCGTCCGGCACCAGAACCTCCAGAAAACGCCTCGGCGGCAACGGCACTGGAACGGTATGCCGGAGCGCACCCCAGCGGCCACCCCTATTCCGGGGTGCCGGACCCCGATCGCCATTGTCCGCCCGGTTCGGCATTGCTAATGTCCGCTCGAATTGTCCGCCGGAACGGAAGCGGGGCTCCCGATGGTCGACGAGGCGAGGCGCAAGGAGCTGGCGGTCGAGCACTGCCGGCGGGTGAACGAGGGCGACCTCGACGGGCTGCTGAAGCTCTACGACGAAGCGGTCCGGTTCGAGGACCCGGTGGGCTCCGGCTGGCGGGTCGGGCACGCCGCCTTCCGGGCGCACGCGGGCGCGGCGATCGCCGGCCAGGTGTACGAGGAGTACGGCGAGCCGGTCGCCTGCCAGGACGGCCTGCACGCCGCCGTACCGGTCACCGCCACCATGAACTACCTGCCCAACGGCCCGTTCCTCGCCCAGTACGGCGTGGTCGAGCCCCCTGCCGACCCCCGGCGCGCCCGGATGCGGGTGCGCTACGTGATGTTCGTCAAGGTCGGGCCGAGCGGCCTGATCGAGGAGATGCGCGCCTTCTGGGGCCGCTCGGACGTCTCCGTGCTCTGACGGGTTCCCTGCCGGGCCCCCTCGGGGCTCGGCAGGCCCGGTAGGGGGCCCGCAGGGGTGGCTAGGGGGGTCGTGAGGTTAGGGGTCCCGGAGCGCTCCGCCGGGTGCAGGATTGCTCCCGGCGCGGGAATTCCGGACCGGCCGTGGAAACGCGGCGACGGTGAATTCCGGAGCGCCTGGAATTCCCGGGGCGGGAGCCGGCGGAAATGCGGACTCCCGGTGGTCGTGCGGCAGAACCGACGACCCACCAGAAAGGCGAAGGGGCGCGGCGGAACGCCGGGCCCGGGCCGACAGTGGAAGGGGACCCTCCCAGGTGGCGACTGAAGACAAGCTGGTCGACTACCTCAAGCGGACTGCCGCCGAGCTGCACGAGACCCGGCAGCGGCTGCAGACGGTGGAGGAGCGCGACCACGAGCCGATCGCGATCGTGGCGATGGCCTGTCGGCTGCCGGGCGGGGTCGCCTCGCCGGAGGAGCTGTGGGAGCTGGTGGCGGCCGGCGGCGACGCCATCTCCGAGTTCCCGACCGACCGGGGTTGGGACTTGGGGCGGTTGTTCGGCACGGACGCCGAGCAGGCCGGCACCTCCTACACCCGGCACGGCGGCTTCCTCGCCGACGCCACCCGGTTCGACGCCGAGCTGTTCGGGATCTCGCCGCGCGAGGCGCTGGCGATGGATCCGCAGCAGCGGCTGCTGCTGGAGACGAGCTGGGAGGTCTTCGAGCGGGCGGGCATCCCGGTGGACGCGCTGCGCGGCAGCGACACCGGCGTCTTCGTCGGCGCCGCCACCCCCGGCTACATCGTCGGCACCCAGCGCGGTCCGCAGAGCGCCGAGGGCTACACCCTGACCGGCGCCAGCGGCAGCGTCGTCTCGGGCCGACTCGCCTACACCTTCGGGCTGGAGGGCCCCGCCGTCACCATCGACACGGCCTGCTCCTCCTCGCTGGTCGCGCTGCACTGGGCCTGCCGGGCGCTGCGCGCGGGCGAGTGCTCGATGGCGCTGGTCGGCGGGGCGACCGTGATGTCCGTGCCGGGCCTCTTCGTCGAGTTCAGCCGGCAGCGCGGCCTGGCGCCCGACGGGCGGTGCAAGGCCTTCGCGGCGGAGGCGGACGGCACGGGCTGGGCCGAGGGCGTGGGCGTGCTGCTGGTCGAACGGCTCTCGGTGGCGCAGCGCAACGGCCACCAGGTGCTGGCCGTGGTGCGCGGCTCGGCGACCAACCAGGACGGTGCCTCGAACGGGCTGACGGCCCCGAACGGCCCCTCGCAACGACGGGTCATCCGGGCCGCTTTGGCCAGCGCCCGGCTGACGGCAGATCAGGTCGACGCGGTGGAGGCGCACGGGACGGGCACCCGGCTGGGCGACCCGATCGAGGCGCAGGCACTGCTCGCCACCTACGGCCAAGGGCGGCCGTCGGAACGGCCGTTGTGGCTCGGGTCGCTGAAGTCCAACATCGGCCACACGGCGGCGGCGGCCGGGGTGGCGGGTGTGATCAAGATGGTGCAGGCGCTGCGGCACGGGGTGCTGCCGCGCACGCTGCACGCCGATCGGCCGACCCCCGAGGTGGACTGGTCGGCGGGCGCGGTGCGTCTGCTCACCGAGCGCACCGCCTGGCCGGAGACCGGGCAGGCGCGGCGGATCGGGATCTCCGCCTTCGGGATCAGCGGGACGAACGCGCACGTGATCCTGGAGCAGGCACCGGAGCTTGAGGGAGTGGAGAAGGCAGCCGGCAGCCGCCAGTCGGCGATGCGGACGGCGGGTCTGCTGCCGTGGGTGCTGTCCGGGCGAACGCGGGGCGCGCTGGCCGCGCAGGCGGGGCGGCTGGCGGAGGCGCTGGCGGAGGACGTCGCTGTTGCGGACGTCGCGTGGGCGCTTGCCGGCAGCCGGAGTGCGTTGGAGCACCGGGCTGTTGTGCTGGCCGGTGAGCTCGCCCAGGGGCGGCAGGCGTTGGCTGCGGTGGCGGGTGCGCAGGCGGCCGCTGATGCGGTGTCGGGTGCGGTGCTCGGGGATGCCCGGGTGGTGTTCGTGTTCCCGGGGCAGGGGTCGCAGTGGGTGGGGATGGGGGCGGAGTTGCTGGACTGCTCGCCGGTGTTCGCGGCGCGCATCGCGGAGTGCTCGGCGGCGCTGTCGGCGTATGTCGACTGGTCGTTGGTCGAAGTGCTGAACAGCGGTGTGGGGTTGGAGCGGGTGGATGTGGTGCAGCCGGTGTTGTGGGCGGTGATGGTGTCGTTGGCGCAGGTGTGGCGGTCGTTCGGGGTGGTGCCGGCGGTGGTGGTGGGGCATTCGCAGGGGGAGATCGCGGCGGCGTGTGTGGCGGGGGCGTTGTCGTTGGAGGATGGTGCGCGGGTGGTGGCGTTGCGGTCGCGGGCGCTGTTGGCGTTGTCGGGCAGGGGTGGGATGGTTTCGCTTCCGCTGCCGGTGGATGAGGTGGCGGAGCTGATCGCGCCGTACGGCGGGCGGATCTCGGTGGCGGTGCACAACGGGCCGTCGGCGACCGTGGTGTCCGGTGATGCCGACGCGCTGGAGCAGTTGCTGGCGGAGCAGGAGCGGGCCCGGCGGATCGACGTCGACTACGCCTCGCACTGCGCCCACGTGGAGGCGATCCGCGCGGAGCTGCTGACCGCGCTCGCCGGAATCACGCCGGTTCCGGCGGAGATCCCGTTCCACTCGACCGTCACCGGCGGCCGGTTGGACACCGCCGGGCTGGACGCCGAGTACTGGTACACCAACCTGCGGCAGCCGGTGCGGTTCGCGCCGGTCGTCCGCGCACTGGCCGAGCAGCGGGCCACCCTGTTCGTGGAGCTGAGTCCGCATCCGGTGCTGGCCAACGCCGTTGCCGAGACCGTCGAGGGCACGCAGGCCGTCGCCGTCGGGTCGCTGCGCCGTGGCGAGGGCGGCTGGCCGAGGTTCGCGACCTCGCTGGCCGAGGCCTGGGTGCAGGGAGCGCCCGTCGACTGGCGGGCCGTCCTGCCGGGCGGCACACGGGCGGTGGAGCTGCCCACGTACGCCTTCCAGCGGCGGCGGTACTGGCTGGACGGCGCCGATACGGCCGGTGATCTGACCGCCGCCGGGCTGGGTACGGCCGGGCACCCGCTGCTGGGCGCCGCCGTTGCGCTCGCCGACACCGATGAGTACCTGCTGACCGGGCGGCTGGCGGTCGGCACCCACGGCTGGCTCGCCGACCATGCGGTGTCCGGGGCCGTGCTGCTGCCGGGCACCGCGTTCGTGGAGCTGGCGGTACGGGCGGGCGACGAGGTCGGCTGCGACCAGCTGGTGGAGCTGCTGTTGGAGACCCCGTTGGTACTGCCCGCCGACGGCGCCGTGCAGGTCCAGGTGCGAGTGGAGGCGCCGGCCGCCGACGGCCGACGCGCGATCAGTGTGCACGCCCGCCTGGAGGAGGACGGACCGTGGACCCGGCATGCGACGGGCACCCTGGGCCGCGGTGGGAGCACGGAAGTCGGCGGGCTGGGTGAGGAGTCCTGGCCACCCGTCGGCGCCGAGCCGGTGGAACTGGACGGTTGGTACGCGGGGTTGGCGGGGGCGGGCTACGAATACGGGCCGGCGTTCCAGGGGCTGCGCGCGGCCTGGCGGCGCGGCGGGGAGGTCTTCGCCGAAGTCGCGCTCGCGGAGGGGCTGGAGCAGGACGCCGGTCGGTTCGCGCTGCACCCGGCGCTGCTGGATGCCGCGCTGCACGCGAGCCGACTGCTTTACGAGGATGCCGAGTTGCGCCTGCCGTTCGCCTGGGCCGGGGCCTCGCTCGCGGCCGGCGGCGCCACCGCACTGCGGGTGCGGATCGCCGGGCAGGGCGATGCGGTGACGGTCAGTGCGGTGGACCCTACCGGTGCGCCGGTGGTCGCCATCGACAGCGTGGCCTTCCAACAGCCGCAGGCGGCTGTGGGGGGTGGGGATCTGTATCGGGTGGTGTGGGTGCCGGTGGGCGGGGGCTCGGTGGATGGGGTGTCGGTGGGGGATTGGGCGGTGGTCGGTGCGGGGTGGGAGGGGCTTGGCCGGGTGTGTGGGGGGCTGGACGAGGTGGGTTCGGCGGAGGTTGTGGTGGTGGCGGGCCGGTCGGCGGTTGAGATGTTGGGGTTGGTGCGGGAGTGGGTGTCCTCGGAGCGGTGGGATGGCGCGCGGCTGGTGGTGGTGGCGGATTTGGCCGAGGTGGAGGGTGGTGCGGTGTGGGGGTTGGTGCGGTCGGCGCAGTCCGAGTTT
>NZ_JBIAGU010000067.1:0-5258 GCF_042869935.1 Kitasatospora sp. NPDC006697
CCGCGACGACGATCTTCGCGGAGGTGGTGGCCCGGGTGGCGGCGGGGCTAGAGCTTGCGAAGTCCACTGAGGACCCTTTCGAGCAGCGTGACGTCGGGCTGGTTGCCGGATTCGCCCCCGGCGGCGGGCTGGTGGATGGCGACCAGGCCGGCTTCGGCCAGGTCGGCGACGAGGATCCGGGCCACCCCCAGCGGCAGCGAGAGCAGCGCGGACACCTCGGCCACCGACTTCACCTCGGTGGCGCAGAGCAGGCAGATCCGCTGGTGCTCGGGCAGCAGGGTGGCCAGCCGGGCCTCGTCCACACTGGCGGAGACCAGCGCCTCGAGGGCCAGTTCGTAGCGCGGTCTGGTCCGCCCGCCGGTCATCGCGAACGGCCGGATCAGCGGACCGGAGTCCTCCTCCTCCGGCTCCTGGTACGCGGGGGCGGGGGTGTACGCCGGGGCCTGCCGCGGCACCGCCGGGGCCTGCTGGGGGTACGGCTGGGCGGCGCCGCCGAACTGGCTGCCGTACGGGTCGTACGCCGGCTGGCCGTAGCCGTGGCCCGCGCCGGGCGTGCCGAACGCGTCGTGACCGGTGCCGGGGTACGGAACGCCGTACTGGCCCTGGTTCTCGTCGGGCGGTGTCACGGTTCCTCTCCTCACAGGGTGCTGCGGTGCGGTGCAAGGTGTTGGCAACGGCCGGATGGCCGGTGGTGCGAGGGGCCGTACAACGCCCTCAGCCGGGCCCGAGTCAACGGGCCCGGAGTGGGCGGCTGGATACTACAAGTACTACGGAGTTGACGGCATGTCGGCAGCGGGGTGGCCCCTGATGCACCGTCAAGCGGCTTGCTGCCGCGTCACCTGGGCGGTTCAGTGCAGGAGGCTGCCCTGGAGTTCGGCTCGCAGGGCGGGGGTGAGGACCGCTCCGGCGCGGTCGACCAGCAGGGCCATCTCGTAGCCGACCAGGCCGATGTCCGAGTCGGGGGAGGCGAGGACCGCGAGCGAGGAGCCGTCGCTGACGGCCATCAGGAAGAGGAAGCCGCGCTCCATCTCCACGACGGTCTGGTTGACCTCGCCGCCCTCGAAGATCCGGCTGGCGCCGGAGGTCAGCGAGGTCAGGCCGGAGGCGACGGCGGCGAGCTGGTCGGCGCGGTCGCGCGGGAAGCCTTCGGACATGGCAAGCAGGAGCCCGTCGGCGGAGACCACCACCGTGTGCGACACCCCAGGGGTGTTGTCCACGAAATTGGTGATCAGCCAGTTCAGGTTCTGTGCGGCCTGGCTCATCTGAGTCAACTCAACGCTCCTGGTGGTTCGAGCCGCCGAAGAGATCGGTGCTGTTGTTCTGCTGTCCCGGCCCGGGGCGGCCCGGCTGGGACATGTCCTGGGGGTCGATCCGGAAGCTTCCGGTGGTGCCCTCGCTGCCGGCGTTGCGGCCCTGCTCCACGCCGCGGCGCAGGTTGGTGAGCCGCCCCCGGACCTCCTCGGGGCTGCGGGAGACCTGTGGTCCGTCCGCCGCCGCCGGCTTGGCGTTGCCGGGGACCAGGTTCTGCTTGGGCACCCGGCGCGGCAGACCCGCGCCGGTCGTCCCGCCGGCGGCCGGCTCGCGGGCCTGTTCGGCCAGCTGCCAGCTGTCGTCGTTCTCCGACTGCCAGGCCGTGGTGGGGCCGGTCGGGCCGGAGGCGCCCAGTCCGGACACCTGGTGGCCGGGCGAGCTGTCGTCCGCCGGGGCCGAGGTGTCCCGGGCACCGGTGAACCAGTTGGGCTGCTCGCCGCCGTCCAGGCCGCCGATCGCCCGGGCACCGAGGCCGGTTCCGCCGGCCAGCTGCTCGCCGGGGCGGCGCAGCGGCAGGCCGGAGCCCAGGGTCTCCTGGTACTGGGGACGGGCCGCGGCCGGCGCACCGCCCGCCGGCGGCAGCGCGGCCGGCTCGGCGTACGGGTGGCCGACGGCGCGGTCCGCGGTGCGCGGCGCGAAGCCGTCGAACCGGGCCGGCTGCTGCGGCTCCTGCTGGTACCCGGAGTGGTTCGGGTCGTACTGGTCCTGCCGGACGTGGCCCTGGTCCTGGTGGGACTGGGCGTACCCGGGCTCCGCGTAGAAGCCCTCGGCGTACTGCCCGGCGGGGTACTGCCGGTACTCGGCCGGCTCGGCCTCGACGAACTCGGCCTCGACGTACTCGCCCTGGCCGCCGAAGCCGTCCTGGGCGCCGAACTCGGCGAACTCCCGGTACTCGGACTCCTGGTAGGCCGACTGCCGGTACCCGTCCTGCGGGGCGAAGCCCTGCTGCCCGAAGGGCTGCTGCGGCGCGGAGGCGTCCGGCGCGTAGCCCTCCTGCGGCTGGTAGCCGGCCTGCTGGTACTCCTGGCCGGGGTAGCCCTGCTGCGGGTAGGTTCCGTCGTCCTCGCCCAGCGGCCCGCCGTCCTCGCCCGGACCGGCGTCCAGCGCGGCCCGGCGGCGCTGCTCCAGCCGGAGCGAGCGCTGCATCGCGTCCAGCGCGGGGCTGAAGCCGCCGGAGCTGCCGCCGATCGCCAGGTTGTCGTCGAAGCCGAGCTCGGCCGCGGTGCGCTGGGCGGCGATCTGCTCCTGCTCCCAGTCGCCCGGCCCGCCCTGGTCGGCGAAGATCCGGGAGACCGTGAACTCCTCCTCCGGCTCCGGCATCGCCCGCAGCTGGGTGATGCCGGTCGGGAGCATCACCAGCGAGGTGGTGCCGGCCGACTCGCCGGACGGGCGCAGCTGCACCCGGATGCCGTGCCGGTCGGAGAGCCGGCCGACCACGAACAGGCCCATCCGGCGGGAGATCGAGGCGTCCACCGTGGGCGGCTCGGCCAGCTTCTCGTTGATCTCGGCGAAGTCCTCGGCGGTGAGGCCGATGCCCTTGTCGTGGATCTCGACCAGCACCCGGCCGTCCGGCAGCCGGGTCGAGGTGACGGTGACCCGGGTCTGCGGGCTGGAGAACGAGGTGGCGTTCTCCAGCAGCTCGGCGAGCAGGTGGACGAGGTCGGTCACCGCGGCGCCGATCACCTCCGCCTCCGGGATGCCGGAGAGCTCGATGCGCTCGTACTGCTCCACCTCGGAGGCGGCCGCGCGGAGCACGTCGACCAGCGGCACCGGGGTGTTCCAGCGGCGGCCCGGCTCCTCGCCGGCGAGGACCAGCAGGTTCTCGCCGTTGCGGCGCATGCGGGTGGCCAGGTGGTCCAGCTTGAAGAGGTTCTCCAGCTGGTCCGGGTCGGCCTCGTTGTTCTCCAGGTCGGTGATCAGCGCCAGCTGGCGCTGGATCAGGCCCTGGCTGCGCCGGGAGAGGTTGGAGAAGATCGCGTTCAGGTTGCCTCGCAGCAGCGCCTGCTCGGCGGCCAGGCCGACCGCCTGCCGGTGCACCTGGTCGAAGGCGCGGGCCACCTCGCCGATCTCGTCCTTGCCCCAGAGCGGGATCGGGTCGACGTTGGTGTCCACCCGGTCCGGGTCGGTCTTGGAGAGCTTCTCGACCAGGTCCGGCAGGCGGTGGTTGGCGATCTGCAGCGCGGAGGTGTTCAGGGTGCGCATGCCGAGGATCATCGAGCGGGCGATGAAACCGGTGAGCAGACCGGCCAGGGCCAGCGCGCCGATCACGATCGCCGAGTTGAGGATCGCGTCGGTCTGCGCGTTGTCCTTGGTGGTGATGGCGTCGCCGACGACGCTGTCCAGCAGCGAGGCCTCGGTGGCGCGCAGCGGCTTGATGTGGCTGTCGGTGGCCTGCAGCCAGTTGAGCGGCACCAGGCCGTTCGCCTGGGCGCTGGCCAGCGCGGCGTCCGCGGAGGACTGGCCGTTCTGCAGGCCGGCCTGGGCGGCCTCCGAGTAGGCCATCGCGATGTTCAGCAGGCCGGGCATGGTCGGCACGCTCATGCCGTCCGGCATCCGCAGCGGCACGTGGCTGTCGGCGACGTTCTGGGCCACCAGCGCGTCGGCGTAGGTGGCGGCGTCCGCCGGGTCGGTGCCGTTGGTGAACTCGGTGATCGAGACCGTCTCCAGCTTGTTGGAGACCAGCAGGTCCTGGATCAGGTCGGTGTTCTCGAACCGGGAGTTGCGCTTGGTGCCGATGCCGATCAGCAGCTGCAGCATCAGGTCGCGCTGGCTGGAGGCGGAGGCCTTGGCCAGCGACATGGCGTAGATCGCGCGGCCGCGGGCCACACCGGCCGCGCTGCCGGTGCCGACGGAGTTGTCGAAGGCCATCAGCGGGGAGATCATCGCCGAGTACGCGGCCTGGGTGGCGCTGGCGTACAGCTCCGGCTTGTAGGCGTTGTCCCGCAGGTGCTTCAGGGTGCCGAGGACGATCTGCGCGGAGGAGTTGCGGCGGGTCAGCTCCTCGTCGTGGTCGCCGGCCACCTTGGCGTAGGAGGCGTTGTAGTCCTTGACCGCCTGGTCGGTGAGGCCGCGGTACTTGCTCACCAGGTTCTGCGGGTCCGAGCCCGTCATCAGGGGTATCAGGGTCAGGTCGCGCTCGTTCTCCAGCGCGTCGGCCAGCCCGGTGGCGGAGCGGGCCAGCTCGGCGGCCTTCTCCTCGTGGGCGGCGCGCAGGTAGCTGCTGAACGAGGTGTTGACGCGCATGCCGCCGAAGACGAGGCCGATGATGACCGGGATCAGCAGGATCGCGACCAGCCGGGTCGGCACCCGCCAGTTCCGGAAGGCGAGGAACTCGTACCGGCCGCCGGACGTTGGGCGGGCGTCACCGCTCTCCACGGTCTCGGTGGCCCCGGCCTGCGGCTCGCGCTCCGATCCCGCCGCGAAGGCGGAGAACCCGGCGCCCTGGCCGCTGCGGTCCTGCTCGCGGGGCTCGGAGCGCCGCTGCGGGGTGACTGGCTGCTTACGCCTCACTCGACAACAACCTCTCGGCCGACTCGCGGCCATGGATCAATCCAGCTGCTTACCCCGGTGGCCGCAGCCCGCTGCTGGGTGGAACTGCCGATGGTGACTTCGGGGTAGCTGGCATTTCAGCACGTGCGGGGGGACGGGACAAACAGCTCCGGCGGACCGCCCGCCGAAGCACATTTCGGACATTCGCCGACAGGAGCCGCTAATCTCCCATCGGTCCTCAACCGAGCGAACGCGAAGCATTACGCTCTGTCGGCAAAACGTCCGAAATGCCTACCGAACCGTTATGCGATGCACAGCCGGGAGCACCGAACCGGATGCCCCCGCTTCGCGTTACCGCAATCTCGCCAGGAGGGCGTGTTCGACGAGGGTGATGAGGGCGCTTTTGGCGCTGTCTCGTCGGCGTGCGTCGAGGGTGATGATGGGGGTGTCGGGGCCGA
>NZ_JBIAGU010000068.1:0-4591 GCF_042869935.1 Kitasatospora sp. NPDC006697
TCGGGGGTCGAGTTGTTGCGTGAGGAGCGGTTGTGGCCGGAGGTGGGGCGGCCGCGTCGGGCGGGGGTCTCCTCGTTCGGGATCAGCGGCACCAACGCCCATGTGATCCTGGAACAGGCTCCACTGGAGCACGATCTGACGGTCGGTCAGTCAGAGCTTCCGCCGCCGCTGCTGCTCTCGGCGACGGACGGTCCGGGGCTGTCCCGGCAGGCGGAGGCGCTGCTCGCCCACCTCGACCGCGAGCCGCAGGCGGAACCCGTGGCGCTGGCAGCGGCGTTGGCCCACCGCGCCCGGCTCGTCCGGGGCGCGGCCGTGCTCGCCGAGGACACCGCCACCCTGCGCACCGCGCTGCGTGCGCTGGCCGGCGGCGAGGTGCACGAGGCGTTGCTGACCGGCGAGCGCACGCCGGGCCGCACCGTCTTCGTCTTCCCCGGCCAGGGCTCGCAGTGGCCTGCGATGGCGCGTGAACTGCTGGACTCCAGCGCCGAGTTCCGGGCCGAGCTGACGGCCTGCGCGGCGGCCGTGGCGGAGTTCGCGGGCTGGGACCTGTTGGCGGTGCTGCGCGGTGACCCGGGTGCGCCCTCGCTGGACCGGGTGGACGTGGTGCAGCCGGCGCTGTTCGCCGTGATGGTCGGCCTGGCCTCGCTCTGGCGGGCAGCCGGGGTGGAACCGGACGCCGTGGTCGGGCACTCCCAGGGCGAGATCGCGGCCGCCTACGTGGCCGGGGCGCTCCCGCTCCGGGACGCCGTCAAGCTGGTCACCCTGCGCAGCCGCTCGCTGCTCGGGATCGCGGGCGGCGGCGGCATGGTCTCGGTCGCCCTCGGCGCCGACCGGTTGGAGCCGCTGCTGGCCGAGTACGGCGGCGATCTGGAGATCGCCGTACGCAACGGCCCGACGGCCACCGTGGTGGCCGGGGGCGACGCCGCCCTGGCCGGACTGCTCGCCCGGTGCGAGGAGCGGAACGTGCGGGCCCGCCGGATCCCGGTCGACTACGCCTCGCACACCAGCCATGTCGAGCCGCTGCGGGAGGAACTGCTGCGGATCGGCGCCGGTCTGGCACCCGAGCCCGCCACCGTGGCCTACTACTCCGGCGTCACCGGCGCACGGCTGGCCGACACCACCGGCCTGGGCGCCGACTACTGGTACCGGAACCTGCGGTCCACCGTGCGGTTCGAGGAGGCCGTGCACAGCCTGATCGACGCCGGCCACCGGCACTTCGTCGAGATCAGCCCGCACCCGGTGCTCACCTTCGCGGTCGAGGAGATCCTCGCCGCCCGCGGAGTCCGGGCCTTCGCGGCCGGCACCCTGCGGCGGGACGCCGGCGGGCCGGCCGGCTTCCGGCGGGCGCTGGCGGCGGCCGAACTCGGCGGCCTGCCCGTCGCCTGGTCCCGCACGCCGCCCGGCGCCCTGCCCGTCGCCGGCCCGCCCACCTACCGGTTCGCCGCCGACCGCTACTGGCTCGCCCAGCCCGCGGCCCGGCCGCAGGGCGAGGGCCTGGGCACCGGAGCGGAGCGGCACCCGGTGCTGACCACGCTGCTGCCGCTGGCCGGGAGCGACGGTGCGCTGCTGGCCGGCCGCCTCGACCCGCGGGCCGAGACCTGGCTGCCCGACCACCGGGTCTTCGGCACCGTGCTGGTCCCCGGTACCGCCTTCGCCGAACTGGCGCTGCGCGCCGGCGGTTTGCTCGAGGCCGCCGAGGTGCGCGAACTCACCGTGCTGGCTCCGCTGGCACCGGCCGAGGAGCACCCGGTCCAGTTCCAACTGGCTGTCGGCCCGCCGGCCCCGGACGGCCTGCGGACCGCGGAACTGCACGCCCGCCCGACCGACGCGCACCCCTGGACCCGCCACGCCACGGCGGTGCTGGCACCCGCCGTGCCCGAGCCGGACGACGCCGGGATCGACCCGGACGACGCCGCCTGGCCGCCGGCCGGGGCCGAGCCGGTCGCACCCGGCGAGCTCTACCGGGCGCTGTACGCGCGGGGCTACGACTACGGCCCCGCGTTCCAGGGCCTCACCGCCGCCTGGCGCAGCGGCGGCCGCCTCTACGCGGAGATCGCCGCCGCCGGCCCGCCCGAGCAGGCGGCCGGACCGGGCTACCTGCTGCATCCCGCCCAACTGGACGCCGCCCTGCACCCGGTGGTCGCCGGGCTGCTCGATGACGGCGCCGCCGACCCGGAGCGTCCGCTGCTCCCCTTCGCCTTCGAGGGCCTGCGGGTGCTGCGCACCGGCCACGACGGCGGTCCGCTGCGGGTGGAGATCGAGCCGCTGGGCGGCGCGCGCTACCGCTTCGCGCTCAGCGACGCCCGGGGCGCCGCGCTGGCCGAGATCGCCGCACTGGCCTTCCGGCCGATCGACCGCGCCCAACTGGCCGCCGGCCGCGCACCGGTGGCCCACCGGATCGACTGGCAGCCGGCCCCGGTGGCGGGTACCGCCCCGAGCGGGGGCGCGACCGCGCTGCTCACCGGCCTCGGTGACCCGGCGCTGGTGACCGGCGCCGGCCGGGTGGCCGGCTCGCTCGCCGAGCTGGCGGCCGACGGCGGTGTGCCGGAACTGCTGGTGGTGCCGGTCGGTGCCACCGCGGTCGACGAGCCGTCGGATCCGATCGCCGAGACCCACGCCACCACCGCCGCCGCGCTCACGCTGCTCCAGCAGTGGCTGGCCGAGCCCACCGCGGCACCCGGCGCCCGGATCCGGTTCGTGGCACCCGCGGGCCGGCTCGCGACCGGCGCGTTGCGCGGTCTGCTGCGCGCCGCCGCCGCCGAGCACCCCGGCCGGATCGGCCTGACCGTAGTGGACGGACCGACTGCCCTCGACCTGGTCGCCGGGCACCCGGCGGAGCGGGAGACCGAGGTGCGCTGCGGTGCCGTCCTGGTGCCGCGCCTGGTCGTCGCCGACGCCCCGGCCGGTGCCCGCGCTGCCGGCTCCGAATCGCCGGGAACCGCCCTGATCACCGGTGGCACCGGTGCGCTCGGTGCCATCATCGCCCGACACCTCGCCGCCCGGCCCGCACCGCCGCACCTGCTGCTGGTCGGGCGGACCGGACCGGCCGCCGCCGGCGCCGCCGAGCTCGCCGCCGAACTGCGCGCGTCGGGCGCCGAGGTGACCGTCGCCGCCTGTGACGTCGCCGACCGGACCGCGCTGGCCGGCCTGCTCGCCGCGATCCCCGCCGACCGCCCGCTGCGCACCGTGGTGCACGCGGCGGGCGTGCTGGCCGACGCCGTGGTCACCGACCTGACGGCCGATCAGCTGGCCACGGCGCTGCGCCCCAAGGTGGACGCCGGCTGGCTGCTGCACGAACTCACCCTGGAGCACCCGGTCGAGGAGTTCGTGCTCTTCTCCTCCGCCGTCGGCACCATCGGCGTGCCCGGCCAGGCCAACTACGCGGCCGGCAACGCCTTCCTCGACGCCCTCGCCACGCACCGGCGGGCCGCCGGCCTGCCCGCCGTCGCCCTGGCCTGGGGCCTGTGGGAGGAGACCGGCGCGATGACCGGCCACCTGGGCGCCGCCGACCGGGGCCGGCTGGCCAGGTACGGCATCGGCCCGGTCCCGACCGCGCTCGCGCTCGACGTGCTGGACACCGCGACCGACCAGGAGCACCTGGTGGTCTCGCCCTGGGACGAGGCGGTGCTGCGGGCCGAGGCCGTGGCAGGCCGGCTGCCCGCGCTGTTCGGCGCGCTGCTGCGGGTGCCGGTGGCGGCCGACAGCCGCACCGGTGGCGGGGCCTGGGCCGCGCGGCTGGCCGCCGTGCCCGCGCACGACCGGCTGCGCACCCTGACCGGCCTGCTCCGCGAGCAGACCGCCCAGGTGCTCGGACACCCGGAGCCCGACTCGATCGCCGCCGAACGCGCCTTCAAGGAGCTCGGGTTCGACTCGCTCACCGCCGTGGAGCTGCGCAACCGGATCAACGCCCTCAGCGGGCTCACCCTGCCCGCCACCGTGGTCTTCGAGCACCCCACCGTCGCGTCCCTGGCCGAGCGCCTGCACGCCGCACTCGACGCCCCCGCCGTCCGCGAACGGCCGGTGGCGGTGCGGGAGGCGGCGGTGGCGGAGGACCCGGTGGTGATCGTGGGGATGGGGTGCCGGTTCCCGGGCGGGGTGTCGTCGCCGGAGGAGCTGTGGGAGCTGGTGGCGAGCGGCCGGGACGCGACCGGCGACTTCCCCGCCGACCGCGACTGGGACCTGGCCGCGCTCTACCACCCCGACCCGGAGCACCACGGCACCAGCTACACCCGGCGCGGCGGATTCCTTTACGACGCGGGCGAGTTCGATGCGGGATTCTTCGGCATGAGCCCGCGCGAGGCGCTCGCCACCGACCCGCAGCAGCGGCTGCTGCTCCAGGTCGCCTGGGAGGCGCTGGAACGCGCCGGGATCGACCCGCACTCGCTGAAGGAGACCGACACCGGTGTCTTCATCGGTGCCATGTACGACGACTACGGATCCCGGCTGCACCGGGCCCCCGAGGAGGTCGAGGGCCTGCTGCTGGCGGGCAACGAGTCCAGTGTGGCGTCGGGGCGGATTGCGTATGTGTTGGGGTTGCGTGGGCGGGCGTTGACGGTGGATACGGCGTGTTCGTCGTCGTTGGTGGCGTTGG
>NZ_JBIAGU010000069.1:0-4480 GCF_042869935.1 Kitasatospora sp. NPDC006697
GTGGCGTGTGATGCGGCGGATCGGGAGGCGTTGGCGGGGGTGTTGGCGGGGCGTCGGTTGGCGGGTGTGGTGCATGCGGCGGGGGTGTTGGACGATGGGTTGGTCGAGTCGTTGACGCCTGAGCGGTTGACGGGGGTGTTGCGGCCGAAGGTGGAGGCGGCGGTCAACCTGCACGAGCTGACGGTGGACCAGGAGTTGGCGTTCTTCGTGCTCTTCTCCTCGGCGGCCGGCCTGCTCGGGAACGTCGGCCAGGCCAACTACGCGGCCGCCAACGCCGGGCTGGATGCGCTCGCCGTTCAGCGGCAGGCCGCAGGCCTGCCGGCTGTGTCGCTCGCCTGGGGCTACTGGGAGCAGGCCAGCAGCATGACCGGCCACCTCGCGCAGGCCGAGATCGACCGCATGGCCCGCAACGGCATCCGGCCGCTGACGACCGAGCAAGGCCTGGCCCTCTTCGACGCGGCGCTCGGCTCCACCGAACCCCTGCTGGTACCCGCCCGGTTCGACCTCGCCGCGCTGCGCGCGAGCAGCGCGCCGCTTCCCGCGCTCTTCCGCGAGCTCGTGCACCGTCCGAACCGGCGGCAGGCGCAGGGCCGGGACGCCGTCGCGGCGGCGGCACTGGTCCAACAGCTCGCCGGCCTGGGCGAAACGGAGCGCGAGGCACTGGTGCTCCGGTTCGTCCGTGGGTGCGTCGCTGCGGTGCTCGGCCACGCGGATGCCGAACTGGTCGACATCGACCGGGCGTTCAAGGAGCTCGGTTTCGACTCGCTGACGGCGGTGGAGCTGCGCAACCGCCTCGCGGTGGCGACCGGCGTGCGCCTGCCCGCCACCCTGGTCTACGACCACCCCACCCCCGTCGCGCTCGCCCGTTGGCTCCGCGACAGCCTGCTCGCCGCCCCGTCCGCGCGCCCCGCCCTCGGCGGCACGCCGAGGACGGCAGGTCGCAGCGACGAGCCGATCGCCATCGTCGGCATGGCCTGCCGCTACCCGGGTGGGGTCTCCTCCCCGGAGGAGTTGTGGCAGCTCGTCGCGGACGGTGTGGACGCCATCGGCGACTTCCCGACCGACCGGGGCTGGGACCTCGGCGCCCTGCTGGACCCCGACGGCTCCCGCCTCGGGACGACGTACGCGCGCGGTGGCGGATTCCTGGCGGATGCGGCCGGGTTCGATGCGGGCTTCTTCGGGATCTCGCCGCGTGAAGCGGTCACCATGGACCCGCAGCAGCGGCTGCTGCTGGAGACCTCCTGGGAGGCGCTGGAGCGGGCCGGGCTGGACCCGGTGGAGCTGCGCGGCAGTCGGACCGGCGTCTACGCGGGCGTGATGTACCACGACTACGCCACCCTGCTGCCGCAGAGCGCCGAGGACGTCGAGGGGTACCGGCTCACCGGTACCTCGGGGAGCGTGATCTCCGGCCGGCTGTCCTACGCCCTGGGGTTGGAGGGTCCGGCGGTGACGGTGGACACGGCGTGCTCGTCCTCGCTGGTGGCACTGCACTTGGCCGCGCAGGCGCTGCGGGCCGGGGAGTGCGAACTCGCCCTGGCGGGCGGGGTGACGGTGATGGCGACGCCCGAGGTCTTCGTGGAGTTCAGCCGGCAGCGGGGGTTGTCCGTGGACGGGCGGTGCAAGTCGTTCTCGGATGGGGCGGACGGTGCGGGGTGGTCGGAGGGGGTCGGGGTGTTGGTGGTGGAGCGGTTGTCGGATGCGCGGCGGTTGGGGCATGGGGTGTTGGCGGTGCTTCGGGGGTCGGCGGTGAACCAGGACGGTGCGTCGAACGGGTTGACGGCGCCGAACGGGCCCTCACAGCGGCGGGTGATCGAGGCGGCTTTGGATGCTGCTGGTTTGACGGTTGGTCAGGTCGATGTGGTGGAGGGGCATGGGACGGGGACGGCGTTGGGGGATCCGATCGAGGTGCAGGCGTTGTTGGGGACGTATGGGCAAGGCCGTTCAGGGGAGCGGCCGTTGTGGCTGGGGTCGGTGAAGTCGAACATCGGGCATGCGCAGGCGGCGGCGGGTGTGGCCGGGGTGATCAAGATGGTCATGGCGATGCGGGCGGGGGTGTTGCCGAGGACTCTGCATGTGGCTGCGCCGAGTCGGGAGGTGGACTGGTCGGCGGGTGCGGTGGAGCTGCTGACCGAGGAGATGGCCTGGCCGGAGACCGGCCAGCCCCGGCGGGCGGGGGTCTCCTCGTTCGGGGCGAGCGGGACCAATGCGCATGTGGTGCTGGAGCAGGCGCCGGCGGTGGCTCCGGTGCCGCCCCCGGTTGTGGGCGCGGCGCCGGCGGTGGTGCCGTGGGTGGTGTCGGCGCGGTCGGAGGGGGCGTTGCGGGGGCGGGCGGAGCGGTTGGTGTCGCTCGTGGGTGAACTACCGCTGGCGGATGTGGGGTTGTCGTTGGCTTCGGTGGGTGCGGGGTTTGAGCGGCGGGCGGTGGTGGTGGGTTCGGAGCGTGGGGAGTTGCTGGCGGGGTTGAAGGCGGTGGTGGGCGGGGTGCCTGTTCAGGGGAGGACAGCGGTGTTGTTCTCGGGGCAGGGTGCGCAGTGGGCGGGGATGGGGCGCGGGTTGTACGAGGCGTTCCCGGTCTTCCGGGAGGCGTTCGACGAGGTGTGTGCGGAGTTCGGCGACGGGCTCCGGGAGGTGGTGTTCGGCGAGGACGAGCGGTTGGATCAGACGGAGTTCACGCAGCGCGGGCTGTTCGCGGTGGGTGTGGGGTTGTGGCGGTTGGTGGAGTGGCTTGGTATCGGCGTTGATGCGGTGGGCGGTCACTCGGTGGGTGAGTTGGTGGCGGCTTATGTCGCGGGGGTGTGGTCGTTGGAGGATGCCTGTCGGGTGGTGGGTGCGCGTGGCCGGTTGATGCAGGCGCTGCCGGCGGGTGGTGCGATGGTGGCGGTGCGGTTGTCGGAGGCGGAGGCTGTTGAGCGGTTGGCAGGCCGGGACGGTGTCGGGATCGCGGGGGTGAACGGTCCGCGCTCGGTGGTGCTGTCGGGCGAGGAGGCGGCCGTGGACGCGCTCGTGGCCGAGCTGGAGGCCGACGGCCTGCGCTGCAAGCAGCTGAAGGTGTCGCACGCCTTCCACTCGCACCTGATCGACCCGATGCTGGCCGAGTTCGAGGGCGTGCTCGCAGGCGTGGAGTTCCGCGCGCCGCAGTTGCCGGTGGTGTCGAACGTGAGCGGTGGTCTGCTGACGTCCGAGGAGGCCTGCTCCCCGCAGTACTGGGTGTGCCAGGCCCGCCAGGCTGTGCGGTTCGCCGACGACGTGGCGGCGCTGCGTGGGCTGGGTGTGGTGCGGTTCCTGGAGTTGGGTGGCCAGGCCTTGGTGGCGATGCTGGATGAGCCGGTGGTGGTGGCGGCGTTGCGGCGGGGTCGGGGAGAGGCGGAGTCGTTCTGGTCGGCGGTGGGTGAGCTGTATGTGAGTGGTGCGTCTGTTGACTGGAAGCAGGCGTTTCCGGGGGCTCGGCGGGTGGAGTTGCCGACGTATGCCTTCGAGCACGAGCGGTACTGGCCGGAGCCGAACCTCACGACCGGCGACCCGGCTGGGCTCGGACTCGGCGTCTCCGGGCACCCGTTGCTGGCGGCCTCGGTCGCGGTGGCGGGAGCCGACCAACTGGTGCTGACCGGGCGGCTTTCGCTGCGCACACACCGCTGGCTGGCGGATCACCTGGTGGACGGCCAGGTGGTGCTGCCCGGTGCGGCGCTGGTGGAGATGGCCCTTCGCGCGGGTGACGAGGCCGGCTGTGCGCGGCTGGAGGAGCTGATGCTCGAGTCTCCGCTGCTGCTGGCCGAGCGGGAAGCAGTACTGCTGCAGGTGCGGGTGGAGGCGGCGGACCAGGACGGGCGGCGGGCGCTCGCCGTCCACTCGCGCAATGAGACCGGGAATGCGGACAGTTGGACTCGGCATGCGGTCAGTGTCCTGACAGCTGGTGGTGCGGAGGCCGGGTTCGAGCTTCAGGCCTGGCCGCCGGCGGGCGCGGAGCCGGTGGAGCTGGACGGGTTCTACGACGGGTTGGCCGAGCGGGGTTACGGCTACGGTCCGGGGTTCCAGGGCCTGCGTGCCGCGTGGCGTCGCGAGGGTGAGGTGTTCGCCGAGGTTGCGCTGCCGGAGGGGCTGAGTGCTGCCGGCTTCGGCCTTCACCCCGCGCTGCTGGACGCGGTTCTGCATGCACTGGCGGCGGGTGGACTGGTCGGCAGCGAAGGGCTGTTGGTGCCCTTCGCCTGGTCGGGGGTGGAGCTGTTCGCCTCGGACGCCGTGGTGGTCCGCGCACGCCTGGTCCGTGCTGGAACCGAGACCGTGCGGATCGAGCTCGCCGATGCGGCCGGCCGTCCGGTGCTGGTGGTGGATGCGCTGGCGCTGCGTCCGTTGGCGCTGGCGCGGGTTCAGGGGCCGGAGCCCTTGTACCGGGTGGACTGGGTGCCGATTGAGTTGGGTGGTGGGGTGGTTGGTGAGTGGGTGGTGTTGGGGGAGGGGTTGGGTGAGTTGGGTGGTCGGCGGT
>NZ_JBIAGU010000070.1:0-4444 GCF_042869935.1 Kitasatospora sp. NPDC006697
GTGGCGTGTGATGCGGCGGATCGGGAGGCGTTGGCGGGGGTGTTGGCGGGGCGTCGGTTGGCGGGTGTGGTGCATGCGGCGGGGGTGTTGGACGACGGGTTGGTCGAGTCGTTGACGCCTGAGCGGTTGGCGGGGGTGTTGCGGCCGAAGGTGGAGGCGGCGGTCAACCTGCACGAGCTGACGGTGGACCAGGAGTTGGCGTTCTTCGTGCTCTTCTCGTCCATCGCGGGAGTCTTCGGCAACCCCGGCCAGGCCAACTACGCGGCTGCCAATGCTGCTTTGGATGCGCTCGCTGTGCAGCGGCATGCCGCAGGCCTGCCGGCGGTTTCGCTGGCCTGGGGCCTCTGGGAGCAGGCCAGCGGGATGACCGGGCACCTGGACGAGGCCGGCCTCGGCTGGATGGCCCGGGCCGGTATCCGTCCGCTGCCGACCGAGCAGGGCCTGGCCCTGTTCGACGCGGCGCTCGGCGCGGCCGAGCCGCTGCTGCTGCCGGTTCGGCTCGACAGCGCGACCCTGCGGACCCGGCAGGCGGCCGGCCTGCTGCCTCCGCTCTTCCGGGAGTTGGTCCGGCAGCCCGCGCGACGGCGCGCCGAGCAGCAGTCGGCCGACGGTGGACCGGCGTTCGGCCGACTGCTGGGCGGAGTGGAGCAGGCGGAGTACGAGTCGGTGCTGCTGGCCTTCGTGCGCGGCCAGGTGGCCGCCGTCCTTGGGCATGCCGACCCCGAGACGGTCGACGTGGAGCGCGCGTTCAAGGAGCAGGGCTTCGACTCCCTGACGGCGGTGGAGCTGCGCAACCGGATCTCCGCCGCCAGCGGCGAGCGACTGCCCGCCACCTTGGTCTTCGACTACCCGACTCCGCTGGCGCTCGCCCGGTTCCTCTGCGCATCGGTGGTCGGAGGTGAGGCGTACCAGGACGCGGTCCCCGTGCGGACGTTGGCGGTGGAGGACGATCCGGTGGTGATCGTCGGTATGGCCTGCCGCTATCCGGGTGGGGTTTCGTCTCCGGAGGAGTTGTGGCAGCTGGTGGCGGGCGGGGTGGACGCGATCGGCGACTTCCCGGACGACCGTGGCTGGGACCTCGCGGAGTTGTACGACGCGGAGGGGCTGCGGCCGGGCACGACGTACACCCGGTCCGGTGGGTTCCTGGCGGATGCGGCCGGGTTCGATGCAGGCTTCTTCGGCATCTCGCCGCGCGAGGCGGTGGCGATGGACCCGCAGCAGCGGCTGTTGCTGGAGGTCTCGTGGGAGGCGCTGGAGCGGGCCGGGCTGGACCCGGTGGAGTTGCGCGGCAGTCGGACCGGCGTCTACGCGGGCGTGATGTACCACGACTACGAGGGCGGCTCGACGGCCGAGGTGGAGGGTTACTCGCTCACCGGCACGCTGGGAAGCGTCGCCTCGGGCCGGATCTCGTACGCCCTTGGGCTGGAGGGTCCGGCGGTGACGGTGGACACGGCGTGCTCGTCCTCGTTGGTCGCGTTGCACTTGGCGGCGCAGGCCCTGCGGGCCGGGGAGTGCGAACTCGCCGTGGTGGGCGGGGCGACGGTGATGGCCACGCCATGGGTGTTCCGCGAGTTCAGCCGGCAGCGGGGGTTGTCCGTGGACGGGCGGTGCAAGTCGTTCTCGGATGGGGCGGATGGCACGGGGTGGTCGGAGGGGGTCGGGGTGTTGGTGGTGGAGCGGTTGTCGGATGCGCGGCGGTTGGGGCATGGGGTGTTGGCGGTGCTTCGGGGGTCGGCGGTGAACCAGGACGGTGCGTCGAACGGGTTGACGGCGCCGAACGGGCCCTCACAGCGGCGGGTGATCGAGGCGGCTTTGGGAGCTGCTGGTTTGACGGCTGGTCAGGTTGATGTGGTGGAGGGGCATGGGACGGGGACGGCGTTGGGGGATCCGATCGAGGTGCAGGCGTTGCTGTCCACTTATGGGCAGGGGCGCTCGGCGGAGCGGCCGTTGTGGTTGGGGTCGGTGAAGTCGAACATCGGGCATGCGCAGGCGGCGGCGGGTGTGGCCGGGGTGATCAAGATGGTGATGGCGATGCGGGCGGGGGTGCTGCCGCGGACTCTGCATGTGGCTGCGCCGAGTCGGGAGGTGGACTGGTCGGCCGGCGCGGTGGAGTTGCTGCGGGAGGAGGTGGCGTGGGAGCGCGGGGTGGAGCCTCGGCGGGCGGGGGTGTCGTCGTTCGGGATCAGCGGGACCAACGCGCACGTGGTGCTGGAGGAGCCGGAGTTGGTGGTGGCGGCGGACCGGGTGGCGGAGCCGGCGGTGGTGCCGTGGGTGGTGTCGGCGCGGTCGGAGGGGGCGTTGCGGGGGCGGGCGGAGCGGTTGGTGTCGCTCGTGGGTGAACTACCGCTGGCGGATGTGGGGTTGTCGTTGGCTTCGGTGGGTGCGGGGTTTGAGCGGCGGGCGGTGGTGGTGGGTTCGGAGCGTGGGGAGTTGCTGGCGGGGTTGAAGGCGGTGGTGGGCGGGGTGCCTGTTCAGGGGAGGACGGCGGTGTTGTTCTCGGGGCAGGGTGCGCAGTGGGCGGGGATGGGGCGTGGGTTGTACGAGGCGTTCCCGGTGTTTCGGGAGGCGTTCGACGAGGTGTGTGCGGAGTTCGGCGACGGGCTGCGGGAGGTGGTGTTCGGGGAGGACGAGCGGTTGGATCAGACGGAGTTCACGCAGCGTGGGCTGTTCGCGGTGGGTGTGGGGTTGTGGCGGTTGGTGGAGTGGCTTGGGATCGGCGTTGATGCGGTGGGCGGTCACTCGGTGGGTGAGTTGGTGGCGGCTTATGTCGCGGGGGTGTGGTCGTTGGAGGATGCCTGTCGGGTGGTGGGTGCGCGTGGCCGGTTGATGCAGGCGTTGCCGGCGGGTGGTGTGATGGTGGCGGTGCGGTTGTCGGAGGCGGAGGCTGTTGAGCGGTTGGCAGGCCGGGACGGTGTCGGGATCGCGGGGGTGAACGGTCCGCGCTCGGTGGTGCTGTCGGGCGAGGAGGCGGTGGTCGAGGTGGTGGTGGCGGAGTTGGAGGCCGAGGGGGTGCGGTGCAAGCGCCTGCGGGTGTCGCATGCGTTTCATTCGCACTTGCTGGAGCCGATGCTGGGCGAGTACCGGAAGGTGCTCGCAGGCGTGGAGTTCCGCGCGCCGCAGTTGCCGGTGGTGTCGAACGTGAGCGGTGGTCTGCTGACGTCCGAGGAGGCCTGCTCCCCGCAGTACTGGGTGTGCCAGGCCCGTGAGGCTGTGCGGTTCGCCGACGATGTGGCGGCGCTGCGTGGGCTGGGTGTGGTGCGGTTCCTGGAGTTGGGTGGCCAGGCCTTGGTGGCGATGCTGGATGAGCCGGTGGTGGTGGCGGCGTTGCGGCGGGGTCGGGGGGAGGCGGAGTCGTTCTGGTCGGCGGTGGGTGAGCTGTATGTGAGTGGTGCGTCTGTTGACTGGAAGCAGGCGTTTCCGGGGGCTCGGCGGGTGGAGTTGCCGACGTATGCCTTCGAGCACGAGCGGTATTGGCCGGAGCCGACCCTCACGACCGGCGACCCGGCCGGGCTGGGGCTGGCCGCCGCCGCGCATCCTCTGCTCGGTGCGGTAACGCAGTTGGCGGGTGACGACGGCCTGGTCCTCTCCGGTCGCGTCTCGCTCCGTACGCACCCGTGGCTTGCTGATCACGCGGTGAACGGACAGGTGCTGCTGCCCGGTACGGCGTTCGTGGAGCTGGCGATCCGGTCGGGCGATGAGGTGGGCTGCGGGCGGGTCGCGGAGCTGACGCTCGAGTCTCCGCTGCTGTTGGCCGAGCGGGAAGCGGTGTTGCTGCAGGTGCGGGTGGAGGCGGCGGGCGAGGACGGGCGGCGGGCGCTCACCGTTCACTCCCGTGATGAGAGTGCCGGTCCCTGGACTCGCCATGCCAGCGCGGTGGTTGAGGCAAGTGCGGGTGCTGCTGGCGTGGAGCTAGGGGTGTGGCCGCCGGCGGGCGCGGAGCGGGTGGAGTTGGACGGGTTCTACGGAGGGTTGGCCGAGCGGGGTTACGGCTACGGTCCGGCCTTCCAGGGATTGACCGCGATGTGGCGACGCGGCCCCGAGACCTTCGTCGAGGTGGCGCTGCCGGAGGGGCTGAGCGCTGCCGGCTTCGGCGTGCACCCCGCCTTGCTGGATGCCGTGTTGCACACCGTCGCCGCCGAGGCGGAGGGGCTGTTGGTGCCGTTCGCCTGGTCGGGGGTGGAGCTGTTCGCCTCGGAAGCGGTGGCCGTGCGCGCTCGGGTGGTGGTGCGCGGCGCCGAGGAGATAGGGGTTGAGGTGGTCGACCCCCATGGGCGTGCGGTGTTGGTGGTGAACGCGCTGGGGCTCCGTCCGCTGGCCGTGCCGCAGGCGGTGCGGGCGGACTCGCTCTTCCGGGTGGACTGGGTGCCGATTGAGTTGGGTGGTGGGGTGGTTGGTGAGTGGGTGGTGTTGGGGGAGGGGTTGGGTGAGTTGGGTGGTCGGCGGT
>NZ_JBIAGU010000071.1:0-4279 GCF_042869935.1 Kitasatospora sp. NPDC006697
AAGACGGCATGGATCAACGACCCAGCCAAGCGCAGGGAACCCGCACCACAAACCTCATAGCGTCACGACCGTCTCACTTGACTTGAAATCTTCCGGCGACGAGTTGCAGTTCGAAGCTGGTGTGATCAATGGGACTACCGGCGGCCTTCTCGGTGCCTACGACCCCAACCTCCCAGGGTTGGCTTGCCAGACCGGCCCTTTCCGGGTGGGAAACACCATCGCGTCGGTCGGTGGCCTGATCGGTGGCGGCGGGGACGATGTGCCCGAGCTTCCCGGCGAGGTCCCGGTGGTACCGAAGAGCGGCCCCGCCAACACCGAGTTCGGCCCCGACGGTCCCGTCACCGCCCCGAAGGCCCCGGAAGGAATGGTCTGGGACCCGAACAACCCAGAACTGCCGCAACTCCGCCTGGACTACTTCGCCGAAGTAGAGGGCCTTCGGACGAAGGTCAACGAGATGAGGGAAGCAGGGCTCTCCAGCGAGGAAATCGCCCGGGTCATCTCCCAGGACCGCAGGGACATCGGCATCAAGTACAAGAACCTCACTCCTCCTGATGTGCTCGCTGACATCTATGCTAGGAACAAGGAGGAATATGGCGGTGATCCACTCGGGCCGACGGTTGACTTCCTCAGGAATGTAAGGAACAAGACCTGGGATCAGATCATCGAAGGGGCACTCAGGCCCGGCGGTGGCGATCTCGGTCTAGGGAAGAGGTAGGTATGCTCATACGGCGATTCACCGCCTTCAATTGCGCGGTGCAATTCGATCCGACAGACGGGACCATCGGGCCGGAGTGTGAAATCAATCGAGATGATGCACACTCTGGGTACTATGACATGCTGAATGGCACCCTGGTCGTCCTTTTTCGGAATTCCGAAGGGATTACCCTGCAGGCTGGTGGGCGGATATTTGCTCTCGATGGAACATGCCCCATCGAACACCGGATCACGGACTCTGAATGCGTCTTCACGGTCGGCAATGACCTGGAGATCCGCTACCCGTTTCCGCCTGACTGGGAAACCCTCTCATGGGACCCAACGCCGCATGTAGAGCGAGAAGACTTCGACTTCGGGCTCCATATCGCAAATGTCATGTCCGACCCGGAAAGAACTGCACTCCTACGCGCCAACCTGTAGAGAATTCACTCTCGATTATTGCCTGAATCGAGAGTAGCTGCCCGGGGTCCTCCTCTGGTCAACGAGAAGACCCCGGGCTGCCGGGCTGAGACTAATCTCGATCTTGCATTGCGGCTCGTCAGTTCGGCTGGCGGGCCGTTTTGCTTGGCTAAAGGTTGTCCCGTAACTGCCGCCTGATTTCCGCGTGGGTCACGGCATGAGTGGGGGTGATCTCGGCGAGCGTCGGATACTGGCAGTACATCCTCGCCGCGAACCACGTCACCAAGAGCAACGTCCGAATCGTCCCCTGACCACCGGCCGGAACCCAGAACCGGAAGCACCCTTCATGGACCGAGTCCTCATCGCCGCCGCCCCCGGCACGACCTGGCCGCTGCGCCGCGAGGAGTTCCATACCGACCTGCTGGAGCGCTTCCCCGAAGCCCGCTGCTACGAGAAGCACGAGCCCGTCAACCGGGTCGACTACCTGGGCTTCTACGTCGACCTCGACGGGACCGAGCGCCACGGCAACTACTTCGAAGGCAGCCACCTGACCCTCGAGGACGCCGAGCCGCAGGAGTGGGCGCCGACCATCGAGTGGTTCCTGACGCTCCTGCCGGTGGCCGCACCGGTGGTGGCCGTCCTCGAATCGAACCCCGACGCACCGGCACCCCTGCCCCCGCGCGCCACCGCCGAGGAGATCCGCGCGGCCCTGACCGAACTCATCACCGAGCAGCGCCCGCGGACGATCCGTCAGCGCTTCTTCTGGCCTCCGGGCACCACCCTGTGCTGCAGCCAACTCGACTCACCCTCCACATTCCCGCCCCCTACACCCTGCGCGAAGACCACGCGCAGTGGCTCCCCGAACAAGCAGACGCCGAACGCGCCGCCATCCACGAAGCCGCGCTGCGCCGAGCCCGCCAAGAGAAGGCCGCACGCTGCAAACCCCGCTGATCAGCACGCAGGATCGACCGGCACAGCGCGCCGCCCGGCCTCGCACCAAGTTGAGGGACCGCGGACAGTCCGTCAGCAGAGCGTGTTCTGCTCGAAGTCGGGCAGGTCGAAGTGCGTGATCCGCGCGATGGCCAGGCCAGCTTCGGCGAGGAGTCGCGCTTCGCGTGCGTTGCGAACGAAGATCCGCACCTTGTGCAGCTCGGGGCTGCGCGCGATGAGGTCCGGGCACGGACGCAGGATCCCGAACGTGCCTTGGTGCCGGCCGCCGACACGGGCGACCTTTCCGTAGGCGTACTGCGGCCAGATCTGGCGGGTGTTGATCTCGACCCGAGTCGTTAGTTCCTTCCAGGCCGCCTCGGTCACCGCCTCGTCGAGACCGGCCTGCTGCCGTGCCGACAGCAGGCCCCACCATGCCTGCCCGGCAGCCAGGTCAGCTGCTTCTTGCTCCTGACGGGCTCGCTGCTCGGTCTCTTCCGTCAGGCGAAGCTGTTCGCGCTCGTGTTCGGCGCGCTGGCGCGCAACGGCCCACCGGCCGCGCCGGATGAGGTTGTCGAGATCGAGTTGGAGACTCGCGTGCTGCGCACGCAGCTGCCGGCGCCGATCCTCGCGGGCTCGCCACGCGGCCTCCCGCTCGTCCAGCAGACGCTTCTGCTCGGCCGCCTGCTCCTGGCGCTGCCGCTCCAGCGCGGCTTGCTGCTCCTGCCATTCCTTCTTCCGCTCGTCCTGATGCCGACGCATCTGCTCGTGCCGCTCCTGTGCCTGCGCAGAGCGCTGGGTGGTCCACAGCACCGGCCGGCGGGCGAAGTCCTTGTCAGAGGGACGCCGTACACGGCGGTAACGGGGAAGGACCGGGCGGGGTGCAAGGGACCGCTGGTGGACCCAGGCCACGAAGTCGGTGAGGGGCACGTGCTTGA
The DNA here is from genome assembly GCF_042869935.1 of Kitasatospora sp. NPDC006697. Classification (NCBI taxonomy): domain Bacteria; kingdom Bacillati; phylum Actinomycetota; class Actinomycetes; order Kitasatosporales; family Streptomycetaceae; genus Kitasatospora; species Kitasatospora sp. NPDC006697. Next base: position 2,979 of record NZ_JBIAGU010000071.1, read on the forward strand.
TCTCCCACCAGCCTGCCCGAGCGTCGAACCCGGCGACGCCGTCGGTGACCTGCCAGGAGCCGTCGTCGCCGGCGACCCGAACGGAGGGGACCTGCCCCATCCAGGCGACCGCCTTACGCGTCGTCACCCAGCAGCTGTCGATTCCCGCTTGGTCGTACCGCTCGGTTCGGGCCTGGATGTCGTCCACAGTGATCGTGGACAGCTGCGCCTCCCACGCGATGCGGCGGCCGGCGTCGGGGGAGGAGGCCATGACGTCGGCGCGCCAGGTGCCGTCGGGCGCGGACACCTCGAGTTCGGCGTGCCAGCCGGATTCGCGGATCGAGGTGGCGAGCTGCAGCTTGAGAAGGTGGTGCTCCATCGACTCCCCGGCGAGCTCGCAGGGCTGCTCGGGCCGGCGGCGGTCGTGGGCGAAATAGCACAGCCCGCGGGGAGAGCGTTTCGCATGCACGCCGTATCCGCAGTCCGGACAGGTCAGAAGGATTCGGGGGCGGACCTTATAGATCGAGGACCAGTCCAGGCCGCACCCCAGTTCAGGGTGGGTGGCATCCAGACGGCCTGCATCTGGGTGGAGCGCGGTGAAGGACACGGCACCTCGTTTCACCAAAGGCGTGGCGGTGTGTGCTTCTTGGAGCGATTGAATACCAGCGGCCACTGACGGTGAGAGCATGCCCGGCCCGCCAGCACGGCATCCCGGTGGATCCGCTCCGCTCGCAACCGCGCCCGTCAGGACGTCAGCCGCTGGAACGATGACGTCGCGGCCGGGTGCACCTATGCGGTGACGGAGCGTCGGCTGCACCGCTGGAACTGCCCCACCCTGGGCAGCGCCGACGACCGCCGGGCCGCGTTCGAGGAACCTCTCGAGGAGACCGGTGGCCGCGGCGACGGACCACGCTCCCTACCCTCCACACCTCGGACGAACTGCGCCGCACGGGCAACCGGTCCTGGCGCTGTGCGACCTGCGGCGCGGACCCGCTGTAGGCCGGCGCAGACCGGGGAGTGTGTGGGTTCGTCGGGGTGGCTCGGGGAACGGCACTGCGGTCACACCTTCCGGCAATCGGCTGCCGACAAGGATCGGTATGCGCTACCGCTACCGGGCGCCGACCATCGGCAGACTTCACCGAGGCCAAGCAGTCAGAACCTCCCGACGGGTCATGTGGTGATGTACTCTCAGGCATGCAACAGAACCTGGTTGAGGTTCAACTCATCTGCAAAACAAGCAAGTTGAGTCAAAATCAGGGGAAGCCATGAGGCGGGAATCGAAGACAGACAAGAAGTGATACAGACCGAGAGGCCGCAGCAGG
>NZ_JBIAGU010000072.1:0-3776 GCF_042869935.1 Kitasatospora sp. NPDC006697
GGGGGGGGGGGGCGGGGGGCGCGCCGGGGGGGGTGGTGGGCCCGCACCGGGGGGTGTTCGCGGGGGGGGGGGGGGGGGGGGGCGGGGGGGGGGGGCCCCCGCCCCGGCGCCCCCCCCCCCCGCCGCTGTCACTGCCCGGCCTGCTGAGCGGCCTTCTGCAGGGTGCCGAGCACGCCCTGCGGGTCGGTCAGCGCGCCGCCGATCTGGGTCTTGACCTGGGAGTTGACGGTGTCCCAGGCCGGGTTGGAGACCGGCACGAACTGCGCGCTGGGCAGCGCGTTCAGGAACGGGACCAGGGCGGGCACGTCGGTCTGCACCTGCTGGACGGCGTCGGTGGTGACGGGGAGGAGGTTGTACTCCTCGTCGAACTTGACCTGGTTGGCCTTCTGGAAGGCGAAGTCCAGGAAGGACTTGATCTGGGCGGCGTGGCCGCCGGGCTTGAAGCCGTAGATCCAGTCGCCGACGCCCAGGGTCTGCGGGGTGCCGCCGGCCTGGGCGGTGGGCAGCGGGGCCCAGGTGACGTTGAGGCTGTTCTTCTTGATGTCGTCCAGCTGGGTGGGCATGCCGTTGAGCATGCCGACCTTGCCGGACGCGAAGTCGGCGTAGAGGTCGGTGCGCTTGACCGAGCCCGGGTCCTTCTCGGTCAGGCCGGCCGACACCCACTTGCCGAGCTGCTGGAAAGTCGCGACGTTGGCAGGGGAGTTGAGGGTCCACTTGCCCGAGGTGTCGGTGTAGCCGCCGCCGTTGTTCATCTCCCACATGAAGGACTCGGCCTGGGCCTCCTCCGAGCCCAGCGGCAGGCCGAGCGGCACCTCGACGCCGGCGGCCTTGAGGGCCTTGGCGTCGGTCTCCACGTCGGCCCAGGTCTTCGGGGCGACGGCCTGGCTGCCGTTCATCGGCAGGCCGGCCTTCTGCCACAGGGCGTTGTTGATCAGGAAGGCGCGGGAGGAGGAGACGAACGGGATGCCGTAGGCGGTGCCGCCCTGCTTGCCGGCCGCGGCCAGCGCGGGCACCAGGTTCGACTGCACGGAGGGGTCGAGCACCTGGTCGGTGCTGTAGAGCAGGCCGCTCTGCGCGAAGCTGGCGTAGCCGGGGCCCTCGACGACGTCCGGGTACTGCTTGTTCTGGACCATCGTGGAGAGCTTGGCGCTGATGTCGTTCCAGTTGATCACCTGGAGGTCGACCTTCACCTTGGGGTTGGCCTGCTCGAAGGCCTGGATCACGCCGTCCCAGTAGGCCTGGCTGGGGTTCTGGCCGTTGGAGCCGTAGTCCGCCGCGACGACCTTGATGGTCGTGGTGCCGTCGCCCGCGGTGCCCGTGCCGCCGCTGCTGCCACAGGCGGTCAGGGCGAGGGCGGTACCCGCCGTCAGGGCCGAGGCGATCAGAAGACGCTTGTTCATTGCCTGCTCCTTGTCCCCGGGACCGGCGCTGGGCCGGCGGCATCGGGGCGATCTGTTCCTGGGAGGGGGATGGGTGTCGAGAGAGACGGTGCGCGCGCCCGGCGCGCGGGCCGCGGTACGCGGAGGGTCCGGTCCGAGGACCGGCACGGGAGGGGGAGGGGCCGACCCGGGGTGTTGCAGTGATGCTAGAGACCTGCGTGGGCGGATGAACAGTCCTGAGTGCGCATTTCTGCGTAACGCCTTGATTAAGCAATCAGAAATGCGCACTCCTGCGCATCGCATGTGCCAGCGGGGGAGCGCCGGACGCAGACACGGCACTCCGGGCGGGGCACCCGCCGTCCGCTCAGCGGCCGGCCCGCAGCACCCCGAGCAGGCGGGCGACCTCGGCCGCCGTGGCGGTGCGGGCCGGCCCCAGGTAGGTGCGGGTGTCGACCAGGCGCTCGTCGGCCGTGAGCGCGTCGCGGACGGCCGCGCTGAAGACGCTGTTGAGATGGGTCGCGATGTTGACCTTGGTCATGCCGCGGTCGACCGCCGTGCTCAGGTCCTGGTCGGCCACCCCGGAGGAGCCGTGCAGCACCAGCGGGACGGGAACGGCGGCCCGCAGCGCGGCGATCAGCTCGAAGTCCAGCGCGGCGTCGCGGGTCAGCATGGCGTGCGAGGAGCCGACGGCCACCGCCAGCGCGTCCACGCCGGTGGCGGCGATGAACGCGGCCGCCTCGCCCGGGTCCGTGCGCACGCCGGGCGCGTGCACCCCGTCCTTGCCGCCCACCTCGCCGAGCTCGGCCTCCACCCAGCAGCGGGCGGCGTGGCAGCGCTCCACCACCTCGGCGGTCGCCGCGACGTTCTGCTCGTACTCCAGCGTCGAGGCGTCGAACATCACCGAGCCGAAGCCCAGCACGACGGCCTCCGCCACCAGTTCGCGGTCGGTGGCGTGGTCCAGGTGGACGGCGACGGGTACGGCGGCGGCCTCGGCGACGGCCAGCGCGGCGCGGCCGATCGGGGCCAGCGCGCCGTGGTAGCGCACGGCGTTCTCGCTGATCTGCAGGATGACGGGCGCGTTCGCCGCCTCGGCGCCGGCCACGATGGCCTGGGCGTGTTCGAGCTGGATGACGTTGAACGCGCCGACACCGCGGCCGTTCGCGAGCGCGTCGGCGACCAGGTCGCCGGTTCCGATCAGGGGCATGGCAGGGCTCCTCGATTGAGCGGGGGTCAGATGGTGAGGGGTTCGACGGAGGCCTGCTCGCGCAGCCGCCGGTAGAGCACGGGGCCGTAGCAGCCGGCCGGTGGCGCCGCGTTCAGCGTCGCGGTGAGGATCACGCTCGCTCGCCCACCGGGTCGGCGGCGTGCAGCAGGTCCAGGGCGAGCAGCCCCGCGCCCAGACTGCCCGCGCGGTGGCCCAGCTCCGCCGGCACCAGCTCGGGGCGGGTCTGGAAGGTGAGCCGTTCGGTCAGCGCGGCGTACAGCGGGTCGAGCAGCGCCGAGCCGGCCCGGGAGAGCCCGCCGCCGATCACCACCCGCTGCGGGTCGAGCAGCGTGACGACGGTGACCAGCCCGTCGGCGAGGGCCAGCACGGCATCCCGCCAGACCCGGACGGCGACCTCGTCGCCGGCCTGCGCCCGCTGCTGCACCTGCTCGGCGGAGACCCGCTCCACGGGGGAGAGGCCGGCGAGCTCCCGGTAGCGCCGGGCGATCGCGGAGGCGGAGGCCACGGCCTCCAGGCAGCCGCGCGCGCCGCACCGGCAGGACGGTCCGTCGGGGCGCACCACCAGGTGGCCGACCTCGCCCGCGACGTTGTGACGGCCGGTCAGTGCCCGGCCGCCCAGCACGATTCCGCCGGCGATGCCGGTGCCGATCGGGAGGAAGAGGAACGAGTCGCAGTCGCGTCCGGCGCCCAGCCGCGCCTCGGCGATCGCGCCCGCCCGGACGTCGTGGCCGAGCGCGACCGGCAGGCCCAGCTCGATCTCGGCCCGGTCGCGCACCGGCACGTCCCGCCAGCCGAGGTTCGCCGAGAACCGGCAGGTGCCCGATCCCTCGTCCACGATGCCCGGCACGGCGATCCCCACCGCCGCCGGTCCGAAGCGCTCGGCCAGGCGGCGGGCGAACGCGAAGGTGCTGTCGATCGCGGCGTCGGGGCCGCGGTCGGCCTGGGTGTCGGCGCTCTCGGCGTGCAGCAGCGTGCCGTCCGGAGCCAGGACGGCGCCCTTGATGTGCGTGCCGCCGACGTCGAGCGCGACCACGGGTGCGGGGCCGGCCGGGGAGTGCGTGCGGGTCACGGCGTGGTGAGGACGATGGAGCGGGTGAGGTTGCGGGGCTGGTCGGGGTCCAGGCCCTGGGCCTCGGCGAGGGCGACGGCCAGGCGCTGGGCGCGGACCAGGT
>NZ_JBIAGU010000073.1:0-3153 GCF_042869935.1 Kitasatospora sp. NPDC006697
GTGGGTGTCTGGTCGTTGTTTGAGAACTGCACAGTGGACGCGAGCATCTGTGGCCAAGTTTTTAAGGGCGCACGGTGGATGCCTTGGCACCAGGAACCGATGAAGGACGTGGGAGGCCGCGATAGGCCCCGGGGAGCTGTCAACCGAGCTTTGATCCGGGGGTGTCCGAATGGGGAAACCCGGCAGTCGTCATGGGCTGTCACCCATACCTGAACACATAGGGTATGTGGAGGGAACGCGGGGAAGTGAAACATCTCAGTACCCGCAGGAAGAGAAAACAACCGTGATTCCGGGAGTAGTGGCGAGCGAAACCGGATGAGGCTAAACCTTGAGTGTGTGAGACCCGGCAGGGGTTGCGCTCAGGGGGTCGTGGGAGTGAGCTTCGATTGTCTGCCGGCAGTCGGGCGAGTCAGAAACCGTATGGGTAGTCGAAGGACATGCGAAAGGTCCGGCGTAGAGGGTAAGACCCCCGTAGACGAAATCTGTACGGCTTGCTTGCTCATTTCCCAAGTAGCACGGGGCCCGAGAAATCCCGTGTGAATCTGGCGGGACCACCCGCTAAGCCTAAATATTCCCTGGTGACCGATAGCGGATAGTACCGTGAGGGAATGGTGAAAAGTACCGCGGGAGCGGAGTGAAATAGTACCTGAAACCGTGTGCCTACAAGCCGTGGGAGCCTTCGGGTGACTGCGTGCCTTTTGAAGAATGAGCCTGCGAGTTTGCGGTGTGTAGCGAGGTTAACCCGTGTGGGGTAGCCGTAGCGAAAGCGAGTCCGAATAGGGCGTTTGAGTTGCATGCCCAAGACCCGAAGCGGAGTGATCTAGCCATGGGCAGGTTGAAGCGCGGGTAAGACCGTGTGGAGGACCGAACCCACCAGGGTTGAAAACCTGGGGGATGACCTGTGGTTAGGGGTGAAAGGCCAATCAAACTCCGTGATAGCTGGTTCTCCCCGAAATGCATTTAGGTGCAGCGTCGTGTGTTTCTTGCCGGAGGTAGAGCACTGGATAGGCGATGGGCCTCACCGGGTTACTGACCTTAGCCAAACTCCGAATGCCGGTAAGTGAGAGCACGGCAGTGAGACTGTGGGGGATAAGCTCCATGGTCGAGAGGGAAACAGCCCAGAACACCGACTAAGGTCCCTAAGCGTGTGCTAAGTGGGAAAGGATGTGGAGTCGCAGAGACAACCAGGAGGTTGGCTTAGAAGCAGCCACCCTTGAAAGAGTGCGTAATAGCTCACTGGTCAAGTGATTCCGCGCCGACAATGTAGCGGGGCTCAAGTACACCACCGAAGTCGTGTCATTGCAGCAATACTCCCAACGGGGGCTGTGATGGGTAGGGGAGCGTCGTGTGCCGGGTGAAGCGGCCGAGGAATCGAGTCGTGGACGGTATACGAGTGAGAATGCAGGCATGAGTAGCGATACAAGAGTGGGAAACTCTTGCGCCGATTGACCAAGGGTTCCTGGGTCAAGCTGATCTGCCCAGGGTAAGTCGGGACCTAAGGCGAGGCCGACAGGCGTAGTCGATGGACAACGGGTTGATATTCCCGTACCCGCTTTGAAGCGCCAACGGCGAACCAGGTGATGCTAAGCCCGTGAAGCCGGCCCGGAGTCTTCGGACAAAGGGACGTGGTGGAGCCGGCGATCCAAGTCTGTAGTAGCTGAGCGATGGGGTGACGCAGGAAGGTAGTCCAGCCCGGGCGGTGGTTGTCCCGGGGTAAGGGTGTAGGACGTCGTGTAGGCAAATCCGCACGACATATAGTCTGAGACCTGATGCCGAGCCGATTGTGGTGAAGTGGATGATCCTATGCTGTCGAGAAAAGCCTCTAGCGAGTTTCATGGCGGCCCGTACCCCAAACCGACTCAGGTGGTCAGGTAGAGAATACCGAGGCGTTCGGGTGAACTATGGTTAAGGAACTCGGCAAAATGCCCCCGTAACTTCGGGAGAAGGGGGGCCATTCCTGGTGACGGCACTTGCTGTCTGAGCTGGGGGTGGCCGCAGAGACCAGCGAGAAGCGACTGTTTACTAAAAACACAGGTCCGTGCGAAGCCGTAAGGCGATGTATACGGACTGACGCCTGCCCGGTGCTGGAACGTTAAGGGGACCGGTTAGCTTGGATTCGTCTGGGCGAAGCTGAGAACTTAAGCGCCAGTAAACGGCGGTGGTAACTATAACCATCCTAAGGTAGCGAAATTCCTTGTCGGGTAAGTTCCGACCTGCACGAATGGCGTAACGACTTCTCGACTGTCTCAACCATAGGCCCGGTGAAATTGCATTACGAGTAAAGATGCTCGTTTCGCGCAGCAGGACGGAAAGACCCCGGGACCTTTACTATAGCTTGATATTGGTGTTCGGTTCGGCTTGTGTAGGATAGGTGGGAGACTTTGAAGCAGTGACGCCAGTCATTGTGGAGTCGCCGTTGAAATACCACTCTGGTCGTGCTGGATGTCTAACCTGGGTCCGTGATCCGGATCAGGGACAGTGTCTGGTGGGTAGTTTAACTGGGGCGGTTGCCTCCTAAAGAGTAACGGAGGCGCCCAAAGGTTCCCTCAGCCTGGTTGGCAATCAGGTGTTGAGTGTAAGTGCACAAGGGAGCTTGACTGTGAGACCGACGGGTCGAGCAGGTGCGAAAGCAGGGACTAGTGATCCGGCGGTGGCTTGTGGAAGCGCCGTCGCTCAACGGATAAAAGGTACCCCGGGGATAACAGGCTGATCTTCCCCAAGAGTCCATATCGACGGGATGGTTTGGCACCTCGATGTCGGCTCGTCGCATCCTGGGGCTGGAGTAGGTCCCAAGGGTTGGGCTGTTCGCCCATTAAAGCGGTACGCGAGCTGGGTTTAGAACGTCGTGAGACAGTTCGGTCCCTATCCGCTGTGCGCGTAGGAGTGTTGAGAAGGGCTGTCCCTAGTACGAGAGGACCGGGACGGACGAACCTCTGGTGTGCCAGTTGTCCTGCCAAGGGCATGGCTGGTTGGCTACGTTCGGGAGGGATAACCGCTGAAAGCATCTAAGCGGGAAGCCTGCTTCGAGATGAGCACTCCCACCTCCTTGAGAGGGTAAGGCTCCCAGTAGACGACTGGGTTGATAGGCCGGATGTGGAAGCCCTGTGAGGGGTGGAGCTGACCGGTACTAATAGGCCGAGGGCTTGTCCTCAG
>NZ_JBIAGU010000074.1:0-2888 GCF_042869935.1 Kitasatospora sp. NPDC006697
GGCTACAGCTACCTCCACAACGCCGTCGACGACCACTCCCGCCTGGCCTACAGCGAGATCCTCGCCGACGAGCGAAAGGAGACCGCCACCGCCTTCTGGAGCCGCGCCCAGGAATTCTTCGCCCACGCCGGGATCACCGTCCAGCGCGTGCTGACCGACAACGGCTCCTGCTACCGCTCCCAGCTATGGCGCGACGCCCTCGCGGCCGGCGGGATCGCGCACAAGCGCACCCGTCCCTACCGGCCCCAGACCAACGGCAAGGTCGAACGCTTCAAGTGCGCCACGAGGCGCTCTGTCGTATCCCCGGCATAGCCGGGAGGAAATCGGGAGGAGGTTCCTGGGCCTAATGGCTTACCCAAATCCGAAAGGTGAAGGGGACAAGAGCATGCCAGGAAACCGGCGGCCGGGTCCAGGCGTAAGGGACGGTGTGCCGGGAAGGCCCGCGTGATATGGCGAAGGCTTGATTGCTTGAATCCCAATCTCCAGGAGATGGAAGTTCACATCCACCGGAAAGACGCCTGAAACCGGTGCCGTCCCTGCGGAGGCCGCGTTGAACGGAATCCGCAACTCTCGGGGACAGGAGCGATGCCCAGTGAGGGCATTTAAGGAGATGAATGGGGCGCCTACGTCACGCTAGAACGTGCGACAGAGACGAACGTGGGATCGCCTAACGGGCGCGAGCCCCATGGCGACGGAGGCCCCGTAGTAGTCGCCGGAGTTACGACCGGCCAAGGAGGACGGGAAAGCCGTCCGCATCGGGCGAAGGGGGCCAGGTGATCGGACACCCTAGGGCGGGGAGGTATGCGAAATGCAGAGCGCCGAAACGGTGCTGGGTGTCCTGCGTGAGCGCGGCAGGCGCGGTCTGCCGTGTGGGGAACTGTATCGACAGATGTTCAACCCGCAGTTGTATCTGCTGGCCTATGGACGCATCTACTCCAACAAGGGGGCGATGACACCAGGGGCCACGCAGGAGACCGTGGACGGCATGTCGATGGGACGGATCAATCGCATCATCGATGCGATGCGTCACGAACGCTATCGATTCCGTCCGGTGAGGCGAGTTCATATCCCGAAGAAACAGAGCGGGAAAACTCGCCCTCTCGGCCTGCCCACTTGGTCGGACAAGCTCGTTGGCGAGGTGGTGCGTCTCCTATTGGAGGCGTACCACGACCCGACCTTCTCCGGCCGATCCCACGGATTCCGTCCCCGGAGGGGATGCCACACCGCACTGCGCGAAGTGGCCAACACCTGGACGGGGACGACCTGGTTCATCGAGGGCGACATCGCTGACTGCTTCGGAAGCCTGGACCACGGGGTCCTGCTCCGGGCCCTGGGCGAGAACGTCCACGACAACCGGTTCCTGCGGCTGGTGCGGAACATGCTGACAGCCGGATACCTGGAGGACTGGATCTGGCACACGACGCTCAGCGGAGCCCCGCAGGGCGGCGTGGCCTCACCGATCCTGTCCAACATCTACCTGCATAAACTGGACACGTTTGTTGAGAAGGAGCTAATCCCTAAATACACCCGAGGCGGTCTCCGAGCTCGCAGCTCGGAATACCGCAGGGTGGAATCGGCAATTGCACGAGCCCGACGAAAGGGCGACCGGGCCGAGGTTCGGTCTCTCTATCGGCGGCTGCACAGCTTGCCCAGCCAGGACCCTTATGATCCCGGCTACCGGCGGCTGCGGTACGTGCGGTATGCCGACGACACCCTTCTCGGGTTCGTTGGACCAAAGGCCGAGGCCGAGGAAATCAAACAGCGTCTGGCGACGTTCCTGCGTGAAGATCTCAAGCTGGAGCTGTCACAGGACAAAACGCTGATCACCCATGCCCGAACAGGCAGGGCGAGATTCCTCGGCTATGAGATCGCGACGGCGAGCACGGACCGCAGAACGCGGCGCCCTTCCGGGACGGACCGGCGAAACCGCCGTTCCCTCAACGGGGCGATCACTCTGCACGTGCCCAAAACAGTGATCAAGGCCAAATGCTCCCCGTATATGGCAGGCGGGAAACCCGCGTGCCAGAACTCTCTGGTGAACGAAACCGACTACGTCATCGTCGGTAAGTTCGCCGTCGAGTACCGGGGAGTCGTCCAGTACTACCTGATGGCCGGTGACGTCTTCCGACTTCACAGGCTGCGATGGGTCATGGAAACAGCAATGCTCAGGACCCTCGCAAGGAAGCACGGCTCAACGGTGTCGAAGATGGCGGCCCGCTTCAAGGCCAAGATCAACACCCTGCACGGGCCGCGCATTTGTTTCGAGGCGCGCATTCCTCGCGACAACAGGAAGGAACTGGTTGCACGGTTCGGAGGGATTCCCCTAAAGCGGCAGAAGACGGCCGAGTTGACCGACCGTCTGACCGGCCCCGTCTACCCGCAAAAGGAGTTGATCCGTCGACTTCAGGGAAATCGGTGCGAGGTTTGTGAACAGACTGGTGAGGTGGAGGTTCACCACATCAGGTCACTGAACGACCTCGCCCGACTTGACGGGCCATCCCCCGAATGGGCGAACCTCATGGCCAAGCGCCGGCGGAAGGCCCTCGTGGTCTGCGGCGCCTGCCACGAGCGGATCCACATCGGGAAGCCGAGCCCGACGCTCACGCAGTAGTCACTGGAGAGCCGGATGCTCGGAAACGGGCCAGTCCGGTTCGGAGGGAGGCCGAGCGGAAAAGGGCCTGCGCTGGCAGGCACCTCGCCGCTCGGCCGACCCTACCCGCACCCTGCTCGACGAGTGGGCATACGCCAGGCCCTACCGCACCGAGCAGGAGCGACGCGACGCATTCCCCGGATGGCTCCACACCTACAATCACCACCGCGGACACACCGCGCTCCAGGGCAAGCCTCCCGTCAGCCGCGTCACCAACCTCACGGGTCAGTACACCTAG
>NZ_JBIAGU010000075.1:0-1835 GCF_042869935.1 Kitasatospora sp. NPDC006697
TTCTAGTGCCGCATCAAGCAACGTTTGCCCTGTGACGGGCTCGTGGCAGGGGTTTGGCCGCTCGTAGTACGGACGCGCTTTGCGTGCGGGCTCAGCCGAGTGAGCCGTCGCTCTTCGTGCTCGCGAACCCGCTGTCGGAGGTGAGGCCCTCGACGAAGGACTGGAAGTCCGGAGCGAGGGCCAACTCCGAGTTGTCGTCCGCGTCGAACCAGGTGACGGAAGGTTCCCCATGCCGGCCACAAGCCCGGTAGTCGAGCCCGATCCAGCAAGGCCCGTCACCCGAGACCAGCACCACAGGAGCGGGGAGGTTCCACTCTTCGACCAGGTACGGGCTGTCGAGCAGGGAGATCGTTCGCTCGCGGTGGCCGATGCCCAGCAGGCTGTCGAAGGGGACGTGGTCGGCACTCCATGAGGTCGGCCTGCTCGTGGGGAAGGCATTCCGGCTGCTCGTGACCTGGCCCCCGTTCTGCTGTCGCAGTAGGCCGAGCAGGGAGCTGGGGAGCGTGACGTTCAGCAGCCGCTCGGCCTCCAGAATCCCCTGGTCAGTCACGCGCCGCTGCACTCCGTAGTCGCTATCGGTGTCCCACAGGGACTGCTGGAGATCCTCAAAGCGCGCCATGCCTGGCATCGTAGGAGCCACGCCCGACAGTTGACCGCCCAACCCCACTCCAGACGAGCACAATGCTCACGTGACTGGACGTGTGCGGGTGCGGGACATCGATGACGATGAGGGGCGGCGCCTGCTGCGGATCGTCCGGCGGGGCACCGGGTCGGTGGTGACCTGGCGGCGGGCCCAGATGGTGCTGCTGTCCGCCCAGGGCATGCCGGTGGCGAAGATCGCCGAGGTGACGTTCACCAGCGCGGACCGGGTCCGGGACGTGATCCACAACTTCAATGCCGACGGCTTCGACTCGCTCTACCCGAAGTACAAGGGCGGCCGCCCGAGGACGTTCACCCTCCCGGAGCGCCGCGAGATCAAGAAGATCGCCAAGTCCAAGCCGGCCGAGCACGGCCTGCCCTTCTCGACCTGGAGCCTGGCCAAACTGGCCGACTTCCTGGTCGCCGAGGGGGTGGTCGACGACATCAGCCACGAGGGACTGCGCATCCTGCTCCGCGAGGAAGGCGTCTCCTTTCAACGCGTGAAGACCTGGAAGGCCTCCCGCGACCCCGACTACGCCACGAAGAAGGCCCGCGTCGAGCACCTCTACGCGATCGCCGACGGCGAGGTCATACCCGAGGAAGGCGAGCCCGAAGTCATCTTCTGCATGGACGAGTTCGGCCCGCTCAACCTCCAGCCCCACCCCGGTCGGCAATGGGCCGAACGCGGCGGCAGGCACAAGGACCCCGACCGCGATCCCCGACCGCGCAGGCGGGCGACCTACACCCGCCCGCATGGGGTGCGGCACCTGTTCGCCGCCTACGACCTGGGCAAGGACCAGCTCTACGGGCACATCAAGAAGACCAAGAACCGGTCGAAGTTCCTGGAGTTCTGCCGCTACCTGCGCTCGCTGCACCCACTGGCCGTGCGGATCGCGATCGTCTGCGACAACTACTCGCCCCACCTGACCACCAAGCGGTGCCAGCGGGTCGGGACGTGGGCGGAGGCGAACAACGTGGAGATCGCCTACACCCCGACCAACAGCTCATGGCTCAACCGGATCGAGGCCCAGTTCACCGCCCTGCGCTACTTCGCCCTCGACAGCACCGACCATCCCAGCCACAAGGCCCAGGGCAGCATGATCCGCCGCTACATCATCTGGCGGAACAAGCACGCCGCTGATCAGCGCCTACGCGAGGTCATCAGCAGGGCGAACGTTGCCTGATGCGGCACTAGC
>NZ_JBIAGU010000076.1:0-1414 GCF_042869935.1 Kitasatospora sp. NPDC006697
CCGGGTGGACTGGGTGCCGATTGAGTTGGGTGGTGGGGTGGTTGGTGAGTGGGTGGTGTTGGGGGAGGGGTTGGGTGAGTTGGGTGGTCGGCGGTTCGGGGGTCTGGGGGAGCTTGCGGCGAGTGGGGTCGGCGTCGGGGTGGTGCTGTGGCCGGTGGTGGGGGGTGTGGCGGAGGTTGTGCCGGTGGTGCAGGAGTGGTTGGGGGATGGGCGGTGGGATGGTGCGCGGTTGGTGGTGGTGACGGATGGTTCGGTGGGCAGTGGTGGGGTGTGGGGTTTGGTGCGGTCGGTGCAGGTGGAGGAGCCGGGGCGGGTTGGGTTGTTGGAGCTTGACGGGTCGGTGGAGTCGTTGGCGTTGGTGCCGGGGGTGTTGGGGTTGGGGGAGTCGCAGGTGGTGGTGCGTGGGGGTGAGGTGTTGGTGCCGCGTCTGGGCCGGGTGGAGGCATCGGAGTTGTTGCCGGTTCCTGGTGGTGGTGGGTTGTGGCGGGTGGATTCGGTGTCGGGTGGGACGTTGGAGGGGCTTGGGGTGGTACCGGTTGGGGCGCGGGGTGTGGGTGTTGGTGAGGTGCGGGTGGAGGTGCGGGCGGCGGGGGTGAACTTCCGTGATGTGCTGGGCGCCTTGGGGATGTACCCGGGCGAGGTGGTGTTGGGGCACGAGTTCGCGGGCGTCGTCGCGGAGGTTGGCGAGGGAGTGGCGGATCTTCGGGTGGGCGACCGTGTGTTCGGTTTGGGCCGTGGGGTGTTCGGCCCGGAGTGTGTGGTGGATGCGCGGTTGGTGGCGCGGATTCCGTGTGGGTGGTCGTTTGTTCGGGCGGCGTCGGTGCCGGTGGTGTTTTTGACGGCGTTCTATGGGTTGGTGGATGTGGGTGGGTTGCGGGGTGGGGAGTCGGTGTTGGTGCATGCGGCTGCGGGTGGTGTGGGGATGGCGGCGGTGCAGGTGGCGGGGTATTTGGGTGCGCGGGTGTTTGCGACGGCGAGTGAGGCGAAGTGGGCGGTGGTGCGTGGGCTGGGGGTGGATGCGGCGTGTATCGGGTCGTCGCGGGATCTGTCGTTCGAGGGGGTGATTCGTGGGGTTTCGGGTGGGGTGGATGTGGTGTTGAACTCGTTGGCGGGTGAGTTCGTGGATGCGTCGGCGCGGTTGTTGGTTGAGGGTGGGCGGTTCTTGGAGATGGGGAAGACGGATGTCCGTCCGGATGGTTGGGCGGGTCCGGGGGTGGTGTATCGGCCGTTTGATCTGTTGGATGCGGGGCCGGAGCGGATCGGGGTGATGCTGGGCGAGTTGGTGGGGTTGTTCGAGGCGGGTGTGCTGCGGCCGTTGCCGGTGCGGGTGTGGGATGTGCGGCGGGTGGTGGAGGCGTTGCGGTTCATGGGGCAGGCCCGGCATGTCGGCAAGGTGGTTCTGACGGTCCCGCGT
>NZ_JBIAGU010000077.1:0-1277 GCF_042869935.1 Kitasatospora sp. NPDC006697
GCGCCCCCCGCGCTTCCCCCCGGGGACAACCAACCCCCGCTTCCCCCCGCGGCTTTCCCCGGGTCGTGTGTTCCGCTTCGCTTCACACACGATCGGCAGCGCTTCGCGCTGCCGGGACCCGCTCCGCGTGTCCGGCTTCCTCACTTCGCTCGGAAACCCTCGCCCCTTCGGGGCTCGCAATCTGCACTCCGCTTCGCTACATACAGATTGACTGCTCCTCCGCTCCACTACGAAGCAACACAGAGAACCCTCCGCTCCGCGGAGGACAGAGCGCTCCGCGCACGAGAACCGCCTCCACTTCGCTCCAGCGGCCTCGAAGCGAAAGCCCCTCCGCTTCGCTCCGGGGCAGCCAACCGCAAAGAGGTAGCTGAGGTCACACGGTCCAGCCATTCTCCGTACATGCCTGACCAGAAGACACGATGCCACTCCGGAGCACCAAGCCGGTAACAGTCCACATGTATCAGTTCATCAGCGTCGCTTATCCCGCGACACAGGACAGGTGCGCATTGCTGACGCACCGTTTCGACTTAGCCCACAACCCGGTGGCGATACCAGGTAGTCAGGGCGAAGTAAAGCCAGCAAACCTCAACGAACACGACCAGACACCCCGCACCACACTGGTCGCAGTCACTGAACAGCAGCCACTAGCCACCCCAACGCGAGCACTGCACTAACAGACAACCTGCAGCAGAAGCCCGACCCACACCAACGCGAATGAGTCCTGTCACCTCCTGGCAGCGCTCCTGCGCCGCCGGCGATACGCCACCGTGCCCCTCAACGCCGAGACCGGCGAGCGGATCGACGTCCCGCCCGACCACACCACCCGGAACCTGGCTGCGTGACTGCGCGAGCACCCTGAGGCCGACATCGCGCCGGCGCGCCGGGGCAGGCGGTGTTGCCGCGATCCGTGGTCAAGATCGTCCACGTCACGGGTTCGTTCCGGTGATCGACGACGGCGTCAACGGTGCGCAGTGGCAGTGCCGGGCCGGCGTCCGTGCAGGTAGGCGCCAGGGTGCGGCGCGGCATGGCGGGCGGCGGCGCGGGTGGTTTCGGCCGTACATGTCACAGCACTGTCCTGGGAGGCCTTCGGACGCAACGCCTGCGCCGGAAGTGCGGTCCCTGTCTGCGAAAGCCCGCTCTTACCGAGCACCGGGCACCGCAGCCCCTTCTGGAGGAGAACACCATGCGCGTCCGCAACTTCGCCTTCGCCGCCCTGGCCGTCACCGCCGCCCTCTCGCTCAGCGCCTGCAACGACGACATGGACACCGCGCAGGGCA
>NZ_JBIAGU010000078.1:0-1105 GCF_042869935.1 Kitasatospora sp. NPDC006697
CTAGGGCCCGTATCTGATTGTGATCAATTTCTGTGATTCGCCTGCATGGACAGGTCCTGATCCGGTAGACCATGTTGCGTGACACGAGCACAACTATCGGATGCGGAGTGGGAGTTCATTGGGCCGTACTTGCCGATCGGCGAGTACGGCCCGTACCCGGAGCGGCTGCGGCAGCAGTTCGAGGGTGTGATCTGGCGCTTCAGGACGAGCGCGCAGTGGCGGGAGATGCCGAGGGAGTTCGGTGCCTGGTCGACCGTCTCGAACCGCTTCCGTCAGTGGCGTGACGCCGGCGTCTTCGAGGCGTTGTTGGAAGGTGCGATCGCCGAGGCCGCGAAGCGGGGCGAGGTGGACTTGTCCCTGGTCAGCGTGGACTCCACGACTGTCCGGGCCCACCACGATGCCGCTGGGATGCACCTGGACCCCGACACGCTGACCGCCCTGGAGAAGGCCGCCGACGAAGCGGAGAACGCCCGGCAAAAGGGGGCGGCCCGAAAGGACAAGCCGGGCAGGATGCCGTCGACGACGCAGAACGGGAAGAACGGCGACGCATCCGACGGCGGCGCAGGCTCCGACTGAAGGAAGCCCTGCTCGGACGCTCCAGGGGCGGGCAGACCAGCAAGGTCCACGTCGCGAGTGATCGTAGGTGCCGTCCGCTGGCGTTCGTCCTGACCGAGGGGCAGGCGGCCGACAGCCCGCAGTTCATCCCCGTGCTGAAGAAGGTCCGTGTCCGTGGGCCCGTCGGCCGACCCCGCACCCGACCCGACGCGGTCGCCGGCGACAAGGCCTACTCCTCCCGCGGCAACCGCGCCCACCTGCGCGAACGACACATCAAGACCGTCATCCCGGAGAAGCGGGACCAGGCCGCCAACCGCAAGAAGAAGGGCAGCAGGGGCGGGCGGCCCGTCACCCACGACGCCGAGCTCTACAAGGACCGCAACACCGTCGAGCGCCTGATCAACAAGCTCAAGGCCTGGCGAGGCATCGCGACCCGCTGCGACAAGAAGCCCGACAGCTACCTTGCCGGCCTCCACCTTCGCGGCGCGATGATCTGGATCAAGGACCTCACCAACGCCATCCATTGATCACAACCAAATACGCGCCCTAG
>NZ_JBIAGU010000079.1:0-1028 GCF_042869935.1 Kitasatospora sp. NPDC006697
CTGATACGAAAATCCACTGTTTCTGCAGGTCAGGCCACCTCCACCGATTGGAGCGAGACTTGGTAGCCAAGCTGGTTGAGTTGGCCGACAAGGCGGCGAGTCTTGCGTGCTCTGCCTTCGGTGCCCAAGCGGTCGAGGAAGTGGTCGGATCCGAGATCGGCGTACGGGATGTCGTGGGTGATCATGTGCCAGGCCGAGACGAGGATGGAGTGTCCGATGGCGACCATCGCCCGCTTCGGTCCGCGACGGGCGGCGATCCGCTTGTACTTGGCGGCCAGGTAGGTGTTCTTGGTCCGGCCGGCACTCGAACCGCACTGCCCGAGCACGGCCTTGAGGTAGCGGTCGCCGTGTCTGGTCTTGCCGTACATCCGCTTGCCGCCCGACTCGTTGTTGCCCGGGCAGATGCCGGCCCAGGAGGCCAGGTGGCCCGCGGTCGGAAACCGGGACATGTCGGTACCGATCTCGGCCAGGATCACTTCGGCGGCCCTGGAGCTGACACCGGGAACCGTGACCAGGAGATCGATCAGGCGCCGAAAGGGCCGGCCGTCCGGCGTGGTGTGCTCTTCCAGACGCCGGCCAATCTCGGCGGTGAGGCGCTCGTCCGTCACGGTCGCCGCGTCGATCCGGTCGAGCATCGCCCGCACGACGAAGGCGTGATGCGCGGTGAATCGTCCGGTGAGAGCCTCGCTGAGGATCGGAATCTTGCCGCGCATCTTTCCGAGCGCGAGCTGCGAGAGCACCCGCGGGTCACGTTCGCCCGCGATGAGGGCTTCGAGCATGGCGCGGGCCGACTTGCCAAGAATGTCGGCCACGACCAGCGACAGCTTGATCCCGGCGTCCTCGAGGAACTTCTCGAGGCGCTGGGCCTCGCGGGTCCGCTCGTGGACGACGTCGCTGCGGTAGCGGGTCAGGTCCCGCAGCTCCCGCACCGGTTGCGGCGGCACGAAACTGGGCCTCACCAGACCGTGCTGGACGAGCTCGCAGAGCCACTCGGCGTCCTTGACGTCGGTCTTGCGGCCAGGGACGGC